>OKRF01000395.1:0-15870 GCA_900290315.1 Candidatus Sulfopaludibacter sp. SbA3 | reverse complement strand
CGGAGCCGCAGCTCGATCTCGACGATCTGGATACGCCCGCGTATTTGCGGCAGGGCAGGCTGTTGAATTAAGTGGTGGGGCAGGCGGTTTCGCCTGCCCCAGATCCACCTAGCTATAGCTAGCGCTAACCAAAGCCCCTCTGACCAGTCTTGGTTTAGCTTAGCTGAGTCGTCGATTTCAGAAATACGCTAACGTATCCACGCCCCCGACCGGACTCCTTGGCCGTGCGGGAAGAATGCGGGTTTGGGGGTCAGACCGCTCTGTCCACGACGGCGCAAAAGCGGCGCCGCCAGACAGAGAAGTCTGACCGCAGCGCTGATCAACTCGCCACCACCCTCACTCTCTCGCCCTTGCGCGTAGCAAAGTGCAGCAAGTTCCCCCGCAGATTCTCCGCCTTCACACCGTTGCGATAGAGCGTCACTTCTCCGGCGAATGGATTGCGCAGCTTGCAGTCCCCGCCCGCCCGAGACACAATCTCGACCAGTTCCACCCGCCCCTTCTGCATGGACGCGTTCACCTGGAATGCCCCGCGCGCCAGCAGCGAATAGCGCGCATTCCACTCCCTGGGCCATGCCGGAAACAGGTGCAGAATGGGATCCTCCCCGGGGGCGGGCGGATTGCTCTGCAATAACGCCAGGTGCAGGGCCTCCGCCGCCCGGCCCAGACGCTGCGCATCCAGCGCCTGCGGACCCTCCCGCAGCGTCATGCGATTGGCCAGCACGCCGCCATTCTTATACGCGGTGGATCGCTCCGGCACCAGCACGCGCATCTGATTCGGAATCAGGTGCCGCACTGCATCCGCACGCCCCAGGGATGCTGCCGCGATGGCCAGTTTGGAAAGCACCGATACCGGCGTCTGCGGCCCGATCCCGCTGCGAAACGCCGCCTGGAACGATGCTTGCGCCACTTCCAGAGTGGCCAGGTCGCGCGATTCCACGTTGCACAGATCGAAGAACCACATAGGCAAGCTGTTGGAGTCGGGCAGCAGCCCCCCCGAGGGCTTCACCGCCGGCTTGAGCCCGCGCGCGAACACGCGCGACCCGGCGTAGCCATCCGGCTTCAGCGCTTCGGGATTGTCGCTCAGTGGCAGCGGCGCCAGGTTGTCCAGGAACTCCCGCCAAAGCGGCCGCATCGCTGGTTCCGCATCCAGGATCTCCGCGGCGCGCAACAGGGCGCCGGTCACGCCCCGCATGGCCGAAAGATCCTCATCGGTATCGCGCGCGCCGTACACGCTTTCGTTGCTATTGGCCCAGTGGATATGATACTTCCCGTCGCTGCCCTTCTTCACGTTGGGATGATTGCGATAGAATTCCACCGTGCCGCGCAGCATGGGGTAGGCGCGGTCGTGCAGCCAATCGCGATCCAGCGTGAATTCGTAGCGCCGCCAGAACAGGTAGGCCACCTTGGCCGTGCTGCCGTAGATGTGACTCACCGCGCCGTACGGCCCGCTGCCGCGTTCCGTGATTGTGTACTTCCCGTTAACCCAGTTGCCCGCCTGAATCCAGTTCCACCGGCTGGAGTGCGGATGCTTGTTCAGGGCATACTCCATGAACCGCGCCGAGCGCTGCTCCCAGGGCTTCCGCAGCAAGTATAGGTCCTGCATCTCCGTTCCGATTTCATCCGGCAGCTTCTCGAGGCCGTCGAAATAGGTGGTCTCGGGAATGTACATGCCCTGGCTGCCCCATTGCTGCCGGGCCGCGGTGGCGCAGTTGTCGTACATGCCGAAATACATCTGGAACATCGGGTCCATCAGTTCCAGGCGGCCCGACGCCGGCAGCGCTTCGTAATAGCAGCTCAGGTTGGCGAACCAATGCTGCGCGCCCCACGTGCGCAGGTCGCCGCCGGTATTCCAGATCATGCCGTTGAACTTCGGCGGGAACTTGCCGCGCGAACTCGCCGCCATCACATAAAGGTAGTAGTGGTAGCTCTGCGCTACGAATTCGGCCGATCCGTCGGCGCTCTCCAGTTGCAGCACGCCGCGTCCCCAGAACTCGTGCCACCAGTCGCGCGTCTCCTGGGCGAAGCCCGGGGCCGCCGCGTCGATCTGCCGCATCGCCGCGCCCAGCACATCCTCTTTGGCATCGAAGCTGGCCGTGGAAGCAATCAGAACGGTGAACTCGCCGGCCGACCCTTCCACCGTCACCGCCACGCTGGTTTCGTTCAGGATCCGCGCCGCGCCATCCCGCCCCGAAACAGCCACCGCTAATGCCGAGAGGCAGCAGAAACTGCCCTCGCGAAACTCCTGCGTCAGCGCGATCCGCTGCCCGCGCACGTGCAGCCGCGAGGCCGCGGTGTGGTTACGGTTCTGCACCGTGACCACGTGGTCGCGCATCATGTTTTCCAGTTGCCCGCCGTAGTATTTGGTTTCCGACCTGAGCATGCGCAGCGTCACGGTCACCGGTCCCGCCGCTGCCTTCGCCAGCCGGATGGTTACCGCCATCACGTCTTGCGAGGGACGCGCATAGATGGCCGTGGAGACATTCTTCCCGTCCATTTCCAGCAGCCCGTCGTATAGAGACAGCCGCTGACGGAACCCCGTTTCCGGAAACGGCGCATCGCCCGCCGCCCCGAAGTCCACGTCCATGTATCCGCAGCCGCCGCAGTAGTCGTTATGCCGCTCGAAGAAGCTGCTGGTGGCGCAGTTGTTGGCGTACACATCCACGCGGTTGATCTGCATGCGCAACTGCGTGGGTGTGGTCCACACCAGGCTTCCCATGCGGCCATTGCCCACCGGGATGCCTTCCTCGCTACGCGCCGCCGGCTGGTCGTAGACCAGGTCCGCCGCCGAGATCAGTTTACGATAGTCGGGCTCCTGCTCCTTCTGTGGCGCCGCTACTAAGGGTGCTGCCAGCCCCGCGGCCAGAAAGGCGCGGCGTGAATAATCGGATTCGCTCATTTGTGTCCAATTTTACCGCTAAAGATCCGGCGCGTGGCATCATGAAAGAGTCCTATGCGAGCAATTGCCATCTCCCGTCCCGGCGGCCCAGAAGTTCTGCAACTTACCGAGCGCCCTGTCCCGCGGCCGGGCCCGGGCGAGGTCCTCATCAAGGTGGTGGCGTCAGGCGTGAACCGCCCCGACGTGTTGCAGCGGACGGGACGCTATCCGCCGCCGCCCGGCGCATCGGACCTGCCGGGCCTCGAAGTCGCCGGCACCATCGTCGAGGGAGAGAACGCGGGCAGCGAGGTCTGCGCCCTGCTCGCCGGCGGCGGGTATGCCGAATATGCCGCCGCGCCGCTCGGCCAGTGCCTGCCGGTGCCGAAGGGCCTGAGCCTCATTGAAGCTGCTTCGCTTCCCGAGACCTTTTTCACTGTGTGGAGCAACGTATTCGAGAGGGGCCAGTTGGGCCGTGGCGAAGGGGGCCTGCAGGAAAGCCTGTTGGTACAGGGAGGCTCCAGCGGCATCGGAGTGGCCGCCATCCAACTGGCGCACGCACTCGGGCATCCCGTCTTCGCCACCGCCGGTAGCGACGAGAAATGCCGCGCCTGCGAATCGCTGGGTGCGCGCGCCATCAACTATCGGACGGAAGATTTTGTGGAGCGCGTCCGCGCCTTCACCGCTGGGCGCGGCGTCGACGTGATACTCGACATGGTCGCCGGCGACTATGTGCCGCGCGAGTTGGACGCCCTGGCCGAAGGAGGCCGCGTGGTGGTGATCGCCACCCTGGGCGGGTCCGCCGCAACCCTGGACGTGGCGAGGCTCCTGCGCCGGCGCCTGACGGTTACCGGTTCCACACTGCGCCCGCGTCCGGTGGCGTTCAAAGCGGCCCTCGCGCAACGCCTTCAAGAGGTGGTGTGGCCCCTCATCGAAGCGGGCAAGGTGCGGCCGGTCATCCACTCCGTGTTCCCCGCGGCGGAGGCGGCTCAGGCGCATGCCCTCATGGAAGCCGGCGCCCATATCGGCAAGCTGCTGCTTCGCTGGTAAGCCTTTCGCGCTCTCGCGCGGTGTGAAGTGCGGTTGCGTCTTTGTAACAGAAGCTGGATAATGGTGCCCTATCCACTTTATCGGTCGCCAGACCGTAGTGGCGGGGTGTTCCCTGGCGGCCGGGAGGAATCATGTCTCGCATCGTCAGGTGTTCCCTGATTCAGGCTTCCAACGCCGCCCCTCCAGATGCCTCGCTGGAAGTCACCAAACGGGCGATGATCGAAAAGCACGAGGGGTACATTCGCCAGGCCGCCGATGCCGGGGCGCAAATCGTGTGCCTGCAGGAAATCTTCTACGGGCCCTACTTCTGCGCCGAGCAGACCATCAAGTGGTACGACAGCACCGAGGGGGTGCCCGATGGTCCCACCATCCGGCTCATGCAGGACCTGGCGCGCAAGCACCACATTGTGCTGATCGTCCCTGTCTACGAAGTGGAGCAAGAGGGCATCTACTACAACACTGCCGCCGTGATCCACAACGACGGAACCTATTTAGGCAAGTATCGCAAGACGCACATTCCGCACGTGGCGCCGGGCTTCTGGGAGAAGTTCTACTTCCGGCCGGGGAACCTGGGCTACCCGGTGTTCGACGTGGGCTTCGCCAAAATCGGCGTCTACATCTGCTACGACCGCCATTTCCCCGAAGGCGCCCGTGCCCTGGGGCTGAACGGCGCGGAGATCGTCTTCAATCCCTCGGCCACGGTCGCCGGGCTGAGCGAGTATCTCTGGAAGCTGGAACAACCGGCCCACGCCGTCGCCAATGGGTATTTCATCGCCGCGATCAACCGCGTAGGCACGGAAGCACCGTGGAATATCGGCGAATTTTACGGCTCCAGCTATTTCTGCAATCCGCGCGGGCAGATCATCGCCCAGGCCTCGCGGGACAAGGACGAAGTGCTCACCGCGGACCTGGACCTGGCGCAGATTGCCGAGGTCCGCAAGACCTGGCAGTTCTTCCGCGACCGCCGTCCCGACATGTACGAAGCTTTGGTGAAGGCATAAGCCATGACAAAAGACGAAATCATTCTTGCCAATAAAGAGTTCCTGTTCCCGGCGGTCTTTCATTACTTCAAGGAACCGCTGGTGGTGTCGCACGCGAAAAATCAATACGTCTGGGATGCCGATGGCAACCAGTACCTGGATTTCTTCGGCGGAATCGTCACGGTGAGCGTGGGCCACTGTAACGATCAGGTCAACGCCAAGGTGCATCAGCAGCTCGATACCCTGCAGCACGTTTCCACCGTATTCGCCAACGAGCCGCAGGCAGCGCTGGCGAAGAAGATCGCATCGATCACTCCGGGCGGGAAGCTCACCAAGTCTTTCTTCACCAACAGCGGCACGGAGGCTAACGAGACCGCCATTCTGGCTGCCCGCTGCTACACGAGTAATACCGAAATTGTGGCCCTGCGGCACGCCTACCACGGGCGCAGCGCCATGGCCATGACGCTCACGGGCCAGGGAGCGTGGCGTCTGGGGCCCTCGCAGGCCGGAATCGTGCACGCCCACAACGCCTACTGCTACCGCTGCCCGTTCGGACTCGAGTACCCCAGTTGCGAAGTTCGCTGCGCGCAGGATATGGAAGAGCTGATCCGCAGTACCACCGGCGGCCGCGTTGCCGGCTTCGCCCAAGGAATATTTCCAGATCGTCGAGAAGATCGTGCGCAATCACGGTGGCATCTTCATCAGCGACGAAGTGCAAACGGGTTGGGGACGCACCGGCGGGAAGTGGTTTGGCATCGAACAATGGGGTGTGACTCCGGACATCATCACCAGCGCCAAGGGGCTCGGAAATGGCAGCCCCATCGGGCTGACGGTGGCGCGTCCGGAAGTGGCCGATTCGGTCAAAGGGCTCACCATTTCGACGTTCGGCGGCAACCCCGTCACCGCTACCGCAGCGAAGGCCGTGATCGACTTCATCGAAGAGCAGAACCTGCTGAACAATTGCGCTGAAACTGGCGCCTATCTGCGCAGCGGCCTGGAAGACTTGCGCGACAAGCACACGCTCATCGGCGACGTACGCGGCATGGGGCTGTTGCAGGCGATCGAACTGGTGGAGGATCGCCAGACCAAAACGCCCGCAGTCGCGCAGACTGCCATGGTGATGGAGGCGGCGCGCGAGAACCGGCTGCTGGTAGGCAAAGGCGGAATGTACGGCAATGTGATTCGCCTTTCGCCGCCGATGAATATTGCGCGTAGCGACGTGGACCAGTTCCTGGGGCTGCTGGACAAGAGCCTGGCGGTCTGCGGGGCGGTGGCGCCGGGTAGCGCCCGATGAGCACAGACGCCCTGCCCGTGCGGCGCAACCTGGAGCAGTTTCCGGAGTTGCATCCGGCGCTGGATTCCCAGGCGGCGCTGGCGGAGGCCAATCGCTGCCTGTTCTGTTTCGATGCGCCGTGCATGGCGGCGTGTCCGACCCATATCGACGTGCCGCGCTTCATCAAGAAGATCGGCAGCGGCAATCTGCGCGGCTCCGCACTCACCATTCTCGACGCCAACATTCTGGGACTGAGCTGCTCGCGGGTCTGTCCGGTGGATGTGTTGTGCGAAGGCGCCTGCGTGATGCATCGTTACAACAAGAAACCCATCGAGATTGGCCTGCTGCAACGTTTTGCCATGGACGCGTTTTACGCGGCCGGCGCACGCCTGCCCTTCCCCGAGCGGACCTCCTCGCAGCGGATCGCCTGCGTGGGCGGCGGCCCGGCATCACTCAGTTGCGCGGCGGAACTGGCTAGCCGCGGATTTGCGGTGACGGTATTCGACAATCGCCCCCTTCCCGGCGGCCTCAACACCTACGGTGTGGCCGAATACAAGCTGCGGCCCGCCGACAGCCTGCGGGAAGTGGCCCTGGTGCGTTCTCTAGGTGTGACATTCCGCCAGGCGGAAGTGGGCAGCGTGATGCCCTTGGGAGCTCTCGAGAGTGAGTACGCCTTCATCTTCCTGGGGCTGGGACTGGGCGCCATGGAGCGCATGGGGATTCCCGGCGAGCAGACTACCGGCGTGATCGATGCTCTGCGATTTATCGAACGATACAAGACGCAGCCCGGTTTTTCGGTGGGCAAGACCGTAGTAGTGATCGGCGGCGGCAACACTGCCATCGATGCTGCCAATGCCGCCCGCCGGCAGGGCGCGCAGGACGTACATCTCTTCTATCGCCGCACCGAGACGGAGATGCCGGCCTTCTCTTTCGAGTACTATCATTCAAAACTGGAGGGCGTGCAGTTTCACTGGCTGGCACAGCCGATAGCCATTGTCGAGCGCGAGGGCAAAGTGACGGGAGTGAAATTCGCGGACACTGCATTGGGCGAGCCGGACCCGAGCGGCAGGCGCAGAGCGGAACCGGTGCCGGGTTCGGAATTCGAATTCGCCTGCGATCTGGTGATACCGGCGCTGGGGCAATCGCGCCTCACCAGCCTGCTCCACGAAAGCCGTGGAATCGATCTGAAAAACGGTTCCGTCGTGGTGGATCGCGCCACAGGACGCACCAGCAATCCCCAGTATTATGCCGGTGGCGACTGCGTCAACGGCGGGCGTGAGGTGGTGGACGCGGTGGCTGATGGCAAACGCGCGGCGATCGCAATCTCGGCCGCGTTGGAGGTGCAGCATGGCTGACCTGACCACGAATTTCGCCGGCATTCGTTGCCCCAATCCCTTCTGGCTGGCCTCCGGACCACCCACCAATTGCGGCGGCCAGGTGATGCGCGCGTTCGATGCCGGGTGGGGCGGCGCGGTCTGGAAGACCATCGGAGAGCCCATCGTCAACGTCTCCTCGCGCTACTCGTCGGTGGATTGGAACGGGCAGCGCATGATGGGGCTCAACAATATCGAGCTCATCAGCGACCGGCCCATCGAGACCAATCTGCGCGAAATCACCGAGGTGAAGAAGCGCTATCCCAAGCATGCCGTGATTGCGTCCCTGATGGTGGATTCCAAACGCGAAGTCTGGCACGACATTGTGAAACGCTCCGAAGATGCCGGCGCCGACGGGCTGGAGTTGAACTTCGGATGTCCGCACGGCATGAGCGAGCGAGGCATGGGAAGCGCCGTGGGGCAGGTGCCGGAATACTCCTGCATGATCACCGAGTGGGTGAAGGAAGTGGCGCGCACCCCGGTACTCATCAAGCTGACGCCCAACATTACCGACATCCGCATGGTGGCGCGGGCGGCGCGGCGCGGGGGCGCCGATGCCCTCTCCGCCATCAACACCATCAACTCCATTACCGGTATCGACCTGGACACGTTCACGCCGCGGCCCTACGTGGGCGGCTCTTCTTCGCACGGCGGATACTGCGGCCCGGCCGTGAAGCCCATCGCCCTGCACCTGGTGCAGCAGATCGCTTCCGACCCCGCAGTGGGCATCCCGATTTCCGGAATCGGCGGCATTGCCGGGTGGCGCGAGGCGGCGGAGTTTATCCTGCTGGGCTGCGGCACCGTGCAGGTCTGCACTGCCGCGATGCACTACGGCTACCGCATCGTGGAAGACATGATCGATGGCCTCAGCAATTGGATGGACGAAAAAGGCTTCCGCACTATCGACAATTTCCGCGGCCTCTCCGTTCCCAAAGTCACCGAGTGGAAGCACCTGGACCTGAACTATAAGATTGTCGCGCGCATCAATCGCGATAAGTGCATCGGCTGCGACCTGTGCTACATCGCCTGTTGGGATGGCGCGCACCAATGCATCCACATCGAGGGGCACACGCGGCCGGAGACGGTCGAAGCCGCCAGTCACGCGCGCCTCACGGTTACGCCGATTGCCAAGCTGGACGCTCTGCAGGCGGCCAACGGCAAGACGACCCCGCCGGCGCGCATTCCCAAAGTGGATGAAGAGGAATGTGTGGGCTGTAACCTCTGCTGGCTGGTCTGCCCGGTGGAGAACTGCATCACCATGGAACAGGTGGATACAGGGCAGCCGCCACAATCCTGGGAGCAACGTACCCAACCGCTCCCTGACGGTCGCGGCTCGGCGCTCCCTGACGGTCGCGGCTCGGAAAGCAGATCGGAGCCGCGACCGTGAGGGAGCGGTCGGCTCAAAGGTTGAGATCATGCCAGACACTCTGATTCGGAATGGCACGGTAGTCACCGCGCGCGAAACCAAAGCCGCGGACGTGTTGATCGAAGACGCGCGCATCAAGGAAGTGCGCAGTGGCATTCCGTCTGATACAGCGGAGAAGATCATCGACGCCGCCGGCATGTACGTGATCCCCGGCGGCATTGACGCGCATACCCACCTCGACATGCCCTTCGGCGGCACCACCAGCGCCGACGATTTTGAAACCGGAACGCGCGCCGCCGCGTTCGGCGGCACCACCAGCATCGTGGATTTCGCTATNNATGCGTGACGCGCTGGACACGTGGTGGAAGAAGGCCGAGGGGCGCGCCTGCATCGACTATGGCCTGCACATGATTGTCACCGACCTGGGCGTGTGCGGCCTGGAAGATATGGACGAGATGGTGGATGAGGGCGTGGCCAGCTTCAAGCTGTTCATGGCCTATCCCAACGTCCTGATGGTGGACGACGCCACCATTTTCAAATCGCTGGCGCGCACCGCCAAAAATGGCGCGCTCATCTGCATGCACGCCGAAAACGGCAGCGTGATCGATGTGATTGTGGCCAAGGCGCTGGCTGAAGGCAAGACCGCGCCGGTGTACCACGCGCTCACGCGCCCCACGCGCGCCGAAGCGGAGGCGGTGCATCGCGCCATCGCCATGGCGGAGATCGCCGGGGC
The DNA here is from genome assembly GCA_900290315.1 of Candidatus Sulfopaludibacter sp. SbA3. Classification (GTDB taxonomy): domain Bacteria; phylum Acidobacteriota; class Terriglobia; order Bryobacterales; family Bryobacteraceae; genus Sulfopaludibacter. The sequence goes on along the minus strand of OKRF01000395.1, from coordinate 6,223 downwards.
TCCGGTATACATTGTTCACCTGTCGAGCGAAGATGCGCTCAACCAGGTCCGGGAGGCGCGCGACCGCGGCGTTCCGGCCTTCGCCGAGACTTGTCCGCAGTACCTGCTGCTCTCCATCGAAGAGCTGGAGCGGCCCAATTTTGAAGGCGCGAAATATGTGTTCACGCCGCCCCTGCGCACGAAAGACAATCTTCCGAAGCTCTGGGACGGGCTGAAGGACGACCATCTGCAGGTGGTGTCTACGGACCACTGCCCGTTCTGTTTCGCAGACCAGAAGATTCTGGGCAAAGACGATTTCACCAAGATTCCCAACGGCGGTCCCGGCATCGAGAATCGGCTGCAACTGATCTATCACCACGGCGTGAACGCCGGCAAGATTTCGCTGAATCGCTTTGTGGAGATCACGTCCACCACGCCGGCGCGCATTTTCGGCATGTACCCGCAGAAGGGCGAGATCGCCGCCGGCAGCGATGCCGATATCGTCATCTGGGACCCGAAGGCGCCTTACACCATCAGCTCCAAGACGCATCATATGCGTGTGGACTACTCCATGTTCGAGGGCTACCAGGTGGAGGGCAACGCCCGCACCGTGATCTCCCGCGGCGAAGTGATTGTGGATGGCGGCGAATTTCTCGGTAAGGCAGGCCGTGGCAATTACCTCAGGCGGCAGGCCCGCGGAGGCGCATGGCAGTGAGGCGGGGGCCAGGGGCCGGGGGCCAGGGGCCAGGGACTGGCAGCCCTGCGGGCCGCGATCCCGACCCGTCCGCGAAGCGCCATGAAGAACCCGTGCTGGGCAGCACCGGCGAGCGAAGCGAGCCTACACAACCCCGGCCCCTGGCCCCTGGCTCCCGGCCCCACTCTTTCGATCCCGGACTGTATAACGAAGATCTGGCGCCCATCCCGATGGCGCGGCGCACGTGGGGCACGTACAACTACGCGTCGCTGTGGGTGGCGATGTCGGTGTGCATTCCCACCTATATGCTGGCCTCGGGATTGATCGCCGGTGGCATGAGTTGGTGGCAGGCGATTCTGACGATCCTGCTCGGCAACCTGATCGTGCTGGTCCCCATGCTGCTGAATGCGCACGCCGGCGCGAAGTATGGCATTCCGTTTCCTGTGTTAGTGCGGGCGTCCTTCGGCGTGCGCGGGGCCAATGTTCCCGCGGTGCTGCGGGCGCTCGTGGCTTGCGGATGGTTCGGCATTCAGACCTGGATCGGCGGACAGGCCATCTACTCCATGCTCAAGATCATGTGGCCGGGCGCGGCCGGCCTCGGCCTGGCGGGCGGCGTGTGGATCTGCTTCTTCGCTTTCTGGGCGCTCAATATCGCGGTGATCTGGCGGGGCATCGAGACCATTAAGTTTCTGGAAGGTATCGGCGCGCCGTTCATGCTGGGAATCGGCCTGCTGCTGTTGTGGTGGATCACCAGCAAGGCGGGCGGCTTCGGCCCGGTGTTGAGCGCGCCCAGCAAATTCCGCACACCCGCAGAGTTCTTCCGCTTCTTCGTTCCATCGCTCACCGGCATGGTGGGATTCTGGGCCACCGTGGCGCTCAATATTCCGGACTTCACGCGCTACGCCAAATCGCAAAAAGCGCAGGCCGTCGGGCAGGCGCTGGGACTGCCCATCGCCATGACGCTCTATTCGTTCATCGGCGTGGCCGTTACTTCGGCTTCGGTGGTGCTGTTCGGCGAAGCCATTTGGGACCCAGTCACACTGTTGGGCAAATTCAATCAGCCGCTGGTGGCCTTCGTGGCGTTGATTGCGCTGCTCATCGCGACCCTGAATACCAATGTCGCGGCCAACGTGGTTTCGCCCTCGAACGATTTTTCCAACTTGAATCCGCGGCTCATTTCGTTTCGCACCGGCGGGCTGATCACCGGCGTGATTGGCGTTTTGATGATGCCGTGGAAGCTGCTGACGGATTTCAGCTCGTACATTTTCGGCTGGCTGGTGGGATACTCGGGCCTGCTGGGCCCCATCGCCGGCGTCATGATCGTGGACTATTTCGTGGTGCGCCGATCGCGGCTGCGGGTGGACGACCTGTATCGCCGCAACGGTGCGTATGAGTATGATAATGGCGTCAACATGCGTGCAATCGTAGCGCTGGCCATCGGGATCGCCGTGGCGCTATTGGGGCTGTTTGTCCCGGCGCTGCGGCTGCTCTATGACTATGCCTGGTTGCGCTATTGGGGCTGTTTGTCCCGGCGCTGCGGCTGCTCTATGACTATGCCTGGTTTGTGGGCTTCGGAGTCTCCGGGGCCACTTATGTTTTACTGATGCAGCGGGCTCCGGCTGCTGCCAATTTACCGGAATGGGAAGGTGAAGGATGATTGCCACTGGATCTAGTGTAGGAACCGTGTCGTTCTATCTCAACGGCGCATGGGAGAAGCCCGAAGGGCGCACCATGGGGGCCGTGAGGAACCCCGCAACAGGCGAGACGATCGCCGAAGTGCCGTATGCCACCGATGCCGATATCGACCGCGCCGTGCGTGCCGCCCACGAGGCGTTCCTCAAGTGGCGCGATGTGCCCGTGGTGGATCGCGTGCAGGTGATGTATCGATACAAAGTCCTGCTCGATAAATACAGCGGCGATGTCGCCGCCACATTGACTCGCGAAAACGGCAAGACCAGCGATGACGCCAAGGCCGAAGTGCGCCGCATGATCCAGATGGTGGAAGTGGCCTGCGGCATGCCGAGCCTGATGATGGGCGATTCGCTCAACGACGTAGCGCAAGGCATAGACTGCAAGACCATCCGCCAGCCCATCGGAGTGTGCGCCGGCATCACGCCGTTTAACTTCCCGGCCATGGTGCCCGCGTGGATGTATCCGTTCGCTATCGCCTGCGGCAACACGTTCGTGCTGAAGCCTTCGGAAAAAGTGCCGCTCACGCCTACCCGCGCCATCGAACTGCTGCACGATGCCGGACTTCCACCAGGCGTGTTGAACCTGGTGCACGGCGCCAAGGATACGGTCAACGCCCTGCTCCATCATCCCCTGGTGAAGGCAGTGTCGTTCGTCGGTTCCACGCCCATCGCGAAGTACATCTACGCCACGGCCGCCGCCGAAGGCAAGCGCGTGCAGGCGCTGGGCGGCGCCAAGAATCACCTGGTGGTGATGGCCGACGCCGATATGCCCAAGACGGTGGAGGCGATCATCGGATCGGCATTCGGCGCCGCGGGCGAACGCTGTCTCGCAGGCAGCGTGCTGGTGCCGGTGGGCGATGCCGCGGGTCCCCTGCTGGATCTTCTGGTGAAGCGCACACAATCGCTCCATGTGGGCGATGGCTCAAAGAGCGGCGTGGAGATGGGTCCGCTGGTGACCGGCGATCATTGCGCCAAGGTCGCGGGCTACGTCGATAAGGGCGTGGCGGAAGGTGCGACTCCCCTGGTGGACGGCCGTGCCAGCAGGCCCGCCGGCGGCGGCTTTTATCTGGGACCGACGATTTTCGATCACGTGACGCCGGAGATGACCATCGCCAAGGAAGAAATCTTCGGCCCGGTGCTCTCGGTAATGCGCGTGGAGACGCTGGACGACGCCATCAATCTGGTGAACCGTTCACCCTTCGGCAACGCCACCGCCATTTTCACCAGCAACGGAAAAGCGGCGCGCGAATACTCCTCGCGCATCGAAGTCGGCATGGTGGGAGTGAACGTGGGAGTCGCCGCGCCCATGGCCTTCTTCCCGTTCGCTGGCTGGAAGAACTCGTTCTTCGGAGATCTGCACGCGCATGGCAAGGACGCAGTCTCGTTCTACACCGAGCAGAAGGTGATCATGAGCAGGTGGTTCTAGAGGACTACTGCGGTAAACTCGTCTTAGGTAGGGGCGCGTAGCTCAGGTGGATAGAGCATCAGCCTTCTAAGCTGAGGGTCGCTGGTTNNTACTCCATTAATTAAGCGCGCTCGGACAGTTTCTTGTTGGGGGTTTCGAAGCGCCGTGTCGTCGAGTCTCCGCAGGGCAAGTGAATTCTCCGAGAATTCACTTGTATCGGGCATCCATAGGTGAGATGGTAATTTGAAAAAGTTAGTTAAATTCAATTCAAAAAAGAATCACCGACGACCAAAAGAAAAAACAGGACTTTTTCTCAAACGTCGCGGGCCATCCGGAAAACGGTCGCGCCGCGCCCGACCGGGCACCTACCTCGGGGCTTCATGTCACTCAGCGAAGCTGTCTCCGTCTTCTCGGGCAGATCCCACCCATAGACTTGCTTGATCCCGTTAGTCTCCGCGAAGACAGATGAGTGATCTAACTATCTTCGCGGGCGCGATGAATATTTGAAGACTGAAAATACCTAATATTGTTGTATATACTTGTTGTATAATCGTCCGATCGCGGAGTGACGGCGGCGGTCACTCCAAATCGAGGCGAATTGTAGCACAACGACGTGGCTCGCCCGCTGTGAGACACGATTAAGAAATCAGTGCGATCCGAAGGGAACGCCCTCTCGGCCTCAGAGGTGGGGGGTCTGGGAGGTTGAAAACTTCCGTCGGAGAGTGCGGGTGGAGAATTGGGAATCCCAACGATCGCCTCGAATCGAGAAGATTGAATATGAAAACACTGAACATCACAGCGAACATCCTGATCGCCGCAGCGGCGATGCTCTGCATCTACCGACTCGTGGTTCCTGCGTCGGCCCCTCGCTAAGTGCCGATAGCACGCGGTGACGTGGCCACGCATTTTGGAGTACACCGCCGAAATTCCTCAAACAAGTAACTGGCGGATGGAACCTGACTGGCTTGGGGAGAATCACATCTTCTTACCCTTTTCAAGCGTTGATCGGCGACAACAATGGCCTCGACCAGGGAGGCAGTACCGGGTATTTCCGCCCCAATTTGCTGCCTGGTGTCCCACTCCTGAACCCGCTCTACAACTCGAGTTGCCCGGTGCTGACCAACTGCCAGCCATATGTCAACCGGCAGCCTTTGAGCGGCCGGCCTACGGCACGCTGGGTGACGGCCCTCGCACCTATGACGGGATTCGCGGACCGATGAAGAAGTACCTGAACCTCTCGATGCAGAAGAACATCCTTCCGTTCGGGCGCGATAGCAAGAAGCGTTTCCAGTTCCGCATCGACGCCATCAACGTTTTGAACCATCCCAATTTCGTATTCAATAACGATGTCAGTGGCGCATCGTACCGAGTGTCGAAGTTGCCCAGTCAATCCAGCCTGGCGACTCTAGCCACGACCGAGTACAACACCTGGGCCCAGTACAACAACCAGCCGTTGTATACCACCACCGCCGGAGCCGCGCTCTACAATCGTCTCGACCAGGCCTGGGACACGCGTTTCGGTACGCTCAGCACGACCGGCGAGCAGCCCCGTATGGTCCAATTCTCGGCACGGCTCACGTTCTGATCGTTGGGAGTCACGCTTGGGTTTGGCCGTTTCGATAGAATAAATCGCATGACCGCGTACCACGTCGCCCAAGTCAACATTGGCCGAATCAAGGCCCCCCTCGATGATCCGCGGATGGCGGGATTTATGACCCGCTTGGATGAATTCAATGCTCTCGCCGACGCGAGTCCCGGTTTTGTCTGGCGGCTGCAAACATCCGAAGGGAACGCCACCTATTTCCGCCCCTATGACGACGAGCGCACGCTTCTCAATATGTCCGTCTGGTCGAATGTCGACGACTTGAAGAGGTACGTGTATCACACCGGTCATGCGGAACTGTTGCGGCATCGCCACGAGTGGTTCGAAGTGTTCGCCGGCGCCTACGCCGCGTTGTGGTGGGTGCCGGTGGGCCACATTCCAGGCATCGACGAGGCCAAGAAGCGTATTGCGTATCTGGACGCGCATGGCCCGACGCAGTTCGCTTTCACTTTCAAACAGACTTTTCCGCCCGACGAGGAATTTCAGGAAACAATTGACTGGGCATCGTTCCTACCGTGTCCGGCAGCCTGACTGGCCTACCATAAATAGATGCACCAATTACTGCAGTCAGTCGCCCTGCGCGCGGGGCGGTATCTGGAGAACGTGCGCGAGCGGCGAGTCAGCCCCTCCCCCGAAGCGGTGCGCGCGCTCGACGCGTTTGTGGAGCCGATTCCCGATGCTCCCACGGATGCCGGGACGGTCATTCGCATGCTGGACGATCTGGGTTCGCCCGCAACCGTGGCGATGGCCGGCCCGCGATTTTTTGGATTTGTCATCGGTGGTTCCGTGCCGGCCACTCTGGCCGCCAACTGGCTGGCAGGCGCCTGGGATCAGAATGCCGGACTGTTCGT
>OKRF01000491.1 GCA_900290315.1 Candidatus Sulfopaludibacter sp. SbA3 | reverse complement strand
CGGATACGACTTCCGGCTGCTGGAAGAAGTGATTCGTATTAATGAAGATCAGCGGCACCGGTTCTTGCGCAAGGTGCGGGGCGTGCTGTGGACTTTCCGGGGCAAGCGGCTGGGCGTGCTGGGGCTGGCGTTCAAGGGCGGGACTGCGGAGCGTGCTGTGGACTTTCCGGGGCAAGCGACTGGGCGTGTTGGGGTTGGCGTTCAAGGGCGGGACTGACGATATTCGGGAGTCTCCGGCGATGCTGCTGGTGCAAGAACTGCTGCGGGAGGGCTGCCGCATTTGCGCCTACGATCCAGCGGCGATGGAGCGGGCCAAAGAGGTGCTGAAATCGGGTGTCGAGTTCGCGTCGGATGCGTATGAGGCGGCGACGGGCGCGGACGCGCTGCTGATCCTGACGGAGTGGGAGGAGTTCGCGTCGCTCGATCTGGAGCGTCTGCGCACACTGGTGAAGTATCCGATCGTGCTGGATGGGCGGAATCTGTATGATCCGGCGGTGATGGTGGAGCACGGATTCTCTTATTACAGTGTGGGACGTCCGGCGGCGTTGACGGAGGAGTTGCCGGCAAGGATGGTTCCGAAAAAAATGAAGCGTGCCTGAAATCGATGGATACGCGACCCATGAAGACGCGACGTGCGCTGGTGACGGGAGGGGCAGGCTTTCTGGGATCGCATTTGTGCGATGGGCTGCTGGGCGAGGGCTATGCGGTTTTCTGGGATCGCATTTGTGCGATGGGCTGCTGGGCGAGGGCTATGCGGTTGTGGCAGCGGACAATCTGCTGACCGGGCGACTGGCGAACATTGAACACCTGCGGAACGACTCGCGATTTGAATTTGTGGAGAAAGATGTTTGCTATCCCGCCGACTGGGGCACATTGGATTATGTGTTTCACTTCGCGAGTCCGGCAAGCCCGGTGGACTACGCCGCACACGGGATCGCAACCCTCCGGGTGGGATCGTATGGGACGTTTGAGGCGTTGGAAACGGCGCGGCGGTGCGGCGCGAAGTTCATGATGGCATCGACATCGGAGTGCTACAGACCGAGACGTATTGGGGAAATGTGAATCCGATCGGGCCGCGGTCGGTGTATGACGAGGCGAAACGGTTTTCCGAGGCGGTGACGATGGCGTATCACCGCTATCACCAGGTGGACACGCGCATTCTGCGCATCTTCAATACGTACGGGCCGCGGATGCAGATGAACGACGGGCGGGTAATTCCGAATTTTATGTGGCAGGCGCTGCGGGGAGAAAATCTTACGGTGTATGGCGACGGCAGC
>OKRF01000288.1 GCA_900290315.1 Candidatus Sulfopaludibacter sp. SbA3 | reverse complement strand
GTTTTTCATCCCGTTTTGCGGGGCGGTCCGCCCCTGATTGACAGACGACAAAAAACGATCGTCTGTCCCACGGCCCCTCTCGCCATCGCACTCGCACTGCAATAGCGCCCTACTTTTCGAGTACGGCCAGCAGCGATTGTCCAAAAGGAGGTTTCACCAGCGCCTCCACGCGCGACATCACCGGCGCCACAAGGTGGTCGAACAAAGCGATCTGCGCGGGCGATTGGGCCTCGCGGTGGAAGAGATGAGCGTTGAGCCACCAGCCGAAGAAACCCAAGGCGTTCACGTAGTGGGCCCGCCGGATGAGCAGTCCGCATGCATCGGCCAGCCGCACCAGCGAGGTTCGCGTATACCGCCGATGGTGGCCCAGATTGCGGTCAATGGGGCCGAACAGGGCGGGAAACGCCGGCAGCAACAGAACGATCACGCCGCCTGACGGCAGCATCGAGGCCATCTGCCGCAGGGCGCGCCGATCGTCTTCGATGTGCTCCAGAACGTTGAGGCACACCACGGAGTCCGGGGCGAAGCGGGCGAGGCTGGCGAAGTCCTCACTGACGAAGGCGTGCAGGTTGGAATGCGCGGGGTAGCGCTCCAGCAGGCGCTGCACGCAATCCGCCTCCGTATCTACGGCAACCACCAGTTCCCGGTCCAGCAACCGGCCGGTAAAGTTGCCGATCCCGCACCCAATCTCCACCACCCGACGCCCCAGGTGTGGCCGCACCAGCCGGCCCTGCCAGGCGAAGTAGCTGCTTGCCCGCGTCATCCGCTCCTGATCTTCCCGTGTGTAAGTCGCGTTCCCTGCCACTCAACTAGAATAAAACTTCTGATGCCGGGCTTCCTTGGACTTGGCGCCGCAGACCTGCTCCTTCTACTCGCCGGCGCGCTCCTGATTGCGGGAGTTTTCGCGGCGCGCCGCTGGGTGGAGCTGCGCGCCCGATCCCTCGCGCCAAAAACCGGCTGGTGCATGCTGCTGCTGGCAGTCTTGCCCATTGCCCTGCGCCTCCTTCTGTTATCTCACCATCCGGTGCCCTCGCCCGATATCTACGATGAATTCGGCCATCTCCTGGTGGCCGACACGCTGCGCCACTTCCGGCTGGCCAACCCGCCCCTGCCGCGGCCGGAGTTCTTCGAGACTTTCTTCGTCTTGCAGCAGCCCACGTACAGTTCCATCTATCCCATCGGCCAGGGGCTCGCCCTGGCGCTCGGCTGGACGCTCTTCGGACTGCCGTGGGGGGGCGTCCTGCTCTCTACCGCCGCCTTTTGCGCGCTGTGCTACTGGATGCTGCGCGGTTGGACCAGCCCGGAGTGGGCCCTCGCCGGTGGTTTGCTGGCGGTGGCGGAGTTCGGCCCCCTGAACCAGTGGATGAACAGCTATTGGGGCGGAACGTTTCCCGCCATGGCCGGCTGCCTAGTGTTCGGCGCGCTTCCGCGGCTCCGCGACCATTCCCGCACGTGCGATGCGGTGCTGCTGGCAGTTGGGCTCGCGCTGCACTGGCTCACGCGCCCGTTCGAATCGCTCTTCCTGTTCCTGGCGGTGGCGCTTTACTTCGCGCCCTATTGGCGAGCGTGGCGCAGATTGGCCAAGGTGGCGCCCGAGGCCGCGCTGATTCTGGCCACTGCCTGCGCCATCACGTTCTTTCACAACAAAGCTGTGACGGGCAGTTGGACCACCCTCCCGGAGAAGCTGAGCCAGGAACAGTACGGAGTTCCAGCCGCCCTCACGTTCCAGGCGAATCCCACGCCAACCCGCCCGCTGACCCCCCAACAGGCGCTCGACTACCGCATGCAACTGGGCTTTCGCGGCACCCGAGCCGAAACCCTGCGTAGCTACCTGGAGCGTTTGGAATACCGCGTCCGCTACTACCGGTTCTTCTTCTTTCCGCCGCTCTACCTGGCTCTGGCCGCGTTTCTATTCACCTTGCGCCACGACCGGCACGGGTGGGTGGCCCTCACGTGTTTGCTCTTCGCCCTGGGGGTCAACTTCTTTCCCGCGTTCCAGCTTCACTACGTGGCGGCGGTGACGTGCTTGTTTGTGCTCATGAGCGTAGCCGGACTCGAGGCCCTGAGCCGGGTGGCCGTGCGTGCCCAGCCCGCCGGCGCGGACGCGGCGCGCCTGATCCTGCTGCTCTGCGCGGCCCAGTTTCTGTTCTGGTACGGCCTGCACCTGTTCGATAACTCCGCGGTCTCCCTGGCCATGCGCCCCTACGAAACCTGGGACAACATCAACCACGGCAACCCCGAACGCCGCATCTTCGTGGACCGCCAGTTGGCACAAATTCCCGGCCGTCTGCTGGTGCTAGTTCACTACAGGCCCCTTCACATTTTTCAGGACGAGTGGGTCTACAACAGCGCCGGCCCGGCCAACTCCCGCATCATCTGGGCACGCGACCTGGGACCTGAAGCGACCCGCCAACTGCTACAGGTCTATCCTGGACGCACCGTCCTGATGTTTGAGCCCGATGCCCGCCCGCCGCGGCTCTCGCCCTGGATGAGCAGTGCAAAACCGTAGTTCGTGGAAAGGCGATTCATTCTGGTTTCATGGCCGATAAGAATAAGGGGAGGAAGGCCATGGCAACAAAAGCGAACTGCTGGGAGGTTAAGAAATGCGGCCGCGAGCGTGGGGGTGCGAAGGTGGCTGAACTCGGCGTCTGCCCGGCGCCTCAAGCCAACCTGATCGCCATCAACAATGGGATTCATGGAGGCCGAATCTGCTGGGCGATTGCGGGAACGCTTTGCGGCGGGAAGGTCCAGGGGACATTCGCACAAAAGGCAGCCAACTGCGTGAATTGCGAATTCTACCTGGCAGTCAGGCGGGAAGAGGGCTCGAATTTCAAGCTGACCCTGCCCGGTTGATGCCCCGATTCCAACCAGGGAATTCCGCCGCTCCC
>OKRF01000478.1:887-1122 GCA_900290315.1 Candidatus Sulfopaludibacter sp. SbA3 | reverse complement strand
CCCCGCATTGGGCAGCACCGAAACTTCCTTGGTGGAATTCAGCGCGAGATAACGGACCGCATCATTCATCTCCTTCGGCCCGGTCGCGCAATTCAAGCCAATGGCGTCCACGTCAAAGGGTTCGAGCGCGGTCAGGGCAGCGCCGATTTCCGTGCCCAGCAGCATGGTGCCGGATTCCTGCAGCGTGACCTGCACCTGCACCGGCAAGCGCTTGCCCGATTTCCGCATGGCTTCC
>OKRF01000478.1:0-877 GCA_900290315.1 Candidatus Sulfopaludibacter sp. SbA3 | reverse complement strand
CACCTGCACCGGCAAGCGCTTGCCCGATTTCCGCATGGCTTCCAGCACGCCGATGGTGGCGATCTTGGCCTGCAGCAGATCCTGCGCCGTCTCGATGAGCAGCACGTCGACTCCGCCTTCGATCAGTGCGGCGGCCTGTTCTTCATAAGACGCGACCATCGCGTCGAACCCGATATGGCCGAGCGACGGCAGCTTGGTGGTTGGCCCCATCGATCCGGCCACGAACCTGGGATGGTCTTTGGTGGAAAACTGCTGCGCCACTTCCTTCGCCAGTTGCGCAGCCTTGACGTTGATTTCGCGCACCTTGTCACGAAGTTCAAATTCCCCCAGGACGATACTGCTTCCTCCGAACGTATCGGTCTCTACGATGTCGCAACCCACGCGGAAAAAATCTGCATGAATGTCGCGAATGATATCGGGACGGCTCAACACCAGCACTTCGCTGCAGTTTTCCTTGCCCCAGTAATCGTCCAGGGTGGGATTGCGCTTCTGAATGTTGGTCCCCATCGCGCCGNCTTGCCCCAGTAATCGTCCAGGGTGGGATTGCGCTTCTGAATGTTGGTCCCCATCGCGCCGTCGTAGACGACGACGCGTTCTTTCACGGTTTGTAGAAAGTCAGTCATAAATGAATGTCGTTAGTCGTTGGCAGTTTGTCGTTGGCCTCTCGCTGTTGGCGATCCAGTGCACGTTGGCTAAGCTAACGACCAACGCCCATCGGCCAACGACTGTTTCCATGCACGAACGCCGGTCGCGTGGACCGGCGTTGGTTGCACTCGAAACCTGCTTCGAAGTTAGCTCCCCCGCACCATCTGCACTGGCGCTCCGCCGTCCACGTCGGCCTGATTGAAGATGACGTTGGCCCCCATGTGTGCTGGCC
>OKRF01000355.1 GCA_900290315.1 Candidatus Sulfopaludibacter sp. SbA3 | reverse complement strand
CCCCTTCATCCCGCCAAACACCGGCGAGTTCGGCAAGTTCGGCTGGTCGGGAATCGCTCGCGGTGCGGCGGTGATCTTCTTCGCGTATATCGGCTTCGACGCGGTCTCCACCGCGGCGCAGGAATCTAAGAACCCGCAGAAGGATATGCCCCTCGGCATTCTGGGCTCCCTGGCCATCTGCACGGTGCTGTACATCGTGACGGCCCTGCTGCTCACGGGCGTGCTGAAGTACACGCAGCTCAATGTAGCGGCGCCGGTGGCCGATGGCATCGAGGCGACGGGCGTGGCGTGGGGCCAGTGGCTGGTGTTGATCGGGACCATCGCGGGACTCAGCACCGTCATGCTGGTCATGCTGCTCGGCCAGTCGCGCGTCTTCTTCTCGATGTCGCGCGACGGTCTGCTGCCCGAGTGGGCCGGCCGCGTTCATCCGAAATTCCGGACTCCGTATATTTCGTCCATCACGGTGGGTATCTTCGTGGCGATTTTCGCCTCCGTCATCCCGATCGGCATTCTGGGCGAATTGGTCAGCATCGGGACCCTGCTGGCGTTTGTGATTGTGTGCGCGGGTGTATGGGTGCTGCGCCGCAAACAGCCGGGACTGCCGCGCCCATTCAAGACGCCCCTGGTGCCGCTGGTGCCGATTCTCGGCATGCTCATTTCCTTCGCGCTGATGGCTGCCCTGCCGCTGGATACGTGGCTGCGCATGGTCATCTGGCTGGCCATCGGATTGTTCATCTACTTCGGCTATGGGCGGCATCACAGCAGGGTGCAACTCGCCGCCGCCGCGGGCGGGGGCGCTAAGAAGCGTTAGGAGTTGCCCAGGAACAGCACGTGGATGTAGATCCCCAGGCGGGTGTTGTAGGCCAGGTAGTAGCCAACGTGATCCGGGTCCTCATAGATCACAATCTCGTCTGAATTCCACTGCCAGTCGCCGCAATATGCCAGGTCCGGATCGGCCACCGAGAAGTAGAAGCCGCCGAACCAGAACCGGCTTGGACCGCCGCCCGCCAGCCGGAAAACGTGCTTCGGTCCGAATCCCGCGGTAAAGCGGCCATGTTCCCAAGGACGATCCACATGATACCGGGGATCATCCTTGCCCGTATCGTGCCCCACCCATTTACTGCCATCCACGTGGGGAGCTTCGGGATGTCCGTCTTTGTCGGCAAAATGGGTCTGAGGGGGCGCGCCATTGGGTCCTGGCCGCGGCGTGGGGGCCTTACGAACCGGCGCGGGGCCATGGCTGGGTGGTTTGCTGGGAGTGAAGTTGCGGGACTGTTGGCTGGAGTGAAGTTGCGGGACTGTTGGCCGCGTCCCTTTTCCTGCGCGAAGCAGACAACGGCCAGAATCAAAATCGCTGGCAATGCAAGCGTAATTTTCATGGTCATCTCGATTCAAAATTCCAACTGTAGTCAATGTACACCAATCGCTGCGAACCTCAGTTGAGGGCGTCCAGGAAACGGTTGTAGGCCCACAGAAAGACCGTGCCGAAGTCCTGGTTGGGTGAGACATATTCGCATGGCGATGACCTGGGCGTCGTGCGAAGCTTCGATCACGGCGTGCACCTCGGTGGTTCCGCCGCAACTGCCCAGGATCACCAGGCGGGCAGCACTGGCCAGGTAGGTCAGGGTTCTCTGCACCCGCCGCGAAACCGAGCAAACCGTTTTCANNGGGAGGAGAACCCCCAAATGTTCGCAGAAACGACCGAAACGAAACCCCCGCGCGATCCGCGCACTTTCAACGCGTACCGTCACGGCCTCACCGGCCAGGTCCGCATCATGACCCCCGAAGATGAGGCCGCCCCGCATCATGACCCCCGAAGATGAGGCCGCCTATCGGGCCCACTGTCAAGGGATGGTCGAATCCCTCACACCCCTCGGGCACTTCGAATGTGATCTCGTCCAGTCCATCGCCGACGACCGCTGGCGCCTCAATCTCGCCGCCGTCATCGATAACAACACCTTCACCCGGGGACTCAACGATCCCGACGACATCCATACTCACCACCCCGAAGCCGACGCCGCCTTAGCCCAAGCCAGGGTCTGGCTCACCGATTCCCACAAACTCGGACTCCTGACTCTCTACGAAGCCCGCATCCAGCGCAAGATCGAAAAGAACCTCCAGATCCTACGCGAGCAGCAGCAGGCCCGCCAGGCCGCCCTCGAAAAAGCCGTCGAAGAAGCCACCCTCCTCGCACAACTCGCGGCGGCCAAAGGAGAATCCTTCGACATCGAACGCGACTATCCCCGCGAATTCCTGCCCCCACACGTTGTTTTTTCATACCCCGAAATCGCCCGCCGAGTCGCCCTCAACCTCCGTCTCGCCGAGGCCAAAAGGCGTTTCGAGGCCCCCAAAAAGGGCTTCCGCAAGGCGGCGTAAAGCAGATTTCCACAAAAACTCGATGACTTTCCCAAGCAAAACGCGCGAAGCGCATCCATCCCCGGCCCCAAGCCCCCAACCCCTGCTTCTACGCGAAGCCCAATTGCCGGATGGCGTCCCCGGCGCCTCGCAGATTGGCAGTTTTGATCTCGGAATACTTGCGCGAGAGCAGGACTCCGTCGCTGCCCGCTCTGAAGGCCGCCAGCACCGCATCTTTCGTGCCCTGCGGCGTGGACTTGCTGGAATTTCTGCCGGTGGGAATATCGATATCGATCCCAGGCCACAACTGGGTCTTCGTGCCGAGCAGTGCGTCGTGCGCCCGTTTGGCCTCGCGATACACATAGTCGCTGGAGAAACCACTCTGCGCCAGGTCGGCCAGCGGCTTTTCCTGTTTGTAGTCCAGCACGCGATAGTGGAAGTCCAGCAGCTCTTGCGTCGGCACATCGCGGAACACCGTGGAGTTCATGCGCCGGATGTAGCCCGCCATGCGCTCACCGCCGCAGTTGTGATACATCACCATCTTCAGAAAGTCGGAGTACTTAGTAAGTTCGCTGAGATCCTGCTCGGCGCGGTAAATGGGACTGAACGAATTGTTGTGCCAGATATGCCATCCCATGCCGATCGAAGGCTTCACCTCTTTCACCTTTTTGTACATCGCGGCGTAAGTTTCACGCAGGCTGTCGGTCCACAGCATCTCCCACGCCAGCAGTTCCGGATAGCGCAGCATGAGCCGCCACATCTGCACGTAGTAGCCATCCACCGGCCGCATCCCCTGCGCGGCCGCTGCCGTGAAATTGCAGAGCGCGGTGAATCCGGCGCGGGCGCGTTCCACGCTGATGCCCCGGTCGCGTGCCTTCTGTTCGCAGTGCGGGCAGAAGCAGGTGACGTTGGTGGGATTCTGCGGCGCGCCGCCGTGCGCCGCGCCAATGGCATCGGCGAATGCTCCCTGCCGCTCCGAGCCCCACATGATACCGTCGATGTCGTAGGATCGCGCGTAATCTTCCACCATGCCCAGCAGCCAGTTGCGATAGTTGGGATTGTTGAAGCAGAGCGTTCCGGCATTCTGTCCGTTGAGCCGCCGCTCCTGCGCCTGGGCCACGTTGGGCACGCGATCGGGCGCGCCCCACACGTCTTCGAACCAGCAGATGGTCTTCATGCCCCGCTTGCGCGCCGAAGGGATCACGGCTTCGAGCACGTCGAAATCGCCGAAATCCGGCGCGCGAAATTCGGTGAGGACGGTGTCTTTGAAATACTGCGGGTGATACTTGGTGTAAGCGCCGCCCTGGAAGGTCCCCGGCCCGCTGCCGTTGTCGTACTCCTGTTTGCCATGGTCAGGCAAAGGATTGCCAGGCACCTGCCGTCCGGCGATGCCGCGTCCATACGTGAAGGTAGCGACGAGCAGCGTGTTCACCGCCGCCTCCTGCTGGAACACGTCGAGCACCTTCTCGACGCCCTCATCCACAAAGGACACCGCGCCTACTTGTATACCGATCATCTTCGAACTGGCGGCCGGCGCCGCGGGTGCCAGAGCACTGGCAGCCGCCGCTTGCACGAAATCACGTCGATTCATGAAAAGTCCTTACTCACCGCGGAGACGCTGAGGCGCGGAGGAAGACGCGGAGAGCCCCAAATGCCAATCTCACTCTTTTCTCCGCGTTTTCCTCCGCGTCTCCGCGTCTCCGCGGTGAAGTGCATTTTGATTCTACTGTGCGGCAGCTCTTGGCGTCGGCGTCTCCGTCTTGGTCGGCGCCAAAGCCGGCAGTTTGCGATCCGTCAGGGCTCTATTCGCTCCGGGCAGGTCGCTTTTCAGCAGTGCGTCCAGTTTGGCTTGCTCTTCGAGCAGGCGTTTGTGGAGGAGGTCGTACACTTCGTAGGAAGAGGCGGTGGGCTTGCCGTCTCCGTGTTGCACCGTGGAACCCAGGGCGGCGATTTTGTTGTTGAGCTTGATGGGGAAGTTGAGCGGATCCTGTCCGCTGCGGTTGCGCACCTGGTAAACATCTTCTTCGATGACGCTGAGCTTGTCGCGGAACTGATCGAGCGTGGTTTTCAGCGCTGCGTCCTGATTGGCCTTCAGAGCGGCGTCCATCTGGCGCTTGAGTTCGCGGACCAGAATCACGATCTCGTTGGCTCCGGTCACGTCGTTATTGATCTTCATGGCCAGGGTGAATTGTTCGCTGAGGTCGGCAATCGTCACGTTATCGAGGCGCGGATCTTTCTGCACTTCGAACTGTTGCGTCATGGTCTTGCCGTTGGCGGTCAGGCGCACCTGGTACGTGCCGGGCACGGCCGCGGGCCCCTGGGTGTTGCCGCTCCACAGCACCATGCCTTCGAAGGTCTTGGCCCCGGGATAACGCAGGTCCCAGGTGAAGCGATTGAGGCCGGCCTTATCGGGAGGCGTGGGATTCCCTCCGCGGCCCCGGCCGCCGCCACCTCCGCCACCGAAGCCTCCGCCGGCGTCATCGGGAGGAGCGGCATCGTCCGCCGGTGCCGCACCGCCACCGCGTCCTCCCCGGCCGCCGCGTCCGCCGGCCTGATCGTTGGGCGTGCCGGTGAAGGTGCGGACCACCTGGCCCTGGGCATCCAGTATGTCGATCTGAATCTTGTCCGCGGGCTTGGCGAGATAGTAATCGATGCGCGCCTGGCTCACCGTACGCTCCGCCGTGGGCGGACGGAACAGGTGCGCATCCTCGGTGGAGACCGCCGGCGTCAACTGGCGCAGTGGGGTGATATCGTCCATCACGTAGAAGGAACGGCCGTGCGTCGCGATCACCAGGTCGTTGCCTTCGATCAGCAGATCGCTCACCTGCGTGTCGGGCAGATTCTGGCGGATGGACTGCCACTGCCCGCCATCGTCGAAAGATACATAGATGCCGTGCTCCGTGCCGGCGAAGAGCAGCCCGGGCTTCACCGGATCTTCACGCACCGCGTGAACGAAGTCGGTAGCGGGAATGCCGGTGACGATTTTGGTCCAGGTCTTGCCGTAGTCGGCGGTCTTGAAGATGTACGGCTTGCGGTCGTCGTTCTGGTAGTTCTTCACCGCCACGTAGGCGCCGCCGGGATTGTGCGGCGAGGCATCGATGAGGCTGACGCGGCCGAAATCGGGCACGCCCGGCGGCGTGATCTTCGACCAGTTCCTGCCGCCATCCCGCGTAATGTAGACCAGCCCATCGTCGGACCCGGTCCAGATGGTGTTCCCGTCTTTACGCGAAGGCGCGATGGTGTAAATGGTTCCGTAGATCTCGGGGCCGTTCTGATCGTGGGTGATGGGGCCGCCGGAATCGCCCAGCGTCTTGGGATCGTTGCGCGTGAGATCGGGGCTGATCTTCTGCCACGTGTGGCCTTCGTCGGTGGTCTTCCACAAGTGTTGCGAGGAGGTGTACAGAATGTCGGGATTCACCGGCGAGAAGACGATCGGGTAGGTCCACTGCCAGCGCTCGGGGAGCGAACCCGCGCTTTCGCCGGAGAAGAACAGCGGATAGACCTGGACGTCTTTGGAGTAGTTGGTGCGCCGGTCCAGCCGCGTCAGCAGTGCGCCCTGGCTGCCCGCATAAAAGATGTTGGGGTTTTTGGGGTCGGGCGCGATGTAGCCGCTCTCGCCGCCGCCCGCGCCGTAAGTGGGCGTACCGCCTCGCCCTCCTCCTCCCCCGCCGCCCCCGCGTCCGCCGCCGCCCGCACTGGAAACGCAGATGGTGGAGCTATCCTGCTGCGCCCCGCAAATGTGATACGGAATGTCTTTGGTCACCGCCACGTGATAAATCTGCGCGGTGGGGAACTCCAGGTTGGTCCATGTTTGGCCGCCGTTGTTCGAGACGGTGCCGCCGCCATCGTTGCTTTCGATCATGCGCAGCGGATTGGCGGGGTCGATCCACAAATCGTGATTGTCGCCGTGCGGCGGGCGAAGCTGGCGATACGTCTTGCCGCCATCGGTGGACTTGTGGAAGCCCACGTTGAGCACGTACACCGTGTCCTTCGCCTTGGGGTCGGCGTAGATGCGGGTGTAGTAGAACGCGCGCTGGCGCACTTCGCGATTGTCGCTGGCCAGCTTCCAGGTGGCGCCCGCGTCATCCGAAACGAAGACGCCGCCATTTTCGTTCTCTACGATGGCGTAGACGCGACTCGCATCGGCGCCGGAAATGGAGACCCCGATCTTGCCATCGATGCCCGCCGGCAGTCCGGGATTGCGTGTGATGTTGGTCCAGTGATCGCCGCCGTCGGTGGATTTGTACAGGCCTGTGCGCTCGCCGCCGCTCGAAAGGCTCCACGGCGTGCGATAGACGTCCCAGATGGCGGCGAACATCACGTCGGGGTTGTGCGGGTCGAGGCACAGGTCCACCGCACCCGCGTGATCGTCCTGATACAGAATCTTCTGCCAGGTGGCGCCGCCATCCTTGCTGCGAAATACGCCGCGCTCGGGATTCGGCCCGTAGGGATGGCCCAGCGCCGATACATAGACGATGTCGGGGTTGCTGGGGTGCACACGGATACGCGAAATGGCCTGCGTGTTTTCCAGGCCCATGTGCTTCCAGGTGCGGCCGCCGTCGGTGGTCTTGTAGACGCCATCGCCCTGCATGATGTTGCCGCGCAGTTCCGTCTCACCCATCCCGATATAAACCACATCGGGGTTGGATTGCGCTACGGCCACCGCGCCCACCGACGAACTGGCGATCTGGCCATCGGTGACCGGCCGCCACGTGATGCCGCCATCGGTGGTCTTCCACAGACCGCCTCCGGTGGCGCCGAAGTAATACTCCAGGGGGCGCGCGGAACTTCCCGCCGACGCGATCGACCGGCCGCCGCGGTTCGGTCCCACGCTGCGCCACTGCAGGCCGTTGTAGAGCGAAGGATCGTAGGTGGCTGCCGCCAGCAGGAACGCTGCCGTGCCCATCAGTGTGGAAATGCGAAGGTGCTTCATCGAGCGTAATTATATCGTGCATGGGCATTTTGTCCCGAGGTGGGCATTTTGTCCCACTGCGGGTAGTCCGTTGAGAGCATTGGGTGGGAGAACTATGCCAATCCTCTCCCTACGTCCATAGTGCCCGCCACCGCTCCCGGGCGAAGGCTTATCTATCGGAAGACAAACGGCTTGCCTGTTGGCAGGGTAGCTGCTACTGCTTTTGGGAAGTAATTGCGTACTAACGAAAGCAGGCATTGATCTGCTATGAAAAAAGCTGCGGTATACATACTGCTCTGGGGCACAATCGGCATCGGAACGGCGTTTGCAGACCCCAACAAACTCGCCAAGGACTTGAAGGGAACACAAGTCACCGGGCCAATAAACGTGATCGTCCAGCGCAAGAGTCTGTTGGCCGGCGGGACCCTCCAGTTGACCGGCCACACCCTAAAATCACTTCACCTGATTGGGGCGGACCTGGAGCAAGTGGATGCGTCCGCTCTGGACGCGTTGTCAGACGACCCTGATGTGATCTATGTCACCCCCGACCGTTCGGTTGGCGCCAGTTACGATCACTATGAATATGCGGTGAACGCACCGGCGGCGTGGGCCAGGAATCTGAATGGAAACGGTGTGACAGTGGCGGTGATCGACAGCGGCATTGCCGACGGTCCCGACATTTCGCCGCCGGTCTACCGGCAGTCTTTCGTCGGTTTGAACAAAGATCCATACGGTCACGGCACGCACGTGGCGGGGATCCTGGCGGGCAATGGCAAGAGCTCCAAGGGAGCGTTTGCCGGCATGGCTCCCGGCGTCCGGCTAGTGGACCTGCAGGTTCTCGACGCGCAGGGCGGCAGCACCGACTCCACCATCGTTCTGGCAATCGAGGCAGCCATTGCGCTGCAACCTGTCTACAACATCAAGGTGATCAACCTGTCGCTAGGCCGGCCGATTCAGGAAAGCTATAAGCAGGATCCGCTCTGCATGGCGGTGGAGCAGGCCTGGAAAGCCGGGATCACCGTCGTGGTCGCCGCCGGCAACATGGGACGCCTGGGCTACGCCACGATTCTGTCTCCGGCGAACGACCCCACTGTGATCACAGTGGGAGCCATGCGGCCGATGGGAACCGACGCGCGCGGCGACGACCTGGTGGCCAGCTACAGCTCCAAGGGCCCGACCGCGATCGATGGGATCGTCAAACCCGACCTGGTGGCGCCGGGCAATCAGGTGATCTCCGTGCTGTCCAACGGCTCGACTCTGGCGCAGGAGTTTCCCGCCAATGTCGTCAATCCTTCCGTCTACGGCGGCAGCGGCCAGCCCAACTACCTCACTCTCAGCGGGACCAGCATGGCCGCTCCGGTAGTCAGCGGTGCCGTAGCGTTGTTGTTGAATCAAAATCCCGGACTCACGCCGGACACGATCAAAGCGCGCCTGATGAAGACGGCCTACAAAGTCTTTCCCGCGCAATCGACGGTGATGGACGGCGGTGCCAGCTACGTCAGTTACTACGATGCCTTGACCATTGGAGCCGGGTATCTGGATATCGCTGCCGCCCTGGCGAATAGCGATGTCGCTACCAGTCCGGCATTGTCTCCCAGCGTCAACTATGACTCCAGCCAGGGTCGAATGTACTTGGTGGACGCTTCCTCCGCCCTCTGGGGCAGCTCGGCGATGTGGGGCGATTCTACCGTCTGGGGCTCCAATGTGGTGGCGCCCGTCAGCGGTACCTCTGCGATGTGGGGCAGCTCGGCGATGTGGGGCAACTCGGCCATGTGGGGCAGTTCGGCCATGTGGGGCAGCTCGGCCATGTGGGGCAGCTCGGCGATGTGGGGGAACTCGGCCATGTGGGGCAGCTCTGCGATGTGGGGCAGTTCGGCCATGTGGGGCAGCTCGATTAGCGGAATCGGCGAGCCATAAGTCAGTCTCGCGGAGGCCAGGCGGCAATCGCTTCTACCAGCCGGTGCGTGTAAGGATGCACCGGCTGGCTGAACACTTCACGGCATCCTCCCGCCTCCACGATGCATCCTTCGCAGAGGATGGCGATGCGGTCGCACAGCGACGCCACAGAAGGCAGATCGTGCGAGATATAAAGCAGCGCCGTGCCCCGCGCGTGGATGTCCCCGAACAGTTTGAGGATCTCGGCTTGCGTGATCGGGTCGAGCGCGCTGGTCGGTTCGTCGGCGATGAGCAGGGCCGGCTGGTGCAGCAGTGCCAGGGCAATCAGAAGACGCTGCGCCAGCCCCACGCTGAGCTCCCCGGGGAGGTGCTTGAGAAAGGCGCCGCCGGCTGGCAACTGGACTCTGGCCAGGAGTTCCGGGATGCGCTCCCGAACCCGGCTCCAGGGCTGGTCCGCATGCACTCTCCAGGTTTCCTTGAAGTGCGCCTCCACCGACATCGCGGGATTCAGCGCGGCGATGGGGCTCTGCGGCACCATGGCGATCTCCTTGCCGCGGACGCGCCGCATCTCCCGCTCCTTGAGGCCCAGCAGATCGCGGCCCCGCCAGCGCACTTCGCCGGTGGCCCAACCGCCAGCCCAGGGAAGCAGGTGCAGCAGAGCCAAAGCCACCGTGCTCTTGCCGGCCCCGCTCTCCCCCACCAGCCCGAAGGACTCCCCTTCGGCGATGGAGAACCGCACCGAGTCGAGCACCTTCCGCCCGCCGAACCCGGCATTCACGTTCACGTCCAGCAGCGGGCTCACGGCCGCTCCGCGCGCACCCAGATCTGATCGGCATTCCAGAGCAGGTAGGGGAAGAATGGCGAAGGAACCAGGTTGGCAACGCGGTTGCCGTAGGCGGACAGGGAATTCTTGACCACCAGGAAGATCACCGGCGCCTGCTCGGCCACGATCTCCTGCACACGGTCGAAGTCCTTCTTGCGCAGCGCTGCCCGCGGCTCGCGACTCTGGCGCAGCATCAAATGGTCGATCTCCGCTTCCCAGCCGGTGGCCGGGCTCTTCTGTTCCGGATACCAGGGATGGTTGGGGCCGGAGCTCAACCAGACGTTGATTTGCGAGTTGGGATCGAGGTCGTCATTCACCATTCCGAGCAGGCAGGCATCGTAATCGAAGCGGCGCGTGACGCGCTCGATCAGCGACGGAAAATCGAGCGTCACCACCCGCAGACGAATGCCGATGACTTGTAGATCCTGCTGGATCAGGGCCGCCATCCGCTCGCGGCTGTTGCTTCCGGCATTGGTGATCACGGAGAACTCGACTGTGTGGCGGCCGCGATCCAGCAGCACGCCTTTCTCCAGCGTGAAGCCGGCCGAGGACAGCAGCTTTTGGGCGGCCGCCGGGTCGAAGGGCGGCGCGTGTACGGCCGGGTCGGCCCAGGAGCGATTGGAGACCGGCATGATGCCGGCGCCCGGCTGAGCATGGGAATCGAAAACCAGGCGCGCCAGATCTTCCCGGTGAATGGCGGCGGAGATGGCCTGCCGGAACTCCCTGGAACGGAACCATTCCTTCTTGTATTCGGGCAGCGGCGCGGCCGGATTCTGATTGAACCAGAGCTGTTCGGTATCGAGCGAAGGCCCGGCATCGATCGCCGTGACCCCCGAAGCTTTGCTGAGCCGGGAGAAGGCTTTCGGATCGACCGCGGAACTCAGGTCGAGCTCGCCAGACAGCAGGCTGCTGACTTCCAGAGAACGATCCTGCCGGATTTCCAGGCGGATCGAGTCGAGGTACGGCAGCCGCCGCCCTTCAGCCGTCTTCCAATAGTAGGGATTGCGGCCCAGCGTGAGAGTGGCGCCCGGCGTGTATGCGGTCACGTGAAATGCGCCGGCAGTGGGCATGTGGACCGGGTCGCCGGCCCGTGCCAGCGCCTGGGCGCTCGCGATGGCAATGCCTCCGATCAGGCGCTCCACGCCGGCCATCGGTTGCGGCAGCCGCAGGATCACGGCCCGTTCGCCGGCCGCTTCCATCGCCACCTGCTTGCCTGCCATGAGGAAGGCTTCCCTGTCGGGCGAATTGGTCTTGGGATCCAGCAGTGTGCGGAAGGTGAACACCACATCCTGGGCGGTCACGCGCGAACCATCGGAGAAGCGCGCGTCGTCGCGTAGTTCGAAGCGGATCTCGCGCCCGTCCGGCGTCATCCGCCAGGTGCGCGCCAGTTCCGGATCCATGGTCTGCGTCGCGTGATTCCAGCGAAGCAGCGTGCCGCCGGTCAGGTAGCGAACCAGGCCGGCGGATTGTTCCGTCACCAGGAGCGGGTTGAACGTTTTGGGGTCGGACGAAATCGCCAGGCGCAACTCGCCGCCCCAGCGCGGTCCAGCGGCCGCGAGGCCGGCGCACAACGCCAGCCAGAGTAGTTTCTTCATGTGGTCACTTCCTTGGGGGCGAGATTTTGCAGACACAGAACCGTCAGGAACATCAGGGCCAGAGGCGCCAGGCGCCATGGTTGTTCGGCGACCGCGGAATAGTCCTCGAGATCGCGCAGCAGAGCGCCCCAGGAGGGCAGCGGCTCGGCCACACCAAGGCCGAGAAAGCCCAGGGTGGCCTCGCTGAGGATGAAGCCCGGCAGCAGGATCAGGAACTGCGCCCACAAAAGGCCGCGCAGGTTGGGGAGCAGGTGGCGGCACAGCAGCGTCCAGGTTCCGGCGCCTTCGGCGCGGGCGCGAAACGCAAATCCGGAGCCGCGCAAGCTGCGCGCGGAAGCCGCCACCACCCGCGCCGACGGCGCCCAGCCCAGCAGCGCCAGGAGCAGGAACGTCACCCAGGCGGATTGCTCCGGGGGCAGATCCAGCGGCAGGAGGGCGCGCATCAACAGCAGCAGGAAGATCCAGGGCAGCGCCATCAGCAGGCTCGTGGCCATCTCCAGCACGTGCTCCAGCGCGCCTCCGGCGTATCCGGCGGCGATGCCGGCCAGGGCCGCCACAGCCGTAGCAGCGAGGGCCGCGGCGCCAGATAGTACCAGCGAGAAGCGCATACCGTACAGAGCGCGGGCCAGCAGGTCGCGCCCCAGGTCATCGGTGCCGAAAGGGAATCGGAGCGAAGGAGCGGCCGCGGGCGCGTCCCGGAACTGCGCCGCGTATCCGGCGGGGCGCAACCACCCAGCGGCAAGTCCGCCCCACACCAGCAGCCCGAGCAGGACCGTGGCCGCCAGTTTGGCAGGACTGGGAGACCACCGCCTGGCAGGGACGGCGATCACGGGCAGCGCCGAACGCGCTGGCAATTCACTGACCGCGGGGGTCACGCGGCGCTCCTCTCTGCCCATCCGGCGCCTGCCCGCGAGGCCGCCCGCGCCAGACTGCTGGAAAGTAGCGTCAGCGCGAGTAGCGCCAGCGTCAGACCAGTGAGCACCGGAAGATCGCGTTTCTGCGCCGCCAGCCATGCCAGTTGGCCCGCGCCCGGCAAGTTGCAGACTGTCTCCACCGGCACCGCCACGCTGAATGCCAGCGGAAGCGCCGCCACCAGCAGCGCGGCCAACGCGGGGGCGGAGCGCCGCAGCACGTGGCTCAGCACCATCCGCAGGCTGGAAAGTCCGCGCACCCGGGCCTGCAGGATGTGCGGCTCCCTGTGCGCCGCCGCCACCACCGCCGCGGATGCCAGCAGGACGCGCGCGAATACCGCCAACCCCACCACCGCCGCCACACGCCACTCCGGACTCGTGCGCCGCAACCCGAGGCACAGCAGGAGCGCCACTGCGGGTGCGGGCAGGCAGAGCAGTGACGCGGCCGCGGTCCGGCTGACCGCCGCCGCCACAGAGAGGCCGCGGCACGATCCCGCCAGAGCCAGCCCGACTCCGTCCCAAATCGCCCTGCCACAGGCTCGCCAGGTATTGCGTGTAGGCCCGCCACTCGGAGCGGGTGTCCTGGTTTCCGGCGCGGAGAGCGGCCATGCTTTGCGCGCCGCGCCTGCCATCGAGTTCGGAAGCGTCGGTGTCGTAACCCGGCGCCACCCGCACCAGCCACACCGTGAGCAGAACGCCGGCCAATAGTGTGGCCAGGTGCCCGGCGGCGGATCGGACGAGTCTCACCGTTGGTCCACCGTGGCCATCTCGGCCCGCCCTGCACACAGAGTCTCGATCAGTCCCTTTACCTGAGCCATGTTCACGGGTTTGGCGATGTAGCCATCCATGCCCGCGGCGAGGCACTTCTCGCGGTCCTCCGGCAGGGCGCTGGCGGTCATGGCAATGATCTGGGTACGAGGGCCTTGTCCTTCGCGGCGCCGAATTTCGGCGGTGGCCTCGAAGCCATCCATGACGGGCATCTGGCAATCCATAAACACGCCCGCGACCTGGTGGCCGGCCAGGAAGTCGACCGCTTCCTGGCCATTCTGAGCGCTGAAGCACACGCATCCCAGTTTCTTGAGGTATGCCTTCATCACCTGCAGGTTCACCACATTGTCGTCTACCACCAGGATTTCAGCGGGCGCTGCCGGCGCTGCGATTGGCGCCGGGTGGACGGGCTCCAGCGAAGCCGCGCACGGCATTTCGGCAGGACAGCACACCCGGTATGGAATGCGGAACCAGAACGTGGAGCCTTCGCCCACGCGGCTGCTCATTCCGATTTCGCCGCCCATCAAGGTCACCAGTTGCGAACTGATGCTCAAGCCAAGACCCGTGCCTCCGTGCCTGCGCGTGTCCGAGCCGTCGCCTTGTACAAACGCCTGGAACAGGCGGTCGTGCATATGTTCCGGGATGCCGGCCCCGATATCTTGCACCTGGAAAAGAATTCCCGGCCCGGCAGCGCCCTGCAACAGCTCCACGAAAATCTGTACCGATCCCCGTTCGGTGAACTTCAAGGCGTTGCCTACCAGGTTCAGAAGCACCTGGCGCACCCGTCCGGCATCGCAGATCAGCCACTCCGGAGTTCCATCCTGCACACTGGATGCAAAACGCAGGCTCTGGCTGGCCGCCTTCGGCGACAGGAGGGTAACCACGCCGGAGACGATGGCGCACAGATTGGCCGGCTCGGGATGCAATTCCACCTTGCCGGCTTCGATCCGGGAAATGTCCAGGATGTCGTTGATCACGACTAAGAGAGAAGATGCCGACCCGTGGATTGCGTCCACGTACTCGCGTTGCTCGCGCGTGAGGGATGTGGTCTGCAACAATTCCGCCATGCCAAGAACGCCGTTCATGGGAGTGCGCATTTCGTGACTGGTGTTGGCCAAAAATCGCGATTTGAGCTGGTTGGCTTCTTCGGCCTCGGCTTTGGCGCGCACCAGTTCGGCGGCCTCCTGGATACTGCGCAGGTAGATCTGGTAGGAGCGGTAGATGAGATAGAGTGTGGGCAGAATGAGCAGCCAGGAAGACCATCCGAAAGCCTGGCGCGAGACCGACATCAATGCGGCGATGGCGGTGCCCACCAGGTAGTGAATCAACACCCATCCGAAGCTGGTGCGCCACACCTGAACAAAGCCCTTACCTTCGGTCAAGGCGATGATTTCAGCGACCAGCGCGGTGTTTACGGCGTAGAAGATGGCCATGGCCGCAAGCAGACGAATGGGCAGACTGCCGTGCTCTCCAGCCAGATAATGCAAGTGGAAAGTCTCATAGCCCGCCGCAGTCGCCAGCGTCATATTGGCCACATTGAAAGCGATGTGCACCTTCGAGGTGAGCCCACGCGAACGAAAGACCGACTGTGCCACCGCCGCGCTGCAGGCCACCAGCAGCGCCTCGCCAATTGACAAATCGGCGATGGCGCTCAGGATGAAAACGAAGTTGACCGAAAGCGTGCCCGTAACGCCCGGGAGGTGCACTTTCAAGGCCGAGGAAGCGATTGCGCCGGCAAGGTAGAGAAGAAGTGCCGGGTTCCAGGAGGTGTGCTGCTGCCATGCCGCGGACAACACAGCAATACCGGCCAGCCACACTAGTGCGAGATACGCCTTCGCCGTCCTCGGAAGGGCGTCCATGATACCCTTATCGGCAGGCCGCAAGGATTTATCACATAAAACTACCTTCTTGACCGATAAGAATTAGCGGACATCCATGTCTTACGCCGACCCTCCGCTGGTGGCCGCCAGCCCCGCGATGCACAATGTCTTACGGCTCGCCGGCAAGGCAGCAGTACTGGACGCGGCGGTGCTGATTACCGGCGAAACCGGCACGGGGAAGGAACTGATCGCCCGCGCTACGCACCGTCTCTCGGGAAGGTCCGCCGGCCCTTGGGTGGACTTCAACTGCGCGGCGTTTCCCGAGCACCTGACGGAAAGCGAGTTGTTCGGCTACGAACCGGGAGCCTTCAGCGGAGCGGTGCGGCCCAAGCCGGGCTTATTCGAACTGGCGGCGGGCGGCTCGCTCTTTCTGGACGAGATTGGAGAATTGCCGCTGGGGATGCAGGCCAAACTGCTGCGCGTGCTGGACGGAGCGCCCTATCTGAGGTTGGGAGGAGTGCGGCGCATCGCGCCCGATGCCCGCATCATCGCCGCCACCAACCGTGTTTTGGAAACCGATGCCGAGGCGGGCCGGTTCCGCAGCGACCTGTACTACCGGCTGAAACAGGTACACATCCACATTCCTCCGTTGCGGCAGCGTCTGGAGGACATTCTGCCGCTGGCCAGGGCCTTTCTGGCCGAGATCAACTCCGGCCTGCGCCTCAGTCCAACAGCCGAGAGTGCGCTGATGGCGTACGATTGGCCGGGGAACGCTCGCGAACTTCGCGGCGCCTTGATCGCCGCATCGTTGCGCGCAACGGATGTCACGATGGGGCCCGAACACCTCGAAGAGTTGGTTGTGCACAAGTCCGCCGGGCCGAAAACTCTGGCGTCGATGGAGCGGGAGATGATCCTCCAAGCCCTACGGGAATCGAATGGAAACCGCAGCTATGCCGCCCAACGAGTGGGAATCTCACGGCGCACGCTGAGCCGGCGGCTCAATGAGTACGGATTGGCGGAAGAGGGCCCGGGGAGAAACGATATGTTTCGGAGTCTGGCGGCATTAGCCCTAAAGACCGCATCTGCCCGCCTGCCGATTCTGAAGGAATAGGATGGGCAGATAGTGCCCGCGCCTAACCCAGTACGCGAATGTGCCGGAGCAATCGCAGCAGGCGAGTCATCCAGCGGGCGAAGGTGGCGGCGCCCATGCCGTGGGACGGAGCGATGGGCAGCAGTCTCTGCACCGCGACGGTCTGCGATTCGGTGAACTTCACGATGCCTTCGGCTCCATGGCGCGGGCGCAGGCCCGACTGTTTCATCCCGCCGATGGGCCTTCGGCTCCATGGCGCGGGCGCAGGCCCGACTGTTTCATCCCGCCGATGGGCGAATCCACCGAGCCCCATGCGGCGGCGTAAGCTTCATTCACGTTGACGCTGCCGGCGCGGATCCGGGCGGCGAACTGCGCGCCTCTGCGCATGTTTCGCGTCCAGACGCTGGCGTTGAGGCCGTAAGGCGTATCGTTGGCGAGTTGGAGCGCTTCTTCTTCGGTGGCGAAGGCGTAGACGGACACCACGGGGCCGAAGGTTTCCTCGGCGTAGAGTTTCATCCCCGGGCGGACGCCGGTGAGAATCGTGGGTTCATAGAAGTAGGGTCCCAGGTCCGGACGGCGGCGCCCGCCGGCTTGCAGGGTGGCGCCCTTCTCCAACGCGTCGCGGACATGATCTTCCACGGTGGCCAGTTGCCGCCCGGAAGTGAGCGACCCCATCTCCACGGAGTAGTCCAGGGCGGCGCCCAGCTTGAGATTGCGGGCGCGCTCGACGAATTGCGCGAGGAACGGCTGGAAGATGGCTTGATCCACATAGATCCGTTCCATGGAGACGCACACCTGGCCGCCGCCGGCGAAGCATCCACGGGTGGCGCCATCCACAGCGGCTTCCAGGTCGGCATCGGCCAACACGACGAGGGGATTTTTGCCGCCCAGTTCCAGCGAGCAGCCGATCAGGCGGTCGGCCGCCTGCCGGGCAATCAGTCTGCCGGTGCGGGTGCTGCCGGTGAACATCAGGTAATCCACGCGCTCGCCGACAGCGGGACCCACCACCGGCCCCTCGCCGGTGACGACCGGCATCACGCCCGCGGGCAGACCCGCCTGCAGAAGCAGATCCACGGCCCAGAGCGCGGTGAAACTGGTTTGCGGATCGGGCTTGAGGACCGCCGTGTTGCCGGCCATCAGGGCGGGCACCGCGTCCGTGACGGCGAGATTCAGCGGGTAATTCCATGGCACGATGAAGCCCACTACGCCGATCGGCGAGCGCAGTTCGTAAGTCTTGGTGAGGAGAGGCAACGCGCCCTTGCGGCGGCGCGGGCGCAACAGGTGCGCGGCGTGACGGGAATAGTAGCGAGCCACCACGGCGGTGTCCAAAATCTCCTCGAACGCGTGGCGGCGGGCCTTGCCGGTCTCCAGTTGGATGAGGTCGAGCACCTCGTCCTGGCGCGCGAGCAGCAGATCGTGGAAGCGGAGGAAGATGCGTGCGCGCCCGGCGAAGGGCAGCGCGGCCCACGCTGGCTGCGCGGCGCGCGCCACTGCTACCGCCGCTTCGGCGTCGCATTCGCGTCCCGCGGGGATTCTGCCTAATTCGGTGGCTGTGAAGGGGGCGAAGACCGGAATCTGCTCGTGGGCGCCGGGGGCCAAGGTGATTCGCGAAACCAGCCTCGCGAGCAACTGCCGATCTATCGCCAAGCCAATAGCCTCGTTGTAGCACAGTTTTGGCGGGGTAGGGGCGATCGGCAATCTTATTCTCGCCGATGGTATGGTACCGCCAGCCATTCTTCGGGTATGGTACCGCCAGCCATTCTTCGCTCTTACCTACCGATTGCCTCACGCCACACATGGTGTTCATCTGCGCTTCGGTACGGCTGTTCCCGTGGTTCAACTCGATCACTTGCGCTAGCAAGTGCCGTGGTTATCAGGATGCAAAGCAGTGATGGTTCGAGCCTGGTACTTCCCTCGTCTCGGAAGCCCTCACAAGTGATTCGCGCCGCACGACATGTGGACGATTTTCGTCCGCGTGATCACGACTGTGGAAGTCGGCTGATCATAGCGAAGGAGGACTAGTCTCGTGCAGCGCTGAGTGCGGCGTGTGACTCACCCGCTTGCAACGACAGGGTCTGCTGCGAATGGCGACAGAAGTAAAGGTTGGGCAGGTTGCCTTCGCAACGTCGCTCCGGATGGTTGGGCCATTCACGTGCCTGTTGGCAAGTCGAAGACGGAGCGAATGGTCCCTGTAGACTCGTCGCTATGTTGGACAAGGGGCCAGAAGCGGCAGTTCTGGGAGATCGCTCCCGTGAATGCCCCGTTTTCGTCAACCAAGTTAGAAGAAGAACGCGGGAGGACCGGCGTCGAGGCGGGACGTGCCCCCCTAAGTGAATAGTCTTGTCGGCTAGTTGTTGTTATTCGTCGCGCTCGCCACCGAGCCTTTCACGTATTTATCGAACCACGTGAACTTCTCCCAGAGGACATGCTCGATGGTCTCTTTGCCGCGGTAGCCATGCGCTTCGAACGGCAGGAAGACCAGCCGCACCGTGCCGCCATTGCCGCGCACGGCTTCGTACATGCGGGCCGATTGAATGGGGAAGGTGCCATCGTTGTCATCTGGGGAAGGTGCCATCGTTGTCATCGGCCTCGCCGTGGATCAGCAGCAGCGGTGTTTTGACCTTGTCGGCGAACATGAAGGGCGAGATTCTGGTGTAGAGCTCCGGAGCCTGCCACAGGGTGCGGCGCTCGTTCTGGAACCCAAAGGGAGTCAGGGTGCGATTGGGCGCGCCGCTTTCCGCGATGCCGGCTTTGAACAGGTCGCAGTGCGCCAGCAGCGTATCCGTCATGAATGCCCCGTAGCTGTGGCCGCCCACTCCGATGCGAGCCGGGTCGGCGACGCCCAAGGCCACGGCCTTATCCACCGCCGCTTTGGCATCCATCACCACCTGCTCCACGAAGTGGTCATTGACCGTGGCGCGGGGCCCCACAATGGGCATAGAGGCGTTGTCCAGCACCGCATATCCATTCAAGGCGAAGAAGATTTCCGAGTACCCGCCAATCTCCGTGAAGCGCTTGAGCGAGCCAGTGACAGCCACCGCATCCGCCGCCGCGGAATCTTCATACTCGCGCGGATAGGCCCAGATCACCGTGGGCAGGCGCGTGCCCGGCTTGTATTCCGGCGGCAGGTACAGAGTGAAGGACATCTCCACGCCGTCAGGCCGCTTATACGTGACCAGTTCCTTCTTCACAGTGCGCATGATGGGTTGCGGATCGGGGAAGTTGGTGAACGCAGTAAGTTGTCCTCCTGCGCTGCGAACAAAATAGTTGGGCGGCTCGGTGGGGCTTTCCCGGCGCGTGAAGAACTTGTCGCCGTGCGCATCGAGCAGGCCTTCCACCACTTCGTAATGATCGTCGTCGCAGCGGAAGAGCTTCTCGGTTTTCAGGGAGGTGAGGTTAAAGCGATTGAGGAACGGGTGATCGCCGGTGGGCGTGGGCCCGTTACTCTGCAGGAAGATGTTGTCGCCATCCAGCATAATGGCGCGCTCGCCGCCACCCACGCTCTTTTCCATGGGACTGCCGGGATTGGCGTAGCGGTCGGTGGTGTTGTAGCTCCACAGTTCGCGCGGCGCCTGGTCGGGTTTATCCAGATCGATCATGAGTGTCCGGGACACGCGATTGGCGCCGCCTGCGCCCGCTGCGCCGCCGCCCCCGCCGCGTCCTCCGCGTCCGCCGCCCGTACCCAGCNNTTGTAGAGCTCCCTGGGTGAGCCGGTGAACGGCGCGCTGAGAGCCAGCAGGTGTTCCGGACGCGGTGTGGTGTTCCCCCGCCCGCCTCGCCCGGTACCGCGGCCGCCGGCCGTGTCCGCGGTGGCGGCGCGCGGTGGCGCATCGCCAATCGTGTCGATCCACATCATGGTTGCGGGCTCGTTGAATCGCCAGGCGAGTCCACGCGTGCCGCGGGTCGGCGGCTCGACGGGAGGCGCGGCGGGGTCGTCCGTTGGGGCCAGACCGCCTCCGCGCCCGCCCGCCGCCAGAGGCAAGCTGGCAATATGATGAAGCGATTTGCCGGCACGGTCCCAAACGTCCATCTCCTTGGGGAACTGGCGGGCCTGGTACAGGTACGAGAAGGGCTTGTGAATGACCGTGACCAGGAAGTAGTTGCCATCGGGCGAGGGCCGCGCCGATTCGATGATGCCCGGTTTCCCGATCGGCGTCACTTTGCCGGTCACCGAATCCACGGTGGCCAGTTGCGCGGTGGCATAGAACTCGAAGAGGTCTTCGTCGTGCTGGTTCTGCAGCATGTCTTCGTGAGTCACCACGCCGCGCCCGCCTCCCAGGCTTTCCTGGATGTGGGGGCCCGGGGGCACGAGCGGCTCCGGCGGCGGAGCACCCCGATTGGCCCGCACGGCATGCACCAGCAGGGTGCGGTTGTCGGATAGCCATTGTACGCTGCCGCCGGCGGCCGCTCCGCCGCGTCCGCCACCGCCCGCGCTGCCCATCACGTCGTTGATGCGCAGTCCTTCGATCTTGTGCGTGTGCCCGGTAGCGGCATCGCCCACCCACAGCTCGATCGCGTGAGCCGTCGTGTTGGTAAAGGCGAAGTGCTTACCGTCGGGACTCCAATGCCCCAGGCTCAGTTGTGGATTGGGCGGCAGCATGACCTTAATCTCCGCGCCTTCGGGGATTTTGCGCAACGTCAGGGTGCTATTGAAGGTGACGTTGTGGAGTCCGTTGGTGGCCGGATTGATACGCATTCCGGCGATGCGCAGCATCGGCTGGGCCAGTTCTGCAATGGGAGGGTAGCGTACGGGGCGCCCCTGCATGGCGTACGTGTGGGTGGGGTCCAGCGTCAAAGCTGGAGTTGCGGGCGAGTTCAGAATGTCCAGAACGGCCTTGGGAGGTTTCTGATACTGCTCCGCGCCAAAAAGAAACACGGGGAGAATCAGCAGGCAAAAGGCTCTAGTTGCAGGTTTCATGGCAGTAAGGCAATGCTATTCAATCACACCGTGGAAGTCAAATTGCGGGTGGGCCATGCTGCAGATCGGAATAGGCGGAAAGGATCGCTCCTTGGCCCCTGGGCCCTGCCCCGGCCCCCGGGGTTGGGGATTGGGGGTAGGGGTTGGGGAAGGATGCGCTTCGCGCGTCTTTTTTGATGGGCTACTCTAAGTTGTCAAAGATCAGCAGCGGTGGACGGGTGAAAACGGCTTAGGCAGCCCGGCGGAGGGGCGGCTTGGCGGCCGGGAACTGCTCTTTCGCGTCGGCGAGGCGGCGGTGGTAGGCCACCAGACGGGCGAATTCGGGGGTTGAAAAAACAAGTTGCGGGTATCGGGCGCGGAGGGGGAAATCGGACTCCAGGTCGAAGGGTTCCGCTTTGGCTGCCGCGGCTTGTGCGAGCAGGGACGCTTCTTCGACGGCTTGCTGGAGGGCTTTGCGTCGATCCCCCTGCAATTGGCGGAGCTGGGCCATGTTTTTTTCCAGCTTGCGCTGGATGCGGTGCTCGTAGAGGCTGTAGAGGGCAATCTCTTTACTGCTGGTGAGCCAGACACGGGCTTGCGAGAAGGCGGCGTCCACCTCGGGATGGTTGGTGGAGATGGGGGCAGGCGTGGCGAGGCCCATGGCGAAGATATTTTCTTGCATGGCGACGGCCTTTTTGAGACGCCAGCGATCATCGGCGATGTCCTGGGTGAGTTCGACTTCCATGCCGCCTTCGGGGTGCAGGGATTGGTGCATGTTTTGGCAGTGTGCCGTGTAGGCCGCCTCGTCTTCGGGAGTGCGGACAACGACTTGGCCCGTCAGGCCGTGCCTGTAAGCGTTCAAGGCGCGCGGGTCGCGCTTGGCTTGTGGTGTGTTTTGGTCTTCGGTGTTAGTTTCCATACCTAACTCAAGGAGTAACATCGCGACAGGGAGCTAGCAGGGGGGCATTTTTGTAAGTAATTGAGATCAGGGGAAATATAATTGTT
>OKRF01000285.1 GCA_900290315.1 Candidatus Sulfopaludibacter sp. SbA3 | reverse complement strand
AACCAGACAAACAGCTCCTGTTTATGCGGTAGCACCCGATCCAGGCAGCGATACAGCCGGTCCTTGGCGGCCACAGCGAAGTCCGTCTCCAGCAACTCGTCCATCGCGCTATCCACGAACCACTGCCGGTGCAGGCCAAACTCACTGCCCGGGTGTAATGGGTCGCGATCTTCCCCACCGCTGTAGTCACATTCGCGCCCAGGCCAAACCACGCTGTTTTCCCCTTCTAAGTAGAGGCTCCAAAGCAGACCGGAGGAGTCAAGGGCGCGCCGATAGTCGCGGCGAAGCGGACCCTTGACGCCGAGGACCGCTTTGAGAGGCAGTCGAACAGGTATTGCGAAGGGGGCAGGTGCATACGTTCTTGCAGGATCTCCAGTTTGCCGCTCGTCAGGTGCGGAAGCACCCTCGATTTGCGCTGATCGTGGTTCTGACCATCACTCTGGGCATCGGAGCTAATACCGCTATCTTCAGTTGCACGAACGGCTTTCTGCGACCGCTGCCGGTGCGTTCCCCAGAGCAGATCGTCGTGCTGGCCGCGCAACTCAAGGATGACGAGACGGGCCTGCGGTACCGTTTTTCCTTGGCGGCGTTCAACGACCTTCGCCGGCAGGCGGACCGGTTCAGCGATATCTTCGGCGCCGATGCCTTGCTGGGCGGATTGCAGGTCAATAACCGGGTCACGCCATTTCTCTACAGCACGGTCACGGGCAATTTCTTCTCGGCCCTCGGGGTGAAGCCGGCGGCGGGCCGCCTGTTTCTGCCGGGCGAAGGGGAAAGGCAGGGCATGGAGACGCCCGTGGTTCTGGGCTATTCGTTCTGGCAGCGAAGATTCGGCGGTGAGCCAGGCGCGATCGGCAAAGAGGTGCGCCTGGATGGCTTTGGCGGACGCGTGATCGGCGTGGTGCCGAAGCAGTTTCTGGGAACCTATGCCGGCGTCGAAATGGATGGCTATCTGCCCGTCAACGTCCTCAGCCGTTATGGCGGCGCGGCTTCGGATTTCTTCACCGACCGCAATCGCCGGCGGCTCACCGTGATGGCCCGGTTGAAACCGGGCGTCAGCCTGCGCGAGGCGCAGACTTCCGTGGATGTAATCGCGGGCCGCCTCGCAGTCCAATACCCGGCCACCGACAGAGACACCGGCATCCGCGTGGTTCCAGAGCCATTGGCGCGCCCGGTGCCGGTACGTTTCATGGCGGAGGCGATTCCGATCATCCGGCTGGTTGCGCTGGTGCTTGCTGCCTTGGTGCTGCTGCTGGCTTGCATGAACGTGGCCAACCTGGTGATGGTCCGCGGGAGCGCGCGGCAACGGGAGATGGCGATTCGGGCGGCGCTCGGCTCCGGGCGCGGCCGCCTGATCCGCCAGATGCTGACCGAAAGCAGTGTACTCGCATTCCTGGGAGCGGCTGCCGGCTTGCCCTTCGGCGTGTGGGGCGCCAGTGCGTTCGTGGGATCGATCAGCGCAGGAACCAGCCTGCCAGTCAACGTCGATTTCAGCTTCGACTGGCGGGTTTTCGGTTACGCTTTGGCCGCGGCAGTGTTCACGGTGCTCGTGATGGGCCTGTGGCCGGCCATCGGGGCCTCACGCATCGCCGGCCAAACGGCGCTGCGCGATGGGGGCTGGGGAGGCTCGGCGGGCCGGGCCAGTCTGCGGATGCGCAGCACCTTGGTAGTGGCGCAAGTCGGGGCGTCACTGATGCTGCTGATTATGGCCGCCATGCTGGTGCGTGGCCTGCAGCACGCCCAGCGCCTCGACCTGGGCTTCCAGCCGGACCATGTTCTCAATGTTCGCCTCAACCCCCGCGACCTGGGCTACAGCGACCAGCGCGCGCGCGATTTTTATCGCGAATTGAAACGGCGCATCGGGGCTCTGCCCGGCGTGCAGTCGGAGAGCCTGGCGTTCAGTGTACCGCTCGGTTATATCTATGATGGAAAGGAAGTATACGTGGAGGGCCGCGCCGTCGCGCCCGGCGGCCGCGCGCCCCAAGTAATGGCCAACTCAATCGATGGCGACTACTTCGGCACTATGCGGATTGCGCTGGTGCGCGGCCGCGCCTTCGCCGCAAGCGACGACGAAAAAGCGCCGCTGGTGGCGATCGTCAACCAGACCATGGCGTCCCGCTTCTGGCCGCACCAGGATGCCATCGGCAAGCGCTTTGCCCTGAAAGCCGGCGGCCCGCTCTGGCAGGTTGTGGGAGTGGCGCGCGACAGCAAATACGTGGTGATTTTCGAGAGCCCGATGCCGTACTTCTATGTTCCCCTGGCGCAGAATTTCAATTCGATGCAAGTGTTGCAGGTGCGTACCGCTCTGCCGCCGGAAGCAGTGCGCACGCCTGTACAGCAGGAAATTCAGGCGCTCGACGCCGACCTTCCCCTGGCCGATTTTCAGACCATGACTGAATCGCTAAACGGGTTCATGGGATTTCGCATGTTTCAAATGGGCGCGCAGCAGGCGGGAGCGTTGGGATTGCTGGGTCTGATTCTGGCTGTGATCGGGGTTTACGGCGTGGTCTCTTATAGCGCGGCCCAACGCACGCACGAGATAGGCATTCGCATGGCCCTGGGCGCCGAGCCCGTAAGCGTTCTCGCCATGATCTTGCGCCAGGGAGTCTGGTTGATAGTAGCGGGCTTGGTCTTCGGCGTGGTAGCCGCCAGCCTGTTTGCGCACCTGACCTCGCGGGTCCTGCCGCTGGTGGACCGGACCGATCCTTTGACCTTCGTTGTAGCTTCCCTGCTGCTGGCGGGGGTCACGCTGTGGGCGTGTTACATTCCCGCGCATCGCGCTATGCGGGTAGACCCGGTAGTGGCGCTCCGGCACGAATAGGCCTGAACCCGCTGGCGCTGTGGCGCCGGCGGCGAGGACGATCGGCACAACTCCGCGAAGGCCGCAGGGACCAGCTACCAGCGAACTCGCTACAAATCGTTGCCGCATAACACCGATGATGCCGTCTGGCCAGTCGAAGAACAAAGCCCTCCCTGACGCCGTAACGTTAACCCGGTGGCACAGGCAGGATTGTTCGGCCAATCGGAAAGAGACCACTTGAGCGGAAAGTCGCCTCGGGGCCCGGCCGGTGGGGCGGCTTTTTGTATGTGTGCAGATGCCTATCTGACGCGGGTCACGACCCAGGTGGTCATGCAGCGCTGATTCTGGACTACGGTCGTCTTCAGCGGGTCCAACATCCGGCCGCCCAGTTCTTCCGTCAGCCCCATTAGAAGTTCCTCGTCTACCAGATAGCGCTCGGAACCGTCTGGCAGAAGGAAGCGACGTCCCGTGATGCGCTGCATACGCTGCTCCATGCCAATCGTGGAAGCCAGGCGGCAGAACCAGAGTCCCCCCGGCTTGAGCACGCGCCACGTCCCCCGCAGCATGGCGCGGAATTGCTCGTCGTCCCGAGCAAAGTGGAGCACCGCGCTGCTCAGCACCACGTCGGCAAACGCGTCGGGGAAGGACATCTGTTCGATGGCCTCCACACGAAAGTTGCCGGCAGGTAGCGACGCGATGGCTCGCGCGTCGATATCGACGCCGTAGACTTCGTACCCCTCGCGGAGAAAGTACACCAGATTGCGCCCCGACCCGCACCCGGCATCAAAGATTCGCATACCGGGCGCAATGCGGCCCCGCAGGAGTTGGTCGAACAGGTAGATATCGATGGGTCCGAATTGCTCGCGAAGATCGCGCATAAGGCATTCTAAGCGTTTTCGCGGGCTGCGCCGCAAGAACGCCACGGCGTGACTCCGTTGCATCGAGAGTTTGACCGGCGGCAAGACCGCCGGCGTTACCAGGTTCCGCGGGAGTCACACACCAGAATGCGCCGCGGAGCAATCCGCCCTATGCCAGATCGCACCGCCGATACGCCACGTAGTACGCCGCCGGCACCATGATCACCGTCATGATCAGCGAGACGCTCATACCACCCAGCACGGCGCGCGCCAGCGGAGCATACGATTCGCTGCCTGCGCCGACCTTCAGCGCCATGGGTAGCAACCCAATGATGGTGGCGAGCGACGTCATCAGCACCGGGCGAAGCCGTACGCGAGCCGCTTTCACCACCCCCTGGCGCACGGTCATTCCTTCTTCCCGCAGGTGGCGCGTGAACTCGACAATCAGAATGCTGTCGGACACCGTCATGCCGATCAGGATCATCAGCCCCATGAGCGACATCACGTTCAACGTGGTCCCCGTCAGGTACAGAATCAGCAGGGCGCCGGTGAGTCCGGGCGGCACGGCAGTCAGAATCAACAGCGGGTCCAGAAACGACCGGAACTGGGCGACCAGAATCAGGTAGAGCAGCACCACGGACAGCAACAGTCCCACTCCAAAACGCTGGAAGCTCTGATGCATGCCTTCCACCAGGCCGCGCACGTCCACCCGCACGCCGGTGGGGAGTTCGGTCCGGGCCAGCAGGCCATCAATGCTCGTCTTGATACGGCCCAGGTCTTCGCCCACGGGCTCCACGTAGACATCCATCACGCGGTGCAACGCATAATGATCCACCTCGGTCGGCGACTTCATGCGATGAATCGCCGAGACCATGTCGAGCCGCGTGGAGTCGGCGATGTGCTCACCACGAATCGGGATGGCCCGCAGATCGCTGAAGGTCTGGATCTGGGTCTCCGGATATTGCACCGTCAGCATATAGTCGTTCCCGGTTTTCGGATCGATCCAGAAACTGGGCGCGATCATCGTGTTCGACGTGAGCGCGGTGATGACGTTATCCACGACTTCCTTTTGCGAGAGGCCCATCTCCGACGCCCGCGTGCGATCGATGTCCAGTTGGATGGCCGGATAGTCCAGATCCTGCGGGATGTAAATATCGCCCACGTTGGGAATCTTGCGGATCTCGCCGGCCAGTTGCCGCGCAGTGCCGTAGGCCGCCTCCATGTTCGAGCCGCTCACCTGCACGTCGATAGGCGCAGGCATCCCGAGGCTCAGCACGGCGTCCACCAGTCCACCGGATTGGAAATAGCCGGTGATTTCGGGCAGCTCTTCTGCCACGCTCCGGCGAACCCGCGCCATGTATTCGTAGCTGCCGATTTTGTGATCTTCCTTGAGACTTACCTGCACGGTGGCCGTATGCATGCCGGAGTTCGTCGTGTAGATGGCCGAAAAATCCGGTGTGGAGCCAATGTTGGAAACGATCATCCCGAGGTCTTCGGGCGAGACCACCTTGCGGATCAGCGCTTCGATCTTGGCCACCTCCTGCTCGGTGATGTCGATCCGCGTGCCGGAAGGCAGCTTCACGTTCATGACGAACTGGCCCGGATCGGTGCGCGGGAAGAATGAAACGTCCAGCAGCGGGAACATGAACAGACTCAGCACGATGATTCCGCTGAGCAGAAACAGCACCGCGACGGGACGCTTGAGCACCACGCTGATGACGCTGTCGTAAACGTCCAGGAACTTCTCAAACAGGGGGTTGAACCAATCGTTGAAGCGCGTCAGGAGTCCGCGGCGGCGTTTCCGCATCTGCGGGCGGGCTTCGAACGCCGGCTCCAGAGAGTCGTCGGTGGAAGGGTGCGGCTGATGGCCCACGTGCGACGCGTTGATGAATCGCGCGCAGAACAGCGGCACCACCGACATCGCTACTGAATACGATGCCAGCAGGGAAAGCACCACCGCCAGCGCCAGGGCGGAGAACAGATACTTGCTCACACCGTACAGCAGCGTGACCGGGAAGAAGACCACGATGGTCGTTAGCGTGGAGGCGAGCACGGGCAGCGCCACCTCCTGACCGCCCTTTTCTGCCGCCACCGCGGGCTCTTCACCCAACTCCAGGTGCCGGAAGATGTTTTCCAGAACCACCACGGAGTTGTCGATCAGGCGCGAGAAGGCCAGCGCCAGCCCACCCAGCACCATGGCATTGATCGAACTGCCGCCCATGGAGAGCAGAATGAAAGCC
>OKRF01000282.1:5777-5975 GCA_900290315.1 Candidatus Sulfopaludibacter sp. SbA3 | reverse complement strand
CAGCCTGGAGTGCTGCCTCAGGCTGTAACCACTGTATGGCGCACGGAACTTGGGACCACGCTCCTAGACGGGTTTTAACAGCACCACTGACAGATCGGCCTACTTCCACTACCTGCGCTTTCCTCAGTCTGCCACTGTCGGTCGCTGAAATCCAGAGTTCCTCGCCAGTATGGCCACGCGGCACGCGGGCGCTTCGCT
>OKRF01000282.1:1174-5767 GCA_900290315.1 Candidatus Sulfopaludibacter sp. SbA3 | reverse complement strand
GAGTTCCTCTCCGGTATGGACCCGCGGCACGCGGGTCCTTTGCTCATGAGGCGAAGCCTCACCCAGTGGGATGAAAATGGCGGGGAAAACGCGTCGGCATTTCGCGAAGGGGCAAACTCGAGCCAGGCACGAAGATTCGCCAAAAGGCGGCGAATTTCGAGCCTGGCACGGTTTGCGGCGGATACACGGTTCGGGATTTTCGAGGGTGTTGGGGTGCCCGCGCGGGCAACGATGGGAATGAAAATAAAAGGCTTACCTGCGGCGGCACCCTGTATTTTCGAGGGTGGCATGGATTTGCGGCGGGCACACGGCTCGGGATTTTCGAGGGTAGCACGGGTTTGCGGCGGGCCTGAGGCTCGGGGTTTTCGAGAGAGGCAGATTTCACAAGGGTGGCGAAATCCGTCGCCTGCCACCGCTTTGCGGCGTGTCCTGCCGTACGTACTGCTGTCAGGCCTGGCACTCAACTGCGCGGCTGGGGAATCGCCCCAAACCACGGCCGCCCAGCAGTCCCGTCCGAATATCGTGCTGATTTTTCCAGACAATATCGGCTGGGGCGAGGTCGGTGTGTACGGCAGCGTGCGCGGCCCGCTGACGCCGCGGATCGACAAGCTGGCATCCGACGGGATCAGTCTGAACAACTTCAACGCAGAGTACTCGTGCACGGTCTCGCGCGCCGCTCTGATGACTGGCCGCTACGCGATTCGAACGGGTGCAACGCAGAGCGGCGGCATCACTTTGTGGGAGGTTACGATCGCCGAGGCGCTCAAGTCGATCGGTTATGCTACTGGTCTATTCGGTAAATGGCATCTGGGCGGCGATGTGCCGGAAGGGAGGCGGGAACCGTCGGATCAGGGCTTCGACGAGTTTTACGGCATCCCTCGCACGAGCAACGAAGCGCAAACGACGGTGGCTAACGGGTCGACTGTGGCAGGAACCTCCTACATTTGGGAGGGGAAGGCCGGTGAGCGGATGCGTCACGTGAGGGTGTTCGACCTGGAGTCGCGACGCCTCGTCGACCGCGAAGCTGCCAGCCGGGGTATCGCTTTTATGGAGCGCCAGGTCCGGGATCGGAAGCCGTTCTTCTTTTACTATCCGATGACTCAAATTCATTTCCCGACGCTGACACATCCCGACTTCGCCGGGAAGACGGAAGCCGGCGATATCGGCGATGCGATGGCTGAAGTGGACCACAATGTCGGGTTGGTGCTCGATGCCATCGACCGGCTGGGCATCGCGCGGAACACGATCGTGTTCTGGTGCGCCGACAACGGTGCGGAGGCACGCCGGCCGTGGCGCGGTTCGCCAGGTCCCTGGAGCGGCTTCTACAACTCGGCAATGGAAGGTGGCATCAGGACGCCGTGCCTGGTGCGATGGCCGGGCCGCATCCCGGCAGGGCGGGTATCGAACGAGATCGTCCACGAGATCGATTTCTTCCCCACGCTGTCGGCGGCTGTCGGCGCCGACATCGTGCCGAAGGACCGCGCGATCGACGGCGTCAACCAATTGCCGTTCCTCGAAGGAAAGCAAGTGAAGTCCAGCCGCGAAAGTGTGCTGATCTTCACGGGAACAAATAGCATGCAACCGCGCGCCGTCAAATGGCACGACTGGAAGTTCTATTACGCATTTCAAGCTGCTCCACCTTTGATGAGATTGTTCAACCTGCTCTCGGATCCGAAAGAGGAATCGGACATCAAGGATGCCAACCCGTGGGCCGAGAGTGTGATGGCCAAGATCGTCGCGGATTTTTGGGCGACGACGGCGCGGTACCCGAACGTGCCTCCCTACGCGCCGGATCCTTACGTGCCCCCCAAGCGAGATTAGAGTCCCAAATTCGCGACTACAGGTCAGGGGCTCACGTAAGTCGTGCGCGTGGTGGCGGAGGGACCGCCTAAGACGCCGGCTCTCATCGTTTCCACCACGAGAGATGTTGGCGATTCGAGCGACAGCGTTTGCTTCACCTCGGCCGTCATCGGCCTGCCTGACGCAGGGTCGGTAAACGTGTGGATCGTCGTGATGACCAGTTTGTCACCGTCCCAGCGGGTCTTCGAGGTCTGTACTTGGACGCCGCGGCCCATCATTACGGAGTTCCTGGTTTCCGATCCGTCCAGAGCGTAGACAAACCTGAGCGGTGGCTGCAAGTCGCTGCGCGCGAAGAACTCATACTCGACGGTGAGCCGCTTGGAATCCTGCTCTATAGCGATGGTAGATCCCCAGCCGCTGCCCATGTCACCGCGCGCTGGGGCTGTGCCGGGTGCAGCCGGCTTGATCGTCCAACGGCCGGAGAAGTCGGGCTTCGCCGGAGCCGTCTGGCCGGCAGCGGCATGGACGAAGACACCCATCGCGACAAATGCCATCAAGCCAACGAAAAGCGTGCGCATACGGGCGGAATCCACAGTATATACCGGCCTTTTGAGAACGCAGGCCTGGAGGCCTACGCTACCGCGCCGCGGGTGTAGGTGAAGCGGTGGGCGGCCTTGGAGAGATCGCCGCCATCGATCTTGAGATTGTGGCTGGCGGCGCCTTCCACGCCCAGGAATACCGCCGCGGGAGTCAGCACGCGGGCCGCGGAAATCAGGATGTCGCGGCAATCGGTGAAGCGCAGGAGAGATTCGGCATCCTTGTTGCCCTGCGCGCTCAAGCTGTTGATGGCGGCGTCTTCCACGCGCTCGAAGACCAGGGCCGGGCGCATATCGGGCTTCTCCACTTCGAAGCGCACGCCGCTCAGGGAAAGGCCGCGGACGTTGCGAGCATAGAGGCCGTATGCCGGCAGAGTGCCGAGTTCGAAATATTCGCCTGCCATCTTCGGAACATCGCGATTGGCGGCCTCCGCCGCCGTGCCGCCGCCGCCGTAAG
The DNA here is from genome assembly GCA_900290315.1 of Candidatus Sulfopaludibacter sp. SbA3. Taxonomy (GTDB): domain Bacteria; phylum Acidobacteriota; class Terriglobia; order Bryobacterales; family Bryobacteraceae; genus Sulfopaludibacter. Next base: position 2,914 of record OKRF01000282.1, on the reverse strand, counting down.
TTACGTGAATATCGTTGAGAGTGATGCCTTCCAGAAACTCGTCGCCGACTCCGTTGAGCGTGATACAGGTGCGCGTTTCGCCGGGCCGGAAATTGTTCTTGAACGGCATGTCGGCAAACTGTCCGCCTTCGCTCACCACGGTGGCGCGGATGCCGCTGAAGCTGAGATTGCGGATGATGCCGTTTGGCCGCGCCGGGGCATTGGCCGCACGATGACCGGAATCCAAGCCGACGGAAATGGGACCGGTGACGTTGCGCATCACCAGATTGGAGAAGGACACGTTCTCAATGCGCGACCCGGCGCCAAAGCGCATCTTGATCACGCAGCCGAAGGTATCGTAAATGACGCAGTTGGAGATGGCGATATTCTCCGCCTGCCCGCCGCCCAAGCGGAAGATGGACCAGCGGGTGCTGAATGTGCAGTTGGTGACGGACGGTAACGAATCGGTTGCTGCCGAACAGGGCGCAGGCATCGTCCTGGCACATGACGTCGCAGTTGCTGATGTGGACGTACTCGTTGCTGTTCAGGTGGAAGCCATCGTTATTGAGGTTGACGCGATTGTGAATGCGAATGCCCTCAAGCTGCACAAAGTGGCATTCCAGAACGCGCATGCAATGGTAGGCGCTGCGGGTGAGAAACACGTCGTGGATCCGCAGATTGGCGCAGCGGTAAAAGATGAGCAGATGGGGCCGGTTGACGTAGCCAGCGGCGCGATTGCCGCCCGGGCCGGTGTTATCGCCATGGCCTGTGTAGAAGAGGTTGCCCTGGCCATCCACCGTGCCCGGTCCTTCGATGGTGACGTTGTCGGCGTTGACTGCGTACAGCATCACCACATTGCCGTTGCCCGGTGGCACGCCTTTGCCGGCGGAGTAGTCGGCGGGATTGCCGCTGCCCAGCAGGCGTCCGGCGGCTGCCAGGTGCAGGGTCACGTTGCTCTTCAGTTCGACGGTGCCGACGACGAAGTCGCCGGCGGGGATGAGTACCGTGCCGCCGCGCTCGGCGGCGCAAGCATCGATGGCCGCCTGGACGGCTGTGGTATCGAGCGTCTTGCCATCGCCCTTGGCGCCATAATCGCGCACGTTGAAGGTGCGAGTTCCGGCATCGGCGGACGGACTTTGCGCGGCGGCTGGAGTTGCCAAAGTGGGTCGTTAATCATGGGCAAAATCACAGCATGTCAGGCGGTGGCGCGAGAGTCAAGTGGGGTCGAGGAAGGGGGTAAGAACCGGCGGAAAAAGGCGACCGCCGGCGCTACCACCGGTGGCAGAAAGCGAAAGCCGGCGCTACCACCGGCGGCAGAAAGCGAAACCTGGCGCTACTGCCGGCGGCAAAAGGCGACCGCCGGCGCTACCACTGGCGACAGAAAGCGAAAGCTGGCGCTACCATCGGCGGCAGAAAGCGAGCGGGCGGCGCTGCCACCGGCGGCAAAAGGCGACCGCCGGCGCTACCACCGGCGGCAAAAGGCGACCGCCGGCGCTACCATCGGCGGCAGAAAGGCGAGCGGCGGCCCTGTTCCAGCGCCTCGACGCGTTATAATTCTCGAAATGACGCCGATAGTCGAGGGGAACTGATGCCGATCAACCGCCGCAATTTTCTGGACGAGATTCTGGCCGCTGGGGCCCTCCTGAGCCTGGCGCCCGCGGAAGCCTCGGCGCAGAGCCAGGGGAAAGCAACCGCACCGCCTGGCACGCACGATTCCATCTCGTTCTGGAATCAGTTCTACGAAAGCCAACGGGGCGGCCC
>OKRF01000282.1:0-1164 GCA_900290315.1 Candidatus Sulfopaludibacter sp. SbA3 | reverse complement strand
GACACGCACGATTCCATCTCGTTCTGGAATCAGTTCTACGAAAGCCAACGGGGCGGCCCGCCGAAACTGGCCGCACCGGAGCGCGAGGTCCGTTTCCTATATCACGGATCCGGTGGATTTCATTACGCGCCGGATATCCCTAAAGATGCGCTGCTGGATCACCCGGGCGATGTGTCTGCGACCATCAACCTGGGCCAGTTCCGGCCGAGCAAGGCGGACCGTACGGTGTTCAGCCAACTGCAATCTTCGTCCCTGCGCGTGGATTGCGTGCAGACCCGGCCGATGATGAACCTGTTCGCACCGCTGGCGTGGGCGTCACTGGCCTCGCTGTTCCCGGATAAGCAGGGTAAGCTGCCTTCGCTGCAGACGCTGGGCTTTCAGAACACCAATTCCACGGGTCCCGAGAGCAAGGTGGTCTTCCCGGGCGGGCTGGGCAAACTGGCGGTGAATATCTCCGTGGTCCGCAAAGAATCGCTGATCCACAAGATTCTGACCGACGCTCAGCAGATCGCGGGAATCACTGCGCCCTTCTTCGCCTTCCCCGCGATCAGCATTCCGGCCCTCAAAGCGATCACCACCATCTACAGCGCGCTGGAGCAGCACACCACCTTTCTGCTCAACAGTCCGTTGACCCAGACCGTCGCCACGCGCCAGGCACTGGACGATGAGACCCGCGCAGTCCAGTATCTGCCCCTTGTTTCCGGCGATTACGTGCTGGTTCCGCAAGCGCATGCGGACGAGTTAGGCAAGCACTTGGATACGCTGGAACTGACGCAAGGCTACCTGGTGGACAAGAACGCGCCTACCAGCCAGCCACCAGAGACGCGGGCGGCGAACGCAGTGCCGGATGTCACGTATGTCACCCTGCGGGTGACGGTAGCGCCGATCACCGCGGGCGCAGACAAGACGAGCAGCGATGCAGGCGGCGGAGACACCGGCGCTTCGTCGGGGGCTTCAAAAGGCTACACGGTACCCAAGAAGAAGAAGTAACGGCGGCGAGCTCGTCGCCGGTGGCCAGCTTGACCGGCGACAGAATCGCCGGCGTTACCGGCTACTTTGGAATGCTGCGGATGAAGGTCCGTTGAATCGACCAATCGGCCGGTGTGGGAATGCGGATGCCGCGGCTTTCGCCGAGTCCGCCGAGCAGCCGCTCGAGCGGTCCAT
>OKRF01000281.1:1194-15416 GCA_900290315.1 Candidatus Sulfopaludibacter sp. SbA3 | reverse complement strand
CTTTCTCGTTCGACTTGCATGTGTTAGGCGCGCCGCCAGCGTTGATTCTGAGCCGGGATCAAACTCTCATTTAATGGTTTGAGTTTAATCAATCGCTTCAGTTTTACTCAGAGACTGACGAATTCTTCTTTACTGCATCCAACCAGATTGTCAATGATCTGCGCGAACAATACCTGGAATCGTAATACCAGACACTGCTGCAGGCCTCGAAACTTGTACCAGCCGCATCCGTATAGGCGCGACTGAAAAAGCCTTAAGAAATTTGAAAAGAACCAAACAGGAAGGCCGTATTCCGCTCAGCGGGTTGCCCGCCAAGTTTTGTTACCATTCCTTACAAAAGGGTCCAAGTCTTACATGCCATCGTTACGCCCTTGTGACAAGTCGCTAGAGCGTGCGATTCCTCAGATCCTCAATTCGGCGACTTGTTCAGCATACCAGGGTCCCGGCGGCGATGCAAGTGGTATTCGCAAAAAAAAAATTTGGTGTTCAATGTCCGAAATCGCACGATGGGACTTAAGCCTCAGTAAACACACATCTTATTAATCACAGTCCGGCCCCGTAGAAAAGCATAGAATGGAGAAATGCGGCTCCTGGCGCTGGCGTGTCTGGCCTCATTCCCGACGATCCCCGCCGATGCGCAAAACTCGCAGGATGCGATCCTGGCGCGTGTAGCTGAAGAAGCGGAGGAGTTTCAGCAGAACATGCCCAAGGCCCTTACCCAGGAGAGCCTGGAGCAACGGAGTGTCATGCCTCCCTCCCGTTTCAAGCCGCGGGTTGGCACCGCAGCCGCCGAGGCGCCGAAGATCCGGCTGCGCGTCCGGGAAATCGTCTCCGAGTACAGTGTGGCAGGGTTGCAGGACTCGGAATCGCGGGACTTGGTGGAGTTTCGCCAGGTGATTTCGGTGGATGGCAGGCGCATCCAAACACCCGAGGGGGCGCGCCGTGCCTTATCCCTGGGCATGCAGTCGGCCGATGACCGCATGCGCAAACATATGCTCGAGGAATTCGCCAAGTTCGGCCTGGTGGACATCGCCACGGACTATGGCCTGATCCTGCTGGCGTTTTCCAAGCGCGGCATGGAGAACATGGAATGCCGGCCGATGGGAGAGAGCCGGGTCGGCGCCGATTCGGTTTCCGTCCTGGCGTGGAAACAGACGACGGCGGCGGGGGGAGAGCTGGAATTTCACGGCCGGCAGGCCACGCATCGCGCGCTTGCCGGCAGACTCTGGGTGCGGCAGAGCGACGGCTTGCCGTTGCGCGTGGACGCGTGGGCGGAGTCCGTGGATGCGGCCCGGCACAAGATCCGCGACGAGGGGACGGTGGATTATGTGCGATCTTCACATGGCTTCCTCACGCCGGCGTCGGTGGTGCACCGCCATTTTGTAGATGGCAAGGTGATGACGGAAAACCTGTACCATTACGAGCCGTTTAAACTGTTCACCAGCGACGCGGAAATCAAGTTCACGGAATTATCCGACGACCCTGCAGCCGCACCACCGCCTCCGCCAGCCAAGAAGAGATGACGCCGATCCTCTACCTGCACGGCTTTGCCTCCAGCCCCGCGTCGAGCAAGGCGCGTTTCTTCCGCGAGCGCCTGGAAGGGGCCGGCGCCGAGGTGACGATTCCCGATCTCGCAGCGGGCGACTTCGAGCATCTCACCATCAGCGGCCAGCTCGCCGTGCTGGAGCGCGCCGCCGCCTGCCGATCGATCGCCCTCATGGGTTCCAGCATGGGCGGATATCTGGCCGCGCTCTATGCCGCGCGCCATCCGGAAGTGACGCGCCTGGTGCTGCTCGCCCCGGCGTTCGGGTTTGCGCGGCGCTGGCCGGGCCGCCTGGGACCGAACGCGCTGGATGAGTGGCGCAGCACGGGCACCATGGACGTGTTTCACTACGGCGAGAATCGCATGCGGGCTCTCCGCTACAGCCTTCTGGAAGATGCGGAACAATATGAGGACTCCCCGGACTTTCACCAGCCGGCGCTGATTTTCCACGGCGGCCAGGACGACGTAGTTCCGGCGGAGCTTTCGCAGCAGTTCGCCAGTGGGCATCCGAACGCCGCGCTGGAGATTCTGGAATCGGGACATGAGTTGCTGAATGTGCTGGAGCACATGGCGGCGCGGGTGGTGCTGTTTCTTGCGGGGGCTGGCGATGACGTTTGAGGAATTCCTGACTCTTCCCGATCCACCGTCGGGACACCTGAAACTGCATCACGGATCGGTAATCTTAGTGCCTCCACGATGGCATCGGCACGCCGAGATTCAACAGGCGCTCTCGGACTTGCTGCTGCCGCGGACCCGTGGTAAGGGCTTCGGGACCCTCGAGTTTCCATTCCGGGCACAGGGACACGAAGCGTGGCAGGCCGACGTTGGTTTTGTCCGGGAGGACCGGAGAGCGGAAATCACGGGCTACCTGATGGGCGCTCCCGATCTGGTCATTGAGGTTCTGTCTCCGAGCAACACGGTGGATGAGATCAACGACAAGATGGATGTGTGCATGACGAGTGGCTGCCGCAGCTTCTGGGTGGTCGATCCCAAGCGGCAAATGGTGTCTGTCACAGAGGGCGATGTGACCCGGCAGTACCGGGCGGGCGCTTCGATTCCGTTGCCGGAACCGCTTGAAGGAGCGATTCCGGTGGCTGACATTCTTGACGCCACGCGGGGCTGAAGCCGGACGCGGGCATCCCGCGATGGGATCGGCGGGAGCCCTATTTTGAGACGCTCGGCCAAGAAAACAAACCAGCTTTTCTTTGCGGCTTTGCGCCTTGGCGTCTTAGCGAGAAAAACGTCTTCACTCTCCCAGCTCCATTTCCGCTATCGGAACGTCGCCAAAGGGGAGAAGGGGCTGGATCTGGTTTCGCGCCACCCGAATCTCTCGTCAAGCCGCAAAGGCGCCAAGCACGCCAGGAAGACACCCAGCTTTTCTCCGGAGCGTTCGGCCGGTTCACGGCAAGAACTGACTAACGAACTGGAGATACCCTTGCCGCCCGTTACGTTCCGTCCAGCGTGGAACGGACTTCTAAATTCTTTTCAGGCATGCCACCAGTTCGCCGATCGGAAGGGAGGCTTCCGGATCGGCCGTGCCTCGGGGACCCGGCACCCTTCCTAAACGCCATTCGCAGATCCGCTGGACGGACTCGAAGACCCGCAGCGAACGGTCGTCGAGTCTCAACTGGGGTGGCGTGCGCTGCTCTTCCTGCGCATGATAGTGCCGCACCAGGGCGTCAAGCGCGTCCTTCGCATCGAAGTCGAGGAGCGACCTGTCGGCGCGATACACCTCAACGATCGCAAACTCGATGTTCTGCAACACGTCCAGGTTGCCTTCAGATTCGCTCATAGCACGTCCCCCCTTGTAATCTCAGCCCACCACCACCACGCGGTCGAAACCCTCGGCGGTGGTAGGAGGCACCAGCTTGGCGGCCATCTTGACCATGGCCTCTTCGGGCACCACGCGATGGCGCGCGGCGTTGCGGGCGCGGCAGACTTCCAGCGGCACGTCGAAGAAAACCGCTTCCAGTTGGCAGCCGTACGATTTACCGATCCCGACATACGGCCGCCGCTCCTCGGGACGCAGGTTGGTGGCGTCGATGTAGCTCACCTCGCGGCCGATCGCCAGGCGCTGCCGCAGGAGATAGCGCATGGTCTGAAAGACCTGCTCGTGAATCGTCTGGTCGGTAGCGTCGTCCGCCAGCAGCAGGCGGATCGCGTCAGACGAGAGGCCTGTCACGCCCATCCGTTCGAGGTAGCTGGACTTTCCGGAACCGGGTAAGCCCACCAGCACGACGATCCGCATCAGAGACCAGCATAGCGTGTGCCGCGAGGCTGGCAAAAACGGCAAAAATTGGGTAGTAAAAAAGTCCCGTTTCGGCCGATATGGTGCTCAGGGAATGCCAACGATGACCAGCGGCAGGAGTTCTGACGTCTATCGAGCGGCTGACGAAGCTGCTTTCCGCAAAAGTATTCTGGCACTTTATGCCGCCGTCGAAGCGGCGTCATTTCCGGACAGTCCGGAACGGAGATTCCTGGTGGAATCCGAGCAGGAACACCGGAGCTGAAAGTAAGGGTTGAGGGTTCTTCCAGCCCGAAGAAGACAGGGTCGAAAAAGCGGCGTAGCGAGCGGGTAACGCCGGCGATCTTGTCGCCGGTCGGCGAGTGCAACCGGCAGCTACCCCGCCCGTTTTTCATCCCGTTTTGCGGGGCGGTCCGCCCCTGATTGACAGACGACAAAAAACGATCGTCGTCCTACTCGGCAAGCGGCGGTAAGATACCTTATCTGCCATGCTCTCCGTCCCTCTCACCCGGAACCAGCGCCGCGGCTTTTGGGCGGCATGGGGCGGCTGGACGCTGGACGGCATGGATTCCTTCATCTATGCCCTGGTGCTGGTGCCGGCGCTGCGCGACCTGTTGCCACGGTCGGGCCTGGCGGCCACGCAAGCGCACATCGGCTACTACGGCAGTGCGTTGTTCGCCACCTTCCTGGTGGGCTGGGGATGCGCCTTTCTCTGGGGCCCGGTGGCCGACTGCTTCGGGCGGGTCCGCACCCTGGTGCTCACCATCCTGTGCTATTCGCTCTTCACCTTTCTGGGATGCCTGGCGGCCAACGTCTGGCAATTGGCGCTCTTCCGCTTTTTCGCCGGCGCGGGGATCGGCGGTGAATGGACGCTGGGCGGTGTATTCGTGGCCGAAGAATGGCCCGAATCGCGCCGCGCGCAGGGCGCGGCCTACATGCACACCGGCTATTACGTGGGCGCGTTCCTGGCCGCCCTGGTGAATCACCTCATCGGCTCGCGGTATGGATGGCGCGCGGTCTTCGCCGTGGGCGGAACTCCGGCTCTGCTGGTCGCGTTCATCCGTTACGGCGTGGCCGAACCCGAGCGCTGGCAGCGGCGAGTCCAAGCGCTGCGCCGCGATTGGAGCGCGGGCGATTCCTTCCTGGCGCTGTTCTCGCCGGAGTACCGGCGGCGCACCGCGGTCAATGCGGCCCTGCTGTTCATCTCCATGGTCGGGCTGTGGGCCGGCTCCGTCTATGTGCCGGCCAGCGTGACGGAACTGGCGGGGCGCGCGGGAATCGCCTCAGGCGAAGCAGCGCGTCTGGCGTCGTATGCCACCATGCTGCTCTCCACCCGGCCGGTGGGGCCGCCGCCGGTCGCTGGGGCTGTACTTCGTGCTTATGTTCCTGTGCATCTCCGTGGGCTTCGGGTACCTCTTCTACCTGGGTCCGGGTGCGCTGTCTTGGTTCCTGCCTTGCCTGTTCTTTCTGGGAATCGGTGGCGCAAACTTCGCCGTCTACACCTTGTGGCTGCCGGAGCAGTATCGCACGGAGTGCCGCGGCAGCGCCTTCGCATTCGCCACCTCATGCGGCCGCTTTCTGGCGGCGGGTATCACCTTTCTGGTGGGCGCTGGAATCGCCGCCATGCACACCATCGGGACCCCCGTGGCCCTCACGTCCGTAGCATTTCTTGCCGGCCTCGCACTGCTACCCTGGGCGGAAGAGACCAAAGACAAGGAGTTGCCCGAGTGAACCTGCTGCACCTGTTCGATCTTTCGCTGGCCGGCCGCCGCGATGCCCCGGGTCTGGAGTTTCAGGGCCGCACCTGCACCTTCGGAGAGCTGGATGACCGCAGCAACCGCCTGGCGCAGCTTCTGGCGCAGCGCGGCCTGCGTGCCGGCGACCGCCTCTGCGTGTACCTGGCCAATTGCGTCGAAATGATCGACCTGTTCCTGGCGTGCGTCAAGCTGGGCGTCATCTTCGTCCCCATCAACATCCTCTACCGGGACCGCGAGATCACCCACATTCTCATCGACGCGGACCCGGCCGCGGTAGTCTCCGCCTTGGAATTCGCCGCCCCCGTGCCTGTCTGGAACGTCGCTGCCCTCTCCGCCGAAGCCGCCAGACTCTCCGCCGAACGGCCGGCAGTCCCTCGGGATGGCGATTCGCCCGCAGGCATCATCTATACTTCCGGCACCACTGGAGTCTCCAAGGGTGCGGTGCTCACTCACAACAATTTCGCGGCCAACACGGTGAATCTGCTGGCCTGCTGGCAGATTACCGCGGCCGACCGATTTCTGCTGGCGCTCCCTTTGTTCCACGCCCACGGACTGGGCAACGGACTGCATTGCTGGCTGGCTTCCGGCTGTCGCATGCGCTTGCTGGAGCGGTTCGAGCACCACTCCGCCGCAACCACGTTCCTGGATTTTCGTCCCACCCTCTTCTTCGGCGTGCCCACCATGTACGTGCGTCTGCTGGAGATTCCCGAAGATGCCGCGCGCGCCATCGGAGCTGCCATGCGGCTGTTCGTTTCCGGGTCCGCCCCGCTGCCCGCGCAGGTGTTGGAGGAGTTTCGCGTCCGCTACGGCCATACCATTCTGGAGCGGTACGGCATGAGCGAGACCATCATGAACATCAGCAATCCCTACATAGGGGAGCGGCGGCCGGGCAGCGTGGGAGTGCCGCTGCCGGGCGTCTCGGTGCGGTTGCTGAACGCGGAATTGAGGCCGGTGTCCGACGGACAAACCGGCGAACTCTACCTCAAAGGGCCCAACGTCTTCGAGGGCTACTGGCGCCGCGAAGAGGCCACCCGCGCCGCTTTCGTGGATGGCTACTTCCGCACCGGCGACCTGGCGGTGCGCTCCCCCGATGGCTACTACTCTCTCGCCGGCCGTAAGAGCGATCTCATCATTTCCGGCGGCTTCAACGTCTATCCGCGTGAGATTGAGGAATTCCTGGAAGAGCAGGAAGAGGTGGCCGAGGCCGCCGTAGTGGCGCGGCCCGATCGCCTGCGCGGCGAAGTGCCCGTGGCGTATGTGGTGTTCAAAGCCCAGGTGGAAACGGCCGCCATGGAGCAGCGCTGCCGGGAAAAACTGGCATCCTTTAAGGTGCCCCGGGCCTTCATTGCCGTGGAGAAACTGCCGCGCAACGCCATGGGAAAAATCCAGAAACACTTATTACCAGAATGAGCACCAGCCCACAGCAGGTATAATAAAAAGAGCTGCTTAGCTGCATACTGGGATGCTGATTGGTTCCTTCGGCACCCTCCACCGTATACAAATCGTCCCCATAGACTGTCCGCAAAGCATGTGGTTTGAGAAAATAGCTGGCCTGGTTATTGGCCAAATTGCCCTGTCTGTGCTGCTCGCCTTGGTCCTATGGCTGGTATGGGCGCGCCTTCGCCGGGAACAGCATTTGGGATTCTGGGCGCTCTCGTGGGCGGTCACGGCCGTCTATGTCGGCTCTCTGGCGGGCTATGTACTCGTCCACCGGAACGGCAGCTCCAACCTGACTCTGCTCACCGGAATCTCGCTTCTGGGTGTGGCATTGGCCTGGTGCAGACCGGCCTGCCTCCTGCTGGCCGCCTGGAGTTTGTGGTCGGGCCATACGGCGCAACGGAGGGTTTGGTTCACCTTCGCCATTGCCATTCTGTCGGGGGTGGTCTGGTTGGCGGCGTTCTCGGCCGGGGGCGGTTGGACCGCCGGCACGGATCCAATCCAGCGGCTCCAGTTCCTGGTAGCGCCGCGCACCTTTCTGGATGCCGCGGGTGTTGCCTGCTATGCGCTCTGCTTCCGCCGCTACTATTCACGCGCGCGTGGCTTTTCCGGGTGGCTGACCATCGGATTTTGCCTGGCCTACTCGGCGCACCTCTTACTGGTGGCTCTGGGCGACATCGGCATTCGGTGGTATGGCGATCCGAACGGTCTGCTCAATTCCACGATGGCCACCATCGTCCCCATCGGCATCACGCTCGGTATTGTGATCTCCGTGCTGGAGCAGGCGCAGCACTCCGAGGGCGCTGTGCGGTCGATTTGGAATTCCTCCATGGCGATGCGGCTTACCGACTCCCAGGGCCACGTGGTGAGCGTCAATCCGGCTTTCTGCGCCATGATGGGCCGGACCAGGGAGCAGATGGTGGGCCGGCTGTTTACCGAATGCTACGAACGATCTCTTGCCGGCCCGCTGCTGGAACGTTATCGTACCCGCTTTGCATCGCGAACCGTTGAGCCGCGGGTGCGCCGCTCTTTCCGGCGTTGGGATGGCAAGGAACTGGAAGCGGAGCTGACTAACGCGTTCGTGGAATCGCCCTCCGGGCCGCAACTGCTCTCCCTGATGCAGGACACCACGCGCGAGCTCGAAACCAGCGAGGCCCTGCAGCGCAGCGAAGAGCGGCTGCAACTTCTGCTCGATTCCATCACCGACGCAGTCTTCGATTTTCGCACCGATGGTTCGCCCGCAACCCTCGCGCCGCGCATCGGAGAGATGTTGGGATACCAGCCGGGTGAACTGACGGAAAACATCAATGGCTGGCTAAGCCTGCTTCATCCGGAAGATCGCGCCACCCTTCCGGCGAACCCTCTCGACGGTCTGGGCGCCTCCGGAAACCTGACTCAGTGGGAGTACCGCCTGCGGCACAAGACGGGCCGGTGGGTCTGGATCCGTTCGGTGGCCCGGGCGATCGGGTACAACGATGTTGGATGCCCGCTTCGAGTAGTGGGTACTCTCACCGATATCAGCGAGGACAAAGCCGCCGAGGCCCAAACCCGGCGCCTCGAGAGCGAGCTTCTGCAGACCCGCAAAATGGAGGCGATTGGCCGCCTGGCCGGCGGCGTGGCTCACGACTTCAATAACCACCTGACGGTCATTAACGGATACTGCGACCTGCTTCTCGAAGTGACCAGTGACCCCAAGCTCCGCGACACGCTGGCGCATATCCGCGGCGCGGGCGCGAGGGCGGCGGCACTCACCCAACAACTTCTGGCCGTCAGCCGCAGACAGGCCGTGCAGCCTCAGCCGGTCCACCTGAATCTTCTGGTGACCGAGTCCGGCAAGATGCTGCAGCGCCTCATCGGCGAGAACATCGAGATCGTCAACCGGCTGGATCCGGCTCTCGGCCTGGTGGAGGCGGACCCCGGCCAGATGCACCAGGTGCTGATGAACCTGACCCTGAATGCTCGCGACGCTATGCCCGGCGGCGGCCGTATCACCATCGAAACCTCCGCCGAAACCCTGGATGAGCGCACCTCACGCCGCCCGCGCGAAGCCAAACCTGGACCCTACGCGCGCCTTTCGGTGATCGACACCGGACACGGCATGCAGCCGGAGACCTTGGAGCACATCTTCGAGCCCTTCTACACCACCAAGGAAGCCGGCGCGGGTACGGGCTTGGGCCTGTCCACCGTCTATGGCATTGTGCAGCAGGCGGGGGGATGGATCGAAGCAGAGAGCGCGCCCTCCCAGGGCAGCACCTTTCGCATTCACCTGCCCATCCTCGAGAACGTGCCGGAAGCGGCCGTCACGGAGACGCGCGCCGCGGAGGTTCGGGCGGGTACCGAGACCATTCTGGTGGTGGAAGACGATACGAACCTGCGGCGTGTGGCCGTGGAAATCCTGCGGGAGAATGGCTATCGATTGTTGGAAGCCGGCACAGGGGACGAGGCCCTGTCGGTTTCCAAGGCTTGGCGGGGGCCCATCCACCTCTTGTTCACCGACGTGGTGATGCCGGGGATGACCGGACCCGAGTTGGCGCGGCTCATCCGCGAACTGCGGCCGGCCACCCGAGTGCTTTACAGTACCGGCTACTCCCTGGGAAGCTGCCCGGCAGCGCTGGGCGATGGCGCCTTTCTGCTGACCAAGCCATTCTCGCCCGTGGAATTATGCAGCAAGGTGCGAGATGTTCTGGACGGTGCCGAAGAGCCCGGCACGATCCTCGTGGTGGACGATGAGGAGGGCGTCCGCATGCTGATTTGCGAAGTCCTGGCCGAGGCCGGATACCGCGTCAGGGGAGTGGAAAATGCCCAGTCGTGCTTCCGCTGCCTGGAAGGTGGCGGCGTGCGCCTGGTGATCACCGATCTGGTCCTGGGGGCGCACGATGGGCTCGACATCGTGCGGCGCATTCAGAAGACCCAGCCCCTTCTGCCGGTGATTGTGATGTCCGGAGCGGCGGCCGGCAGCGCCATGGAGGCAGCCCTCCATCTGGGCGCCCGCGCGATGCTGCAGAAACCGATCGATCCGAAGCAGTTGTTGGCGGTCGTTGGGCCAATTATGGGGTGTTAGGCTCTTCACCAGGCCCCTGTGGTGAGTTTGTCCCCAGTCTGGGCGCGCTCGCCGTCATCTCGTGTTAACCTGATCGGCGTATGCGGGCGACCGTACCAGTCATTGTGCTTGCCGCCGCGGCATTGGCGTCCTGCCGCCATGCGGTTGCTCCGCGTCCATCCGCCGTCACTTTGACACCGACCCAGGCGAGTGCCACCAGCGGCGCCCGTGTGGATGTGCCCGACGAAATCCGTTATTACCTCAACCACAGAGGCTTCCACTGGAAGTGCAATCAGACGCCCCACTTCCTGCTCTGCTATCAGCCCAACTCCCCCGCCGAGCGTTCCATCAAGGACCTGGAGATCATCGCCGAAGAGGACCGCAGCACGCTTTTGCAAATGATTAGTGTCCCGGCGTATGAGCCGCGCATCTACGCATTTTTTCTGAAATCGCGCAACGACCTGAAGAAGCTCATCGGGTTTTACGGCGATGGCCGGTCGCGACCCAACCAGCATGCTACGTTCTATGTGATCGACGGCCCGCGCACCCTGGCGCACGAAATGGCGCATGAGATGCTATCGAACTTGTGGGGAGCGGCGCAGGAGTGGGTGGAAGAGGGCATGGCCGTGTACACCACCGAATTCCCCATCCTGGATGGCGACGTCCGCGCCTATTTCAAGGCGCACCGGTTACTGCCCCTGGAGAAGCTGGTCAACCCCGATTGGGTATCCTCCATGTACAACGCCGATATCACCTATACCGAACTGGGCAGCTTCATGAAATACCTGGACACTAAGTACGGCATCAAGAACGTGGAGCAGGTGTGGCGCGGAGGCAGCGCGAGTGTCGAGCAGGTTTACGGCAAGCCGCTGGCCGCGCTCGAAAAGGAGTGGCTGGAGACGCTCAGCCAGCCGGCGGAGCCCTCGCGAACCCTGATCTTCCGGAACTGAGAGCCGTGCCGCGCGACTGGGACGAGCACTACAGGGACCCCGCGAATCTGGACTTCACTCCCGCGGCGCTCCTGGTGGAACTTGCCGGGTGGATGCCGCCCGGCCGCGCGCTGGACCTGGCCTGCGGCACCGGCCGACATGCCCTCCACCTGGCGCAATTGGGATGGCAGGTCACGGCCGTAGATGCCTCGCCGGTGGCGCTTGGTGTGCTGCGGCAAAAGTCGCGCGATCTGCCGATCCAAATCCACCTTGCCGACCTGGAGGGCGCGGGATTCACAATCGAAGCCGGGCGCTACGACCTGATCTGCGACTTCTTCTACCTGCAGCGCGATCTGTTCCCCGCCATCCGGGAAGGCATTCGCCCCGGGGGCGTCTTTGCCGGCGCCATGCACCTGAGCGGCGCCTTCCATCTCGAACCCGAAGAATTGCGCCGCGAGTTCGCCGGCTGGAAGATTCTCTACTACTCAGAAGGCGGCGAGCCCGGCCGGTCGCGTCAGACGGCCAAGATTCTGGCGCGCAAGGCGTAAGGGCCGGGTCCGTGACCGCCCGGTTGCGTGCTGCCGCGGCCAACCACTCCCTGCGGCCGTGGGGCGGCCTACCAACACCCGCTTGCGGACGTATTTCTTCACCGCTCCTTACGCCATGGCCGCAGTTTACCGCTGTCCTCTCGAGCCGGCTCGTGAAGCGGGAGGATCGTCGGGTATAACTCTGGTTATACTGCAGGCATGAAGACCGCCGTGTCGTTACCCGACCACCTTTTCCGCCTGGCGGAAGCAACTGCATCTCGCCTTCGGGTTTCCAGAAGCCAGTTGTACGCCAAGGCGATTGAGGAGTTTCTGAAGCGGCAGAATGCACGTGCCATCACAGAGCGGCTGAATGACGTGTATTCGCGCCAGACGGCGAAAGTGGATTCTGGATTGCATCGCGCCCAATTGAAGTCTCTGACGAAGGACGCCTGGTAAAGGATGAGTGAGATTCAACGAGGGGAGATCTGGTGGGCAGATCTTCCCGAGCCTCTTCGATCCGAGCCTGAGTGCAGGCGGCCGGTGCTTGTGGTCCAGGCGGACTGTTTCAATCTCAGCCGGATTCAAACCGCAATCGTTGCAGCAATCACCACAAACGTGGAACTCGCCGACGCCCCGGGGAATGTCCCGTTGCCCACTTGCTTGGCCGGCCTCCCTCGCGACTCTGTCGTGAATGTCTCCAGCTCTTGACGGTCGACCGCTGTTTTCTCACTGAGCATGCTGGCACGCTACCACCGCGTCTCCAGCGCTCCGTCGACGAAGGACTGCGCATGGTCCTGCAACTCTAGACCAGACGAATACACTACTTCCCCGTGACAATCCCGTGCAACTCCACCGCCTTCACGCCCTTCGCTTCCATCTGCACAGCCAGCCCCTGCTCGTCGTACTTCTTGCGGAACTCGGGATCCAGCGGGGCGCCCAACTCGGCATCCAGCCACGCGAAAAGTTTGTATTCTCCGGGAGCTACCACCGGGAGAGCGAACTTGCCATCTTCGTCGGTGTTGGTGAATCGCAACCGCCCGTTCCAACCCTTCTGCGCTCCCGCTGGTATCAGGGTGACGCGCGCCGCGACGGCGGGGTTGCCCCCGGCATCCTTGACCACGCCTTCCACCTTGGCGACATCGGTACCCAGCAGGATGCGCAGGGGCCCATTCATGTGCGCGAAATCGACCCGCAGGTCCGGCAGTTCCCGATCCCCCATCTTCACAGACTTGAAGTATGCCGCGGCGATGCGCGGGCGCGTCAGCAGGTAACTCTCCGGCAGCACCGGCAGGGTGAACGTGCCATCGGCGGCGACTCGCGCAGTCAAGGTGGGCGAGTCCGGATTGTCGGGGTCCAGTTCCACGTTCATGTTGGAGAATTTGAACGCGAGGGGCCCGTCCGCGGACACGCTCCCGGTCACTGTCTTCATCGGTACAACCTGCAGGGTAACGCCTTCCACATCGCGATCCACCATCTCCACCGCCGCGCGGGCGAAGAGTGCCCGGGCCCGATCCGCGGGATCGTGAATCGTGGTGGACAATATGTACGACCCCGGCAGCACTCCTTCGAAGAAGAAATTCTCTTCCGTAGTGCCGTACGAGGCAAAGGCCGGCGGCCCGGATGAGTCGCCGCGCCGCTCCAGGGCAATGGAAAAGTCGGGCGCATGCGGAGAGGGCACACTTCCCCTGATGGCGTGCGGTAGGTCCGGGCGGACACGGATCTCTACGTTGCGCAACTCGCCACTGGGTGTCACCTCCAGCGGCGCGGGATAAAGCATCTCGCGGAACGTCGGCACGGGCATATTCGCCCAAGCCTGGAAGTTGCTCTGAATGCCCCTGCTTTCCGCCACCCGCAAGGAGTAGCGGCCCGGCGCCAGGCCAAAGATGCGATATTCACCGCGATCGTCGCTGGTGGCGCCGCCGCGCGCTTGCAGTTGCCGCCGCGCCGCGGCCGGCAGGCCCCACCAGACGGCGCCCGCAGCCAGGGAATCGTTGCTCTCGTACGCCTCCTGCATGGCTTCGACCGTGGCTCCGGCCACAGGCTCCCCGTTCAAGTTGACAATACGGCCCGAGATCACGCCAGTAGGCACCAGTTTGAGCGCCACCACCGCGTGCCCTCCCTCGCCGGCCGTGACCTGCGCCATGGCGCCGGGTTCCCAGGGCCGCCCGGGGATGCGGCGCACGTATCCGTTGCGCGAAGCCATGACTTCATACTTGCCTGGCACCATCGCCGGCACCAGAAAGTGCCCATTGGCGTCCGTTTCCGCAACATAATTGTCGGTATCGGGAGGATCGCCGGACCGCGTCAGCCCGCGTAAAATGACTTCGGCGTTCCGGATGGGACGGCCGGTCACGGCGTCCGCGACCCGCCCTTCCACCACTGCCCCCTGGGCGGCCAACCGCAGAGCCGCCACAAGGACCAGCAGCATCCTCTTCATTGCACCCGCTCCAGCGCGGCGAGGGTCTCTTCCAGGGGGATCAGAGTCAGTTCCACCGTTTCGCGTCCATTGGGGTGCACGGTCACGGTGGCGATCTTTGCGGCCAGGGCCTGGCGATACTCCGGCGAAGCGATGGCGGTCATCTCCAACTCGTCCACCGCGAACACCTGGTAGTCGCCAGGTGGTACTCCGGCGAGGCTGAACTTGCCGTCCGGCTGGCTGGTGGCATTCTTGAATCGATCCATGCGGAATGGCGTCCCCGCGGGCACGATCGCCACCATGCACGACACAGGCTCGCCGTTGGCCG
>OKRF01000281.1:370-1185 GCA_900290315.1 Candidatus Sulfopaludibacter sp. SbA3 | reverse complement strand
CCATGCACGACACAGGCTCGCCGTTGGCCGATTTCACGGTGCCGGCCACCTGTCCTGCGTCCGTGGCCACCACGATTGTCAATGGCTCCGCCGCAGTCACCTGAAGCCGCCCATCCGTCGATTCCTGACTGCCCAGCCGGACGGTCTTCACGTACAGATAGTCCGGCAACTGGAGACCCACGTCATACGTCAACGGGGCTATATTCGGCGCTACAAACGATCCGTCGGGCCGAACCACTGTATTGGTCCACCCCCAAAGATCCGTGGATGGATGCATCATCAACTGCACGTTCTGCAGCGGCTCCGGCAGCGTTCCTTCCACCACTACGGATCCGCGCAATTCGAACGGTGCTGCCAGTCCCAGCGCGACATTCTCCAGGTCTTTGTCCGAGACGCGAATCTCCAGCCGCGCAAAGCTCGCTGGCCCGTCAGCATTCCCCTGCGCGGTAACGCAGTGAGCTCCCGGGGCCACGTGTGCTACATCGAAGCTCCCATCGGCTGCGAGCGGAGCGTTTCCAACGGATGCCACCCCCATGACAATATTGCCTTCGATGCCTTCCAACCTCATGCCGGCGTTCCCCCAGCTACCATTTACGGTGAATGTGAAGTCGTTGTCAGCTTCGCAGCTTCCCACCGTCACCGCAGGGCCTCGCACGCCCCCCGGGAGGCCCATCACCCGGCCGCGGACGTGAAACAGCCGGACCTTCTGCATCCGCAAATCGACTCCACCGGTCTCCGCGCCCGCCGCCACACTCATCCCGGCGGCGCCCGCGGCTTCCAGCGCGTTGGGATAATACGTGGCAGCATACTCCTCA
>OKRF01000281.1:0-360 GCA_900290315.1 Candidatus Sulfopaludibacter sp. SbA3 | reverse complement strand
CCCCTTGGGTTCCGGCTTCCGCTCCGGAGCGTCAGCCATCAGGTAGTAGCGGCGCGCCACCAGCTTGGATATGCGGAATTCGCCGCGGTCGTTGGTGGTGGCGTACGCAGCCTTCGTGAGTTTCCGCACGCCTTGCGGATAGTTATAGACCAGAGCATGCACCATGACGTTCGGCATGGGCTCGCCCTCGACATCCACCACTTTGCCCGAGATCACGCCGCCCGGCGTCAGGGCGATTGCCGCGACGTTGACTTTCTGCTCGTCCGCCACCGTCGCCGCCTGCGAGGCCTTCCGCGTGTACCCCTGGGCTTCCGCCGAAACCACGTATTTCCCGGGCGCGACGTTGGCGAACTGATACTT
>OKRF01000349.1 GCA_900290315.1 Candidatus Sulfopaludibacter sp. SbA3 | reverse complement strand
GAATGGCGCGCCGCCGGTGCGCGCCCTTCCGTGCAGATGCAGAATCAGCTCCAGCATCCGTGGCAGGCCCTGTCGCGGGTCCGGCGATGCCGGAAACCCGCCCGCCTCCAGAATGGCCTCACGCCGGATCATCAGGCAGCAGCCCGGCACGGGGACGAGCATGTCCCATCCGGTAAAACCGGCGCACCGCGCCAGCCATAGGCGCAGCGATTCGATAGCGGCGAAACGCTGCGTCAGGTCTCCGGAAGCGAGTTCCGGCGCGAACCCGCAGGCGGCGGTAACTCCTTCTGGGTCCGCCAGCAGCGTAGGAACCAGCCGCAGCAACGCGTCGGGAGTGAATTTGCTTTGGTGGTCGAAGAGCGCGATGAAGGAGCCCGCGGCCATCTCCACGCCGGCATTGTAGGCTGCCGCCGCGCCGGCGCGTTCCTTCTTCACCACCACCAGGCGCTGCGGGTCGGCCGATTCCCAGGTTCCCTTGCTGGTGGCGGCGAGCCGGAACTCCTCTTCCCATCTTGCGAATTCCTGCTCCGAAGGGCCATCCAGAACCAGCACCACTTCGTGACTGGAAAAATGCAGTTCGAGCAGCCGGCGTACGAAGCCGCGCGATTCCCCAGAGGCGTCCGGCGTCACGGCCACCACCGATACCATGGGCGCCTGTGCCGACTTCAGCAGGATGGAGCTATAGTCGTGGGAACCCTGGCGCGCCTGACGCCGCAGGACGTAACAGCCCTTGAAGAGAATGGCGAAGCTGATGGCCCCCATGAGGAACAGGGACAGCGCAGCCACCTGCAAGGCAGTGGAGATCAAGCCGGCCCCCGGGCGCGGGCCAACGCTTCGCTGGCCGCCAGGGCGGTTACCGGGTTGGGGCTGGAGCACAGCTCCTGCAAAGTGACCCAGCCGCGGGGAGGCATTTCCGCCAGAGCCGCCGCCGCGGCGCGCGCCAGGTCGGCATTGCCCACGCGCAGGCAACGCGCCAGCCCGGGATGCGCGGCTTCGATCCGCAGCCGGCCGGCGGCGCGCGCGGCATCACCGGCAACCTCGGGATCGGCATCCATCAGCGCGTCCAGAATCCCCGTACGCACGTCCGGCGTATCGGGCACCAGCGGAGCCACGCGCAGAGCCAGCAGACGCACTTTGCGGTCCAATACGTACAGCAACTCGCGGACGCCGGTCATGGGCAGGGCGCGTTCCCAGGCGATCACCATCTGCAGCATGGCCGGTATGCGCGCCGGATCGCCGGACTGTATTACCTTGGGGATGGCACGCTCGCAGAGCGGCACAGCATGCCGCCGCAACGCTTCGCTGAGGAGAATGCGCACCAGCAGATTCTCTGAAACGGTATGCTCGAAAACCCGCTCGACATCCTCGATGCCGCCGGACTGCACCAGGGCGAGGCAAGCGGACAGTCTGATATCGCTATCGGGATCTTTCAGCGCGCGCCTCAGCAGATCGCCAGCCACCCGGCGGCACGGCTCGTAATTACAGACGAAAGCCAGGCGTGAGAAGGCCGTCCGGCGCTCCACCAGGTTCCTGGAATGGGTATCCTGGCACCAATCGTGCAGCAGGGCCAGTTCGATGGATAGCTCGCTCCGGCGATCGCGCGCGTCCCCGCCCACAGTCCCTTGGAAGCTCATGATGGCGGTGCCAGCGTCCTCCGGGCTGGTTTTAACGAACTCGCGCAGCAGGGCCTGGTTGTCGCGGCCGGCCAGAAAATCCACCAGCGCATTGCGGATCTGGGGCAAGAGAGTCTCCGTCACCCGGCTCTGCTTGCGCGAGGAAAGGCTGCGCACCAGCGACACCCCAAACATGCCCAAAATCCACAGGCCGAATGCGCACAACAGCACCCCAACCACTGAGATTTCGGCTTCGATCATCGCCCGAGCAGCCGCTTGAGCCGCGCCACCAGCTCCATGGGACTGAATGGCTTAACAATGTAATCGTCCGCCCCCAGGGTGAAGCCGCGAAGCACGTCGCTTTCGTGCTGGCGCGCGGTCATTAGTACCACGCGAATGGGCATCCGTTCCTGCCGGATCACGGAGAGCACCTCGTATCCATCCATGCCCGGCATATGGACATCGAGAACCGCCGCGTGCGGCCTGGCTTCGCGGATGGCTTCGATGGCGGAACGGCCGTCCGCAGCGGTCCGGCAATCCATGCCGAAATTCTGAATGGCTGTGCGCGCCAGGGCCACCACCGTGGGGTCTTCAGCGGCAATCAGCACTTGGGTGCGGCCCTCTATGATCCCTCCACCGGTCAGATTGGCCGCGCCGTCAAGCGGATCCGCACCTGCCCGACGCGGGGCAACCGCCAGGTTCAGCCTCACCAGCGCCTCTTCCGGAGGCCACGAATCCATCAAAAATTCCCGCGCCAGAGATCGCACCGGCGCAGCCAGTTCCAAGAGGTGATCGCGGTCTCCCACAAACACCATGGGCTGGTTCACGGCAGTCATCGTGGCGGGGTTCAGCCAGCAGGAGTCCATGGTCTCCGGCCGCACATGCACCACCAGCACAGCGCACTGACGCAACTGGTGCGCATCCACCGCATCCGCCGCGCTGAAGAAGACCGGGACTGTCTGGGCTCTTTCCAGGGCCACGCAGATCCGCTCCCGTTCGCTGTGGGGGAAGCCGATGAGCGCAATCCGCTTGCCCGCGAGGTTCTGTATGATGGCCTCGGGAATAGGCACATCGCGCGCTTCCGTCGGAGTGGTGAACGCCAGCACCAGGCTGGTGAGCGATTCGCGAAGCTGGGAATTATCGAGCGGCCGCTCCAACATGGCGCCTTCCACTTCCCGCGCCAGACGGCTGATGGCGGAATAGCCCAGCAGGCCACCGGTACCGATCCACTGATGCACCACCCGGGCCGCGTCATTGGCATTGAACTGGCCGTCCAGATCGAGCAGCAACTGGCGCGATTTCGCGTGACCTTCTTCCAGAAATCGGTGCCGCAACGCCTGGAATTCCCCCGGCGGAAGAGCGATCTTCTGCCGCACCGTACCGCCGTCCGCCGGTGGTGGCGGCGATCCAGCCTGCGATGCGGCGGAACGATTCAGGTACCCGCGAATGCGTGCGCCCAAAGAGCGCGTATCGATGGGCTTGGTGATGTACCCGTCGCACCCGGCATCGATGGCCTTCTGCTCATCGCCTTTCATCGCGAAAGCCGTGAGCGCAACCACCAGGATGTCCTTTGTAGCCGGATCCCTTTTCACCCGCCGTGTGAATTCCAGGCCGTCGATTCCGGGCAACTGGATGTCGGCCAGCACCAGCGAGGGGTGGAACGAGCGCAGAACGTCCAGCGCTTCCGGCGCTGGCGGCGGTCAGCACTTTATGACCTTCGTTAACCAGCAGAATTCGCGTGAGTTTCAGGTTTACAGGATTATCGTCGACGATCAGGATCGGCTCACCGGCCATTGCCTTGTATTTTAGCCTACGCGGCTTAGTCCGCGTCTCCGTTTTTATTGACGCCAAACATCGGCAATATTGCGGAAAAAATGCTTCCGTGCCCCAATTCAGACTGCACCGCTACCTTACCACCCTGCGCTTCCACAATGTGACGCGTCAAGGCGAGGCCGAGGCCGGTTCCCTGCTCGGCCTTCCGGCTATTCGGAAGCTGCTGAAATTCCTGGAACAAGCGCGACACTTCGGCGGGCGCGATGCCGCTTCCGGTATCCACCACGTCTAGGCGAAAGTTGCTATCGCCCTCCAGCGCGAGTCGCACCGACACCGAACCGTCTCGTCCCGTAAATTTCACGGCATTCGACAGATAGTTGTAGAGCACCTGTTTGAAGCGGCCCGGGTCGATCACGGCGCTGAGGCCGGCCGGCACGTCGGTGGTGAAATGAATATTCTTCTTTTCGGCGAGGGGCCGCACAATGTCGCGTACTTCGGCCACCAGCGTTTCCAGCAGGCAGGGTTCGGGACGGAACTCCATCCGGCCCGCCTCCACCTTGGAGAGGTCCAGAATATCGTTGATGAGCTGCAGCAGGTGGCGGGCGCTGGTGAGAATGTCGCTCATCACCTCGCGCTGTTCGTCCGTGACGGCGCCCAGGCGGCCATCGTGCATCATTTCCGAAAAGCCGATGATGCCGTTGAGCGGAGTGCGCAACTCGTGGGAGACGCTGGCCAGGAAGCGGCTTTTGGCTTCCGTGGCGGAGCGTGCGGCATCCAGCGCACGCCCCAACTGCTCGTTCTTGTTGCGCANNAGCAGGGAACGGCACACCCCGGTGACGTGCCCCTGCTCATCGCGAATCAGGTTTTCGCGGATTTCCACGGCGATGCGGGAGCCATTCTGCAGCATGTAATCGCATTCGAAGGGGCCCGTCTCATTGCCGGTGACAATGCGTTCGATCATTTCGGCCCGGAAGGCTTCCTGCTGATCGGGCGCCACGAAATCCCAGGCGTGGCGGCCCAAAGTCTGATCGGGGCTGCACTGCAGCAGATTGCAAACGGCCTGGTTGAAGCGCGTCACCACGCCCGCGCGGTCGGTCTCTTCATAGGGTATCGGCGCCTGGTTAAACAGGTCGCGATAACGGCGTTCGCTGCCGCGCAGTTCGCGCTCGCGGTCGCGCAACAGATACGCGGCGTCTTCCAGTTGGCGGGCCAGGGCGGCGATTTCGTCGGTGCCCGCCGGAAAGGGTTCCAGCGGCAGTCCATGCGCCAGGCGGCGAGCGTTTTCCTCCAGCATTTGCACCCGCCGCACCAGGCGCCCCGCCACCAGAAGATGGATAAAAAGCGCGCCCAGCGGCCCTAGAATGCCGCACGCCATCACCGTGCGGAAGAGTCTCTGCCGCGCCACGTCGCGTTCGTAGCGCGCCTGCGTGAAGATTCGCTCTTCCTCTTCGCTCAGCAGCCCCAATTGCGCCTGAAGCTCACCCATCATCGCTTTCTCCCGTTCCATGAGGGCGGCGCGCGCGGGTGAAGGCGCCGCACGCATCTGTGACAGCAAGTCGATTTCGCTTTCCGTCAGGCGTTGAATCCGCTGCAGCGCGCCACGCTCCGCCGGCGTATCGCCGACCAGGGGAGGCAGGTGCGCCAAAGAAGCGCGCGCCGATGCCTGCGCCGCATCGGCGGCCGCTTGAAACCGGTCCTGCCCAGTGGCCTGGTAGCCGCTCTCCGCAGTCTCCGCATCCAGCAGGGAGCTGTGCAGTTGCATGATTTCCGCGCGCGTATCGTAGGCGTGCCCCACCACGGAATCGGCGCTTCGCACATCCCCCTCAGCCCAATAGATGGTGAACAGCGTGGCGAACAGGACGGCCATGGGGAATGCCAGCACGGCCACTCCCTGGGCCCTTAGAGAGACGCGAGACCAGCGCGCGAAAATGTTAGGGTTCTCCGATGGTCTATCTGACGGCATGAGCTAGGCTGCGAAGCTCTATTTTAGGTCAAGGCCGCCGCGGTTGCCGAGGCGCTCCACATATTTCTGTGCCGGCTTCCGAATCGCCGCGCCATCATGGAACAGCCACAGCCGCGTGGCATACCAGTCGATCCGCAATTCCCGCGCCTGTCCAGCCAGCCCCGGTGGGCGGTCTTCCAAAATGTCCAGCATCAGGGCGTGCAGCAGCTCATGCGTACAGGTGTTGAGCGAGAGCAGCGGCGCCTGGTGGCCGTGCGCATGATCCAGCGCCACCATACAAAGGTCGTACCCGCGATACCGCGTGGTCACGCCGCTCCATGCGCGGCCCTGGTCCCACTCCAGCGGAATCCGGTTGGTAATTACCACGTTGAGTACGCCGCGCTCCAGCCCGCTGATCACAGGCTCTCTGCCGGGGGGCCGCTGTACGCCGCCCGCTTTCCAAGTGCCCTCGATCTGAACGCCGCAGCCTGCAAAATCGCGGACGGCCGCGGCCCAGATGCCGCGCTGGAACTCGTCCAACTGGCGCGGCCGCCACTTCACCTGGCCGTCCAGCACCAGGTTGACCGGCACGATCAAAGGTCGCGCCTTCCCGGAGGAGATCGNNCGTTACTATGTGGTGCGGGGACTTTTTCATACAACAAGGAGATGGAACTGATGCGAACAACGATCCTGGGAGCTTGCCTGACTCTGGCGGCAAGCTGCAGCGCCATGGCGCAAACTGCCGGCGAACCATTGAGTTTTGAGGTGGCTTCCATCAAGCCGGCAGCGCCGATGCAACCCGGCCGCATGATGATGGGCTCCAAGGGCGGCCCCGGCTCTGCCGATCCAGGCCATCTGACCTACACCAACCTCTCGGTCAAGAACATGCTGGTGAACGCCTTCGGCGTAAAGCCCTACCAGATTTCCGGGCCGGCCTGGCTGGACACCGAACGTTTCGACGTAGTCGCCAAGGTCCCTCAGGGAGCCACTAAAGAGCAGGTCAAAGTCATGCTGCAGAACCTGCTCAAGGACCGTTTCAAACTCGAAGTTCATCACGAAGCCAAAGATATGCCGATGTACGCTTTGGTGGTGGGAAAGAACGGCCCGAAAATGAAGGAATCGCCGCCAGACGATCCCGCCTCGGCGGCCACGGGCACCACCGGTCCCAACCCGAATGACGACGTCCCGACGAAGCTCGCAGCCCCGGTCAAAATCACCATGGGCCCCGACGGAATGCCCCAGTTTCCCGCAGGCATGGCCCCCAAGAAGGGGTGTATGCAGATGATGATGGGCACCCCGAGCGGCATGAAGGCTCATATGGTGTGCACCAAGCAAACCATGCAGGCATTGGTGGATCAGTTGTCGAATCAGATGGACAAGCCGGTCTCCGATCTGACCGGGTTGACCGCCAATTACGATTTCACCCTGGACTTCGCGCCGGATGAAAACCGCATGATGGCCATGATGCCCGCGGGCGGAGCCGCCGTCGCTTTCACCCGTGACGTGTCCGGCCCCGGCCCTGGCCCAGGCCCCGGTGGCCCTTCCGCCAACAACAATGAACCCCCCGCCGTACCGCCGCTCGCCGCAGCCGTCCAGGAACAGTTGGGCCTCAAACTGGAACAGAAGAAGGGTCCGGTCGACCTCATCGTGGTCGACAAAATGGAAAAGGTCCCCACGGACAACTAGCTTGTAGGATCAGCTTAGCTTGCCCTCGCACGGCCGGTACGACAGACGATCGTTTTTTGTCGTCTGTCACGGGCGGACCGCCCCGCAAAACGGGATGAAAAACCGGCGGGTAACGCCGGCGATCTTGTCGCCGGTACGGCGAGC
>OKRF01000280.1 GCA_900290315.1 Candidatus Sulfopaludibacter sp. SbA3 | reverse complement strand
CCTTTCACAGTCCGCCTCGCCTGTCAAGCCGTGTTGCCGGGAGTTCTGCAAGTCGGTCACACAAGTTACACCAAAGTTTTCCTAATTCTCTCAACCACTTACAGACACCCCCTGCCGGCAACGCCAATCTCGACTGCTACCCTCTTAATTGAGGGATATCTTATGTCTCCACAAACGACTCAACCAGAAACGAACACCCGGCGCGATCCACGCGCTTTCAATGCCTACCGTCACGGCCTGACAGGCCAAATCCTGATCATGACCCCAGACGATGAGGCGGCCTACACGGCGCACTGCCAAGGCTTTCACCAGAACCTTGCCCCGGAAGGCGCCGTGGAGAATGGCGCCTCCAGCGCTCGGCCGCCATCGATCTCACCCGTTTCTCCATGGGTATGGCCGAACCCGACCATTACTTCGCCCACCATCCCCAAATCGACGCCGCCTTCGCTCAGGCCGTCACCTGGGCCTGCGAAGCCAAGAACCTCAACCTCATGTCCCTCTACGAAAGCCGCGCCCAGCGCCGCGTCGAGCGGAACATGAAAATGCTCAAGGACCTGCAAGCCGAGCGCAAGTCCGCCTTCAACCAAATCGTGGAAGACGCCACCCTGCTCGCGCTACACGCCGCCGCCAAAGGAGAACCATACGACGTGGAGCGCGACTTTCCGCCCGAAGCCCTACCCCCACAATTTGCTTTTTCGCTCCCCAAAATCGCTCATCTGGCCACCCACAACCTGCGCCTGGCCGACGCCAAAAAGCAGTGCGAGGCCGCCAGGCAGCCCCTACGCAAGGCTGCCTGAGCCGTTTTCACCCGTCCACCGCAACCGATCTTTGACAACCCGAAGAAGGCAATCAAAAAAGACGCGCGAAGCGCATCCTTCCCCAACCCCCAACCCCTGTCCCCAACCCCCGCCCTTCTCCTTTGATATGATCTGCTTCGTGGTCCCCGCGCTCTTGCTGTTTCTCGCCGGCGCTCCATTCAATATCCTGGACTACGGCGCCCGCAACGATGGCACCGCGCCTGCCACCGAGGCCATCCGCTCCGCCATACAAGCCGCCAAAGCCGCCGGCGGGGGGACCGTCTACATCCCGGCCGGCAAGTACACCAGCGGCCCCATCGAGTTGGTGAGCAACCTGGTGCTCCACCTCGACGCCGGCGCCGTCGTACAATTCCCCGCCGCGCGACTCCCCTACACTAAGGGCCGCACGCAAGGCATCGAAACCATCGGCCCCGTGCCCCTCATCGGCGGGCACGATCTGGAGAACGTCTCCATCACCGGCCGCGGCCTCATCACCACCGACAACGCCGCGTGGACCCGACGGATGGGCGGTCCCACGCCGAAAAGCGATTCCGGCCCCGGCTCCGCGTTCGGACCCGATTGGAATCGCCTGCTGCAACTGCTGCAACTGAAGACCCCGCAACCCGAATCGGAATACCTCAAGGTGGCGCCTTTCCTGCGCCCCTCGTTCATCCGCTTCACGGAGAGTAAGAACATTCTCATCGAAGGCGTTCACATGGTGGGAGCCCCCTTCTGGTCGGTCCACCTGCTCTACTCGCAAAACGCCGTCATTCGCGATGTCTCTCTGGAAACGTTCCCCGGCGCATTCACTGGCGGACTCTACATCGACTCCAGCCGCGACGTGCGCATCTCCGGCTGTTACCTCGATAATGGCGACGACGCCATAACCCTGAAGGCCGGAAAGGATGCCGATGGCCTGCGCGTCAACCGGCCTACCGAGAATATCACCGTGACCAACACCGTGGTCCATCGCGGCTCCAGTTGCGTGGTGATGGGAAGCGAAACGTCTGGAGGCATTCGAAACGTGACGGTGAGCAACGTGATCTGCAAGGGCACACAAGGCGGCATCAACATCAAGAGCGAGCGTGGACGCGGCGGCAGCGTGGAAGACATCCGCATCGACAACCTGACCATGGATGATGTGGGCCGCGCCATCAATATTTCTCAGTACTATCAGATGCAGGGTGAGCGGCCCTCACCGGAAGAGCCGGTGTCGCGGCGCACGCCGGTCTTCCGCAACATCGCCATCAGCCACGTGACCATCAGCCGTGCGCGCGGCTTCAGCGACTACGGCTGGAACCCTGTGAGCATCAGCAGCGCCAGCCGCAACACGCCGCCCACCGCTCTCGACGCCAGCCGCAACACGCCGCCCACCGCTCTCACCATCAACATCGAGGGTCTGCCCGAAATGCCCATCGAGGCCCTGCGCCTCACCGATGTCATCGCCTCCGGCGCCGGTGGGTTGCGCGCGCACCACACCATCGGGCTCGAACTGCGAAACGTGCGGATGAACACCCCGGCCGTGCCGGCGTTCCTCATCAGCGACTCCTTGGACCTGGAAGTCGATGGCGTACCCACCCGCACACTCCGGCTCGATCGCTGCCCCAACGCCGTAGTCCGCGGAAAGGAATAACCCATGATGCGCAATCTATTATTTCTTGCCCTGGCCGCTGCGCGAATGCTGTCCGCACAGGCGGCGCTGCCCACCGAATGGACCGACCCCGATACCGGCCATCGCGTGATTCGCCTCTCGCGCGAAGACGGTACGGCGTCTCTCTACTTCCACCAGAACGCCTATTCGGCCGATGGCAAGAAGCTGGTCGTCACCAATCCCCACGGCATCGCCACCATCAATCTGGCGACCCGGCAGATCGATCAGGTGGTCGAAGGCCGCGTCAACATCCTCGTCACGGGCCACAGGACCGGCCAGATTTATTACACCCGGGCAGGCGCCATTTACGCCACGGACCTGGACTCGCACGCTACCCGCGAAGTCGCCAAAATTCCCCCTCAGGCCGGCCGCGGCGGCGCCATTGCCGTCAACGCGGACGAAACCATGCTCGTGGGCATCGCGGCCGATCCCGATGGCAAGACCACACCGCGCACCCCGCCGCCAGCCGGAATGGGCGGACGCCTGGAGGCCAACTGGGCCGCCGGTACGCCCAAAATGCTTTATACCATCGACATCAAAAGCGGTGCGTTCCACAAGATCTACACCGAGAACGATTGGACCAATCACCTGCAGATGTCCCCCACTGACCCCCACCTCATCATGTTCTGCCATGAAGGACCGTGGCACTACAACGACCGCGTGTGGACCATTCGCACCGATGGCACCGGCTTGCGATTGATGCACGAGCGCACCATGAATATGGAGATCGCCGGCCACGAGTTTTTCAGCGCCGATGGCAACACCGTCTGGTACGATCTGCAGACCCCGCGCAGCACCGTCTTCTGGGTGGCGGGCGTGGATCTGGCCACCGGACATCGCACCTGGTATCACCTGGAGCGGAATGAATGGTCGGTGCATTACAACGTTTCGGCGGACAGCAAGCTGTTCGCCGGCGATGGCGGCGGCCCCAGCAGCGTGGCCGCCCATTCACCCGACGGCGAGGTGCTCAACCCGCCCGGCAACGGCCAGTGGATTTACCTCTTCCGCCCCGTCATGGTGAAGGGCAGTTCCTTCCGCGATAAGAAGGACCTGATCGACATCGGCTATTTCAAATCCGAGCGCCTGGTGAATCTCGCCAGGCACAACTACACTCTGGAGCCCAACGTCACCTTCTCGCCTGACATGAAATGGGTGGTCTTCCGCTCCAACATGCTCGGCCCCACGCACGTCTTCGCCGTCGAGATTGCCAAGCCATGACGCTTTGGTTGCGGCTCCGCTGCCCCGTGGGACAGACGATCGTTTTGTGTCGTCTGTCTTCTTATTAGGAGACTCATTATGCTTATCCACCGACTACCGCTGATTCTGGCGCTCTGCGGCACCGCATCTGCCGCCGATCTGCCCACCGAATGGATCGATGCCGATACCGGCCATCGCATCATCCGTCTCTCCCGGGAAGACGGCACGCAGAGCCTGTACTTCAACCAGAACGCCTACACGGCCGACGGCAAAAAGCTGATCGTCACCACGGCCGGCGGCGGCATCTCGACCATCAATCTGGCAACCCGCGAAGTGAAACCTTTGGTCGCGGGGCCAGTGTCGGTCCTTGTAGCCGGCCACAAATCCGGCGATGTGTACTACACCAAGCGGCAGTCCGGCGGACGCGGTGGCCCAGGCATCGTCTACGCAACCAACGTCGACACGGGAGCCACCCGCGAAGTCGTCAAACTCCCGCCGGGCCGCAACGTCTCGTCCCTCAATGCCGACGAGACTCTTCTGTTGGGCACTTACGTCGATGGCGCGACCCCGCCCCCAACAGGTACCAACGTGCCAGCCCGCAACCCGAATTTCGGCCAGCCCGATTACGCCGCCACCGGCCCCGATGGCAAACCCATGACCTACGCGGACGCTAAGGATCTTCGCCTGCACAACCAGCTCATGGCCACCCGGGCCGGCGCGCCCCGCGTCCTCTTCACAGTGAATACCAAGACGGGCGAGCTGAAGGATATCCTTCGCGAGCACGTGGCTCGGCCATCTCCAGTTTTCACCTACCGATCCCAACCTCATCATGTTCTGTCACGAAGGCACCTGGCACGAAGTGGACCGCGTCTGGACCATCCACGCCGATGGCGCCGGCCTCACCAGGATGCATGCCCGAACCCTGAACATGGAGATCGCCGGCCACGAATTCTTCTCCTCCGATGGCGCCACCATCTGGTACGACCTGCAGACGCCGCGCGGTGTCGATTTCTGGCTGGCCGGCTACAAAGTCGCCACCGGCAAACGCCTCTGGTATCACCTGGAGCGCAATGAGTGGTCCGTTCACTTCAACGTCTCGCCCGACGGGACGCTCTTTGCCGGTGACGGAGGCGATAGCGAAATGGTGGCCCGCGCACCCGATGGCAAATGGATCTACCTGTTCCGCCCTGAGCGCGTCCCCGACGTGGCCGGCATCAAGACCGCCGGTTCCGACAGCCTGATTGACGCCGGTTTCTTTCGGTCCGAACGCCTCGTCAACATGAGCAAACACGACTATCGCCTGGAGCCCAACGTGACCTTCTCGCCCGACATGAAGTGGATCGTTTTCCGATCGAATATGTTAGGCCCCGTCCACGTCTTCGCCGTCGAAATCGCCAAGCCGTAATGCGCAGTACCCCGCAAATCCGTGCCAGGCTCGAAATTCGCCGTCTTTTGGCGAATCTTCGTGCCTGGCTCGAA
>OKRF01000277.1:12408-18174 GCA_900290315.1 Candidatus Sulfopaludibacter sp. SbA3 | reverse complement strand
TGGAACGGATAGCGGTATTGCACACTGGATCGGCAGCCGTCTCTTGCCGCAAGCCCAGCCGCTTCGCAATGTTCAGGTCCTGGCGATGGAGCGCGACCGCGATGGCAATATCTGGGCCGGCACCGATTCTCGCGGCCTGCTGCGAATCAATGAGCGCGGCGTCTCTGCTTTGGACGCGGCAAGCGAGCGGGCGCCCGATGCGGTCACGGCGCTGTTTGAAGACCGGGAGGACAACCTGTGGATCGGTAGCGCGTCGGGAATCGAGCGCCTCCGGGACAGCGCGTTTGTTACCTATTCCTTACCCGAAGGCCTTCCCACGGATGGGAGCAATCCTGTCTACGTCGACGAAACGGGACGGCTGTGGTTCCCGCCAGTGGCTGGCGGGCTATGGTGGATGAAGGACGGGCGTCACGGACAGATTTCGTTGGATGGATTACAGAACGATATCGTGTACTCGATCGCCGGCCACAAGGGAGAGTTGTGGCTGGGAAGGCAGCGGGGAGGGTTGACAAGGCTGACAATCGCCAATGAGCCATTCAGCGCCCATACTTACACCAAGGCGGATGGGTTGGCCCAGGACAGCGTGTTTTCGGTCTATCAGGCGCGCGACGGGAGCGTCTGGGCGGGGACGCTGAGCGGGGGCGTGAGCCACCTCAGCGAGGGACGTTTCACTACGTACACGCGGGCCACTGGCCTGCCGTCGAACGCGGTCGAGGCGATCCTGGAGGGTTCGGATCAAACCATGTGGTTTGCCACCTCGGGCGGGTTGAGCCGACTCTCCAAGGGCCAATGGCAGTCATTTACGGTGGCGGACGGTCTGCCTTCCGCGAGTGTTTATTGCCTTCTCGAGGATTCGGCGGGAATTCTTTGGATCGGAACGGCGCGGGGCCTGGCGTTCCGGAACTCATCGGGAATCCACGAGGTGGCCGGATCGCCCGAGTGGTTGAGGGAGCCGATCCTGGGCTTCGAAGTGGACGGACTCGGCTCACTCTGGCTGGCAACCTCGACGCACGTGGTACGCGCCAACCGTGAGAAGCTTCTTGGCGGCGTCCTCGGCGAAGGCGATTGGCGGGATTACGGTATCGCCGACGGGTTGCGCGGAACCGAAGGAGTACGGCGTAACCGCTCCGTGGTTGCCGACCCGTTCGGACGAATTTGGCTTTCCCTGGACCGCGGCATATCGGTAGTTGACCCTGTGCGGTTGACGCGTAATATGCCTCCGGCGATCGTGCAGATCCAAGGGATCTCCGCCGATGGAGTGGCCGCTCCCGTCGCAGGGTCCGTCCGAATCCCCGGTGGGCGGCAGCGCATCCGATTCAGTTATGCGGGGCTCAGTCTCTCGGTGCCGGAACGCGTTCGCTTTCGATACTGGCTCGATGGCTTCGATCCTGGTTGGAGCGAGCCCACAGCGTCACGGGAAGCCCTTTATACGAATTTGCCGCCCCGGCGCTACCGCTTTCGTGTAGCCGCCAGCAATCCGGATGGCCTATGGAACGGTGGCGAAGCCTCCATCCCTTTTGAGGTCGAACCATTGTTCTGGCAATCCTGGTGGTTCCGCGCGGCCGCGCTGCTCGTCTCCGCGTGTACGATCATAGGAGCGTACCGGTTTCGTATGCGGCAACTGACCGATCGCCTCAATTTAAGGTTCGAGGAACGGCTGGCTGAGCGAACCCGTATCGCACAGGTACTCCACGACACCCTGCTGCAGGGCTTTCTCAGCGCGTCGATGCAAGTGCATATCGTCGCCGACACCCTGCCTGAAGATTCGCGCGAGAAATCCATTTTGACCCGGGCCCTGCAAGTCATGCGGCAGGTGACCGACGAGGGACGGAACGTCGTCCGCGGACTGCGCTCCACGGCTAGCCTGACGCTGGATATCGAGCAGGCCCTTTCGATGGTGCGGGACGAACATATCACCCACGTGAATACCGCGGGAGAAATCGATTTCCGGATCGTTGTAGCAGGCCAAAAGCGGCAACTGAATCCGTTGCTGAGGGACGATCTGTACCGCATCGGCAGAGAGGCGCTGCTCAACGCATTTCGCCATTCACGCGCCAGGAAGATTGAAGTCGAGCTGAACTATTCCGCGAGCCAACTACGTATCATCGTCCGCGACGATGGCTGCGGGATCGATCCTGAAACTCTGAAGTCGGGCCGCGACGGGCACTGGGGGCTCTCGGGGATGAGGGAGAGAGCCGAACAGATGGGCGCCCGTCTGCAGGTCTACAGCAGCACAACTGTCGGAACCGAGGTCAAGCTGTCCGTGCCAGGCCACCTCGCATTCGAGGGTGAACCGAGACCAGGCATATGGCAGTTCGTCCGGAAGAGGCGCGCGCGCCGCTCAGTAGCGGGCACCGCCTCCGCAGAGGGGAATACGAATGAACGAAGAACGCAAGATCCGGGTACTTAGCGTAGACGATCATCCTTTGGTGAGCGAGGGGATTGCTACTGTTATTAACAGCCAGGCCGATATGGAGCTTGTGTCGCAAGCCGTAAACGGGGCGGACGCCATCCGGCAATACCGGGTTCATCGGCCCGACGTGACTCTGATGGACCTCCGGCTCCCGGACCTGAGCGGTATCGATGCCATGATCGCGATCCGGGCGGAATTTCCCGACGCCCGCATCATTATGTTGACTACCTTCGAAGGCGACGTCGACATTCAGCGCTCGCTGCAGGCCGGCGCTCGCGGTTACCTGTTGAAGAACATGCCTCCGCGCGAACTGGTAGACGGAATACGGCACGTCCATGCCGGCAAGAAACGCGTGCCTCCGGAGATAGCGGCGCAGATCGCCGAGCATATGAGCGACGAGGTCCTCACGGGCCGCGAGGTAGAAGTGCTCCGGAAGGTGGCGGAAGGAAACCGGAATAAGGACATAGCGAATCTCCTGTTTATCTCGGAGGAGACCGTCAAGGTGCACATCAAGCACATTATGGACAAGCTTGGCGCGAAGGACCGGACGCAGGCCATCGCAATTGCGGTACGCCGCGGGATCATCGAGTTATAAGGCTCCCGGGCCGGCGTGTCAACGTGAGCCTGCTAAGGGCGGCTAGGCTAGGAGCAGGCGCTCACTCCTTCATGAAGTTCCTTTTCCCGAAGACATCGACCGACGCCCGGCGGCCGGCTTCACGTATGCAAAAGCGGCGGGAATGGTTAGCTCGGCCTCCGCGCCGGAACCCGGTTTACTCGAGAGAACCAGCTTACCGCCCGCCAGGTTGGCGCGTTCCTGCATGCCGGACAAGCCGTGATGTCCGCCGATGCGTCCTCCCTCAGCAAGAACCTTCTGGTCGATGCCCCTTCCGTTGTCGAGGACCCGCAATCGAAAATGCTGGCCGCCGTATAGGATCTCCACGTTGATCCGGCCCGCCTGCGCGTGACGGTATGCATTGCGGACTGCTTCGCTGGCAATTCGGTAGACTTCGTCGCGGACGATCGGAGCGAGCTCCCTGGAGGCGCCCTGTGCCTGCACACGAAGCTCGGGACAACTGGCGCCGGGATATTCGGTTGCGAGCTGTTCTCCAAGTGTGGTGATCGCGCGTACAAGGTCGTTGGTGACTACCGTGGAGGTGCGCAACGCCTGCACCGCATCCCGGCCCTCGGTCACCGCCTGCCGGGCCTGCTCGATGACCTTCTCCAGCGTCTCCCGTGCTTCTGGTGGATCCTTGATCGTGTATGCCACGGTGGAAAACTTCATCAGCACCCCTTGAAAACTCTGCAACAAGGTGTCGTGGAAATCCCGTGCGATGCGGGTCCGCTCGGCGACGCGCTCCTCCAGGCGCATGTTGAATTGATGCTTCACGTAGCGCAGCCGCAGTCGATAGAGAGAGGCGAGCAAGGCAAGAGAGGCCGCGATCGAGACCGCCAGGAACCACGTGGTCTGGTAGTAGGCTGGGGCGATGGAAAAATCGAAGGCTGCGCCTGCCTCGTTCCAGACGCCGCTGTTGTTACACGCGATCACGCGGAAGCGATATTTGCGCGGAGGAAGATCGCTATAGAACGCCTGGCGCCGGTTTCCTGCGTCCTGCCACTCCGTATCGTGGCCTTCGAGTTCGTAGCGGAAGCGATTCTTTTCCGGCGCCACGAAGCTGAGCCCGGTGTAGTCGATCTGCAGATCGCGGATCAGCTTGGGAAGGCGTAACGGCCCGGCAGCGGCCGGGAAGGGTGCGCCGTTGGCGGTGATCCTCTCGATGCTTACGGGTGGCGGAAGCTTGTTGAATGGGATGCGGCGCGGATCGACCACGGCGACTCCATTGCCGGTCACGAACCACAATCTTCCGTCCTGCGATTTGGCGGCGTGTGGGCTGTAGCCGCCGGCGCCGTCTTGGTCTTTCACGCCGTCGGAAGCATCGAAAACCGCGGCCTGGATCGTACGCTTCGGATCAGCGGCCCAAGACGCCAATTCGCTGCGCGGAATGCGTACCAGGCCGCAAGCCGTGCCCATCCAGACCGACTCGGCGTTGTCCATCGCCCAATGAACCGCATCGCAGGGCAACCCGTTCTCGTGCGTGAGCGTGGCGAGGCGGCCATTTTTCAACCAGGCGAATCCGGCCTCGGTGGCCGCCCAAAGGGCGCCGTCGCTGCCGAAGCGAAGTTCATTGACGAGCCCGCTGGCGTATCGAGCCTGCACGCGGCCCTCCCGAAAATACACGATGCCGCCTCGAGTGAATCCCACCCATAAGCCGCCCGTCGCCGGATCGGCGGCCAAAGCGCTGGCGTGATCGCGGTGGTCTAGCTTCGCCCAGGCAATCGATTCCACCACCTTCCCGTCCACCCAATGCATCAGGCCCTGCGCCTGGTCATTGATCCAGATGCCTCCCGCTCGATCATCGACCATCGAATGGACTAGGGTGGCGGGCACTCGGCCCGCGGAAACGAACCGCCCATCCTCGAAATAGGCAAGGCCGCGGGCCGTCGCGACCCAAATTCGCCCCTGCTGGTCCTGAAGGAGCGACTCCTGGGAGTTGTCGGGCAATCCGCTGTCGGTGATCTCGCGGACGGATGGCCACTGGGCCGGCCCAAGCGTGCGAACGCTTCGGTTACGATAAACCGTGATTTGCCCGTTGTTCCATCGGTTCAGGCCGTCGCCCGTTTCCATCCAGACGCTGCCGTCGCTCGCTGCCAGAACCGACCCGACCCCGATGCCCGACAGGCCCTGCTTAACCGACATTGTGGAAACGGCGAGATCGCGAAAGCGGTCGAGCCCTTCACTGGTAGCGACCCAAATGTTGCTTTCCCGGTCCTCGAAAATGCGCTGCACTGTATCGCCCGAGAGACCATCCGACGATGCGAAGCGATCTGTCTTTCCCTGATGCACGTGCAACAGGCCCTGCCTCGTGCCGATCCACGGGCTCCCTTCGCGGTCGCGGAACAGCCGGATCGGATTAACCTGCCCACCGCCCGGCAGCGGGCAGGGCTCCGGCTTCCCATTGATGAGCTGTCTGAGCCCCCGTTCCGTGGCAATCCAGAGCGCGCCATTGTCGCCTTCGATCAGGTCTCGCATGCGTTCCAGCGGATCTGAGATTGGGTAAATCCGGGTCGGGTCCGGTGTCCATCGCCACAACCCTGGTAAATCCGGGTCGGGTCCGGTGTCCATCGCCACAACCCTGTCGCCGTCCCGACCCAAAGATAGCCGTGGTACTCGCGCAGCGACCTCACCGACGAGCCGAAAAGGCCGTCGCTTCCATAGCACTGGATCCGGCCGCTTCGAATCGCGCAGAGCCTTCCGGCGGGCGACCCCAGCCCGCCGATCCATATCGAGCCCTCCG
>OKRF01000277.1:7318-12398 GCA_900290315.1 Candidatus Sulfopaludibacter sp. SbA3 | reverse complement strand
TGCCATCGCGACTGACGAGCAGAGTGTAGATGTTGTTGCTGGGGAGTTGCGGCCCGGCCGGCGGCGTCCAAGCGACCGGCCGGACGCCGTCGAAGCGAAGCATGCCGAATGCCGTGCCGAGCCACAGATAACCATCGGGAGTCTGCGCGATGGCAAAGATCGCGCCTTTGGCGAAACCGTCGCTGTTTCTCCAGACGCTATGAGCGTACTGGCTGATATCGAGCGAGGGGTTCAGAGAGAAGGCGCGCGCGCAAGAGAGCAGCAGGACGGCAAGGCTCCGGCGATGCACGCGCGCCCGTTTCACGATATCCAGATTATCTCAGGTGGAACCGTGTGCGCCCGATTACCCAAAACTGGAAGCGGCAACCCCAATCGCCCGGGCAAGATACCTCTTTCGGGTGAGCCGAAACTCGATTTTCTATGCTAGCGTTAGGACATCTCATCTCAGAGGTTGATCGTGGGTCGAGCGTTCACCCCTCTCTTTTTGCTGCTCGTCTGGCTGCCGATTGCGGTTCGCGCTCAATCCACGAGCGCATCCGTCGCCGGCCGCATTGCCGATCCTTCCCAAGCCGTGATCGGCGCCGCCGTGGTAGCCGCCGTCAGCTCCGGCACCAACCTCCGCTTTGCCACGGTTACCAACGGTTCCGGTGAATACCACCTGGCGAATCTCCCACCGGGCGTCTACCGCATCGAAGTCGAAAAGCCGGGCTTCCGCACGCTGGTCAAGCCGGACGTAGCCTTACACGTCCAGGACGCGCTCGAAATCGACTTCGAGATGTCCCTCGGCAATGCGTCCGAGGCCATTACGGTGGAAGGCGGCGCGCCGCTGGTGAACACCGATTCGGCGACGGTGAGCACGGTGGTGGACCGCGCCCTGGTGGAGAATCTTCCGCTCAATGGCCGCAGCTTCCAGACGCTCATGATGCTCACCCCGGGAGTGGTGGCGACAGTCACGTCGACGTATGACACGGGCCAATTCAGCGTCAACGGGCAGCACGCCGACGCCAACTATTTCACAGTGGATGGCGTCAGCGCTAATTTCGGCGTCACGGGGTACCTGGTCCTGACGCAAAGTGCCACCGGGGCGTTGCCGGCGCTCAGTGCGGGTGGCGGGACCAACAGCCTGGTATCGGTGGATGCCATGCAGGAGTTCCGCATCCAGACATCGTCGTTCGCCCCGGAGTTTGGGCGCACGCCCGGCGGGCAGATCTCGATCGTGACGCGCTCGGGAACCAAGGCGTTTCACGGCACGCTCTTCGAATACTTCCGGAACGACAAGCTGGACGCCAGGGACTGGTTTGTGAACTTCAACGGCCTGCCCAAGCCGGCGGAGCGGCAAAACGATTTCGGCGGCGTTCTCGGCGGCCCGGTGCGCAAAGACAAGACTTTCTTCTTCTTCTCCTACGAAGGACTGAGGCTGCGGCAGCCGTCCTCGCAGCAAAGCGCGGTGCCGGACGCCGCCTCGCGGCAGCAGGCGCCCGCTTCGATGCACCCGTTCCTGAACGCATTCCCGATTCCGAACGGCCCCGAGCTGGGAGGAGGCTTGGCGCAATTCAACGCCGGCTATTCGAACCCTTCCACGTTGAACGCGTACAGCCTGCGGCTGGATCACGCCATCTATTCGCGTCTGAACCTGTTTGGCCGCTATAATTACTCGCCCTCCGAGCTGGACCAGCGAGCTCCCGCCCTAGGGGGGGCGGTGCTGAGTCTTCGCCAGTTGTTATCGACCACCGTGCAGACCGCGACCGTAGGCCTGAACGCCAGCATCACTCCGACCATCAGTAACGAGGCGCGGACGAACTACAGCAACCAGAAAACGATCAACTGGTTTGCGCTGGACAACTTCGGCGGAGCAGTTCCGCTTCCCGATTCGCTCCTGTTTCCCGCGGGTGACTCGTCGGAGACCAGCCTTTTCGGGTTCTACATCCCCGGCACCGGACTTTACAACCAAGGCAAATCGGTCGCCACCGAGCAGCGGCAGATCAACCTGGTCGACAATCTTTCGGTGACCAGCGGCCGGCACCAAATGAAGTTCGGCGTGGACTATCGCTGGCTCGCGCCCTTCAGCAGCCCTTACGTCTACCGGCAGTTTGTGCAATTTACGGGAATGAGTACCGCGCCGGGAGGAGCGCTGTCGGGAATCGCTCAGGTCGCCGACACGTATTACAGTGAGAGCAACGCACTGCTCTGGAAGAACTTCTCGCTGTACGCCCAGGACACCTGGAGAATCGTCCCGCGCTTGACTCTGACCTATGGCTTGCGATGGGATGTGAATCCCCCGCTGAAGGGCAAGAACGCGGCCAACGATCCGTTCACCGTGACCGGGCTGGACAATCCGGCAACGTTGGCGCTGGCGCCGCGCGGCACGCCGCTATACCAGACCACTTACGGCAACGTGGCGCCGCGGCTGGGGCTGGCGTATCAGCTCGGCCGCAGCTCGAATTGGGGCTCGGTGGTTCGCGCCGGCTTCGGGATCTTCTACGATCTCGGGTCCGGTTCGCTGGGAGGGGTTACCACTTATTATCCGTATTTGAATAGCAAGACCCTGAATGCGCCCCCGTTCCCCTTGAGCCCCCAGGATGCGACCGCTCCGCCTATCAGTCTCAATCTGCCGGCGTCTACTCTTCTGATCGCCGACCCGCATTTGAAGCTGCCGCGCAGCTATCAGTGGAACCTGGCGCTGGAGCAATCCCTGGGAGGAAG
Organism: Candidatus Sulfopaludibacter sp. SbA3; assembly: GCA_900290315.1. GTDB lineage: Bacteria > Acidobacteriota > Terriglobia > Bryobacterales > Bryobacteraceae > Sulfopaludibacter. The sequence continues at coordinate 9,695 of OKRF01000277.1, read as the reverse complement.
TCAAAGCGTCTCGCTGACGTATATCGGCGCCATTGGGCGCGACCTGCTCCGGATCACGCAGTTGAATGCCTTGAACGTGAATTTCCCCAACATCTCGTATACCAGCGGCACCGCGACTTCGGACTACCACGCTCTCCAGATCAAGTACCAGCGGCGGCTGTCGCGGGGGCTCCAGGGGTTGGCATCCTACAGCTTTTCCCACTCGATCGATATCTCCTCGACCGATGCGTTCGCGACGCGGCTGAACACGCCCGCGGCGCTAGGCAGTCCCGACATCGACCGCGGGGATTCGGATTACGACATTCGCAATTCGTTCACCGCCGGCCTTACCTACGCCCTGCCCGTTCCGGCATCGGACCAAACGATCCGCACGGCATTGGGCGGCTGGTCGGCCGACCTGTTCGTCCTGGGGCGGTCGGCTCCGCCGGACGACATCGTCGGCGCCGTATATAACGGGCCGGGCGTCACCTTGCTGCCTCGGCCGAATGTCCTCCCAGGAGCGCCGCTGGAACTCTTTGGATCGGGTTACCCCGGCGGCAAGATTTTCAATAAGCAGGCGTTCACCGCGGCGCCCGCCGGCGAACAGGGCGATCTCGGCCGCAACGTGCTGCGCGGGTTCGACGCTTCGCAAGTGNNTTTCCGGGCCGAGTTCTTCAATGTCCTGAATCATCCCAGATTCGGCAGCCCCACCAACAGTCTGCCCAGCCCGTTGTTCGGCCGCTCGACGCAGACGCTGGCGAACGCCCTGGGAACCGGCGGCACCAGTGGAGGCTTCAACCCGCTATACCAAATCGGCGGCCCGCGCTCCGTTCAGTTGGCGCTTAAGCTTCAATTCTGAAAGGCCGGTTTGGTGAGGCGATCGGTCGGCTCCCCGTGCCTTCATGTTTGGACCGGCTTGAATTCTGGCCTGTGCCCTCATCCTGATGAGGCATTTATGAGATGAGTCTAGTTTCCGGCGCAGGCGTTGCGAATGGCGCGCGTCAACTCGTTAGGGGGCATGGTCTTCAAGAGGTATCCGCGCGCGCCGGCCGCCATGGCACGCTGATTCTCTACTTCATCTTCGAACGTCGTCAGCACGAACACACGCGCAGCGGGGAACTCCGCGCGGATCGCGATCAAGGTATCGATTCCGCTCGCGTCGGGCAGCCGGAGGTCCATCAGCGTCACGTCAGGCTGCACCGCTCGATGCTTCAGAATCGCATCCGAGCTGGAGTATGCCTGGGATACAAGCACCATATCCGGCTGGCTTTCAATGACGGCTGCAATCGCCTCGCGAAACAGGGGGTTGTCGTCGACGCTGAGAATCCGAATTGGCATCTAGGCCTCGCTGGCGATCTCCGAGAGAAACCACGCCCGGCGCTCGGTTTCGTCGATCCACGTTTCGATCAGGCTGGTCGTAGCCACATCGCCATGCTTATCGCACACGCCATGCGCGCCGCGAAGAAACCGGACCAGGCCGGTGTTGTCATCCCGCAACTCCGACAGCATGTCGCCAGGGGAAAGCTGCGCGTCATCGTTGTCGGCGAAGCGCTGATGGCGCGCAATATCGCCGATCGACCGAAGCGTCGCGCCGCCGAGTTTGCGGGCACGCTCCGCAATTGCATCGGTCATCGCGAAAATCTGCGTGGCGTGCTCGTCCAGAAACAGATGATAGTCGCGGAAGTGGCGGCCGGTCATGTGCCAATGGAAGCTCTTCGTCTTGAGGTAAAGGCCGAAGACATCGGCAAGGAGCCGTCGGAGTTCGCCCGAGATCTCCGGCATGGCATGAACGCTTAGGCCCGTCGAACTCTCTGATCCGTTTTCTGTTTCGCGGACATAATCCGAGGTCATAGCCTAAGTATGCGCAATCGCCCGGTTGATCGCATCACGAAATCCAGTACGGTTTCACTAACTGTTCCGCTTGGTTCCGGAGTACCTCTTTCGAGGTATTCTCCCTCCCGGCTGCGGATCAAGTCGATCACGAGACTCGGATTGGAACGCATAACGTTTTCGTGGTACTAGCTTCCCCTCCAACGGGGTTACTGCAAAAGCACTCCATATCGGGACGATCCCAGGGATCGTTGGCGCGACACTACAGTCGTGGCTCGGCAAAACCGCCGGCCATTCAGCAGTTTAAGTCCGACGGCAAAGGAGCGACTTTGAAGAACATTGTTTTGGTTCACGGCGGCTTTGTGGACGGTGCTGGCTGGGAGAGCGTCTACAAGATATTGAAGAAGGACGGTTACAGCGTCAGCATCGTCCAGAATCCGACAACTTCCTTGGAGGACGATGTGGCGGCTACCAGGCGGACTCTTGCGATGCAGGACGGGGAGTCGATTCTTGTTGGCCATTCCTACGGCGGAGCGGTTATCACCGAAGCCGGCAACGATCCGAAGGT
>OKRF01000277.1:0-7308 GCA_900290315.1 Candidatus Sulfopaludibacter sp. SbA3 | reverse complement strand
GGGACGGCTATCTGTTCCTGGACAGGGCAAAGTTCGCCGCCTCTTTCGCGGCCGACGTGGACGCTGAGAAGGCCGCGTTCATGGCCGACTCCCAGGTCCCGTGGGGCGTGGGAGCTCTCAGTGGCACGATCAGTGAACCGGCCTGGAGGGTCAAGCCAAGTTGGTACCTGGTCACGACCGAGGATCGGATGATCCCACCTGAGGCCCAACGTGCCATGGCCAGGCGGGCGGGTTCTGCGGTAGTAGAGGTCAAGGGCAGCCATGCCATCTACGTGTCCCAACCCGGCGCTGTCGCGGCGTTGATCGAACAGGCCACCAGGAGCATCAGCAGCGCCGCTGCGGAGTAAAGAAGATGAACACGTTCACCACCAAAGACGGAACCACGATCTACTACAAGGACTGGGGATCGGGACCGGTTGTCACCTTCTCGCATGGTTGGCCCTTGAGTGCCGATGCCTGGGACTCGCAAATGTTGTTTCTCGCGCAGCGAGGATATCGCGTGGTCGCCCATGACCGGCGCGGCCATGGACGTTCGGGCCAGAGCTGGCAAGGCAATAACATGGATCAATACGCCGACGATCTTGCCGAACTGATGAACCATCTGGATCTCAAAGATGCAACCATGGTCGGCCATTCCACCGGCGGTGGCGAGGTAGTCCGCTACATCGCTCGTCATGGGCAGAAGCGTGTCGCCAGAACTGTTCTGATTGCCGCGGTGCCGCCGCTGATGCTCAAGACGGAGAAGAATCCGGGGGGCTTACCACTGTCGGTTTTTGACGAAATCCGCGCCAGTGTCATCAAGGACCGCTCGCAGTTCTTCAAAGACCTGACCCTTCCGTTTTACGGATATAACCAACCGGGTGCCAAAGTCTCCGAGGGGGTTCGGGAATCCTTCTGGCTGCAGGGGATGCTGGTCTCCATCGTCGGCGCGTACGACTGCATCAAGGCTTTTTCCGAGACGGATCAAACCGAGGACCTGAAGAAGATCGAAGTCCCTACCCTGGTGATTCAGGGAGACGCCGATCAGATCGTACCGATCGACAATTCGGGGAGACTGAGCGCAAAGCTCGTCAAGAATGGGACTTTGAAAGTGATCGCCGGCGCGCCCCATGGACTGTGCACGACGCACGCGGACGCCGTCAATCAGGAACTGCTCGCATTTCTTCAAAAGTAGCGGTCCGGGGAAACCGCGACATCCGAGCCATGGTCGTAAATACGGACCTAGCCGATGCGATACTGACCGCCGTCGACGACAATGGCCTGCCCCGTGATGAATGCAGCATCATTGCTTGTTAAGAAAAGGACCGCGCCCGTAACATCCTCCGGCTCTCCCAGGCGTTTGATTGCCTGCTGTCCCCATGTGGAGCGTTTTTGCTCTTCCGATTGGGGCGCAGTCGCCAGTGTATTTGTCAGCCCAGGCAGTACCGTGTTCGCGGTAATGCCGTCGTTTGCAACGTCGTTCGCCAAACCTCTCATGAACCCAATGATTCCCATCTTTGAGGCAATGTAGTGGCTCATGCCAGGTATGGCCAAGCCGACCATGTTTGACGATATGCCGACGAATCTGCCCCACTTTTTCTTTCTCATCGTTGGCAGGAAATACTTCGCGCTCAAGAAGTGTGAGTCTAGATTAGTAGCTATCGTCTTTCGCCACGTCGCCAAATCGAGTTCTTCGATAGGGCGGTTCGGGAAATAACCCGCGTTATTGACGACGATATCCACCTCGCCCACGTCCCGGCTCTTGACGGATGCAGAATGCCAATCCTCTTCCTGCGTCACATCGATTTGAAGCGCCGTTGCCATGGGGCCAATTGTTCTTGCGGTTGCCTGCGGCGCTTTGAGGTCGGTGGCGATCACCCGCGCGCCCCGTTCTGCCAATGCGAATGCGATCGCTTGACCTATGCCTTGGCCGGCGCCTGTGACCAAAGCTACGTGGCCCTCGTGTGTTCTTATTGAGGTTTTCATTTGGCCGTTGGCCCCACGTTCAAAACTGATACCGCAGCATAATCTGCATATTCCGCGGCAAGTTTCGCTGCGACGTGATCAGCCCGAAATTCGGATTGATCCGGTACCCCGGCACGCCCGTATCCACCAGCGTCAAATTAGGCACGCCGAACTGGACGCGATTGAACAGGTTGAACATTTCGGCGCGGAACTGCAGGTTGTGTGGCCGATCGTGGCCGAACAGCCTCACGTTCTTCACGAACGCCACATCGAAATTGTTCTGCCCTTGCAGCCGGAATATGTTCCGCCCGGCCGACGCCACATACCCGGTGCCCGGATACCACGGCCAGTCGTGCGCGTTTGCCACCCCCACGTTGGGGAAGAATGCCGACGCGGGGATTTCGTTCATCGTATATTCGAGGCCGGTGGCCGGGTTGATGCGGGCATTGTCGAACGATTTGCCGAATACCGAAAGATTCGTAAGCCATGGGCGGTCGCCCGCAATGCCGTCGCCGTTGAGATCGTATCCCAGCACCGCGGTCACCGGATTCCCCGCGGCGAAGGTCGCGATCCCGTTCACCTGCCATCCGCCCAGCACTTTTCCCACCGCACCGGACTGTCTTCGATAAATCGGCAGGTCGTATGTGGAAACAATCACCGCCCGCTGCGGCTGATCGAGCCTGCTCAGCCCGCGCAGGCTTCTTGCCGTCTGCTGTTCGCTGATGGCAAAGTTGGTATCCCCGGTCCCCACAAACGTCGCCTCCGACCCGGTATCGATGTTCTTCGACCACGTGTAGCTTCCGTGCACCGTCAGGCCGTGCGAAAACCTCTTGGTGTACACAACCTGCAGCGCGTTGTAGTAGGTCCATTCGTTGTTGCTCACCTGCAGGATGACGCTGTAGCGGCCATCGGGGCGCCGCTGGTTGGTGTACGGCTGCGCCAGCGAAATGTATCCCGGCGGAGGGTTCGCATCGAAGAGGTTGGGATCGATCTGATTGATTGCCACTCCGGAGAAGTTATTGCCCGGGTAAGTGGACGGCACCGTCGAAACTATCGGGAATTGCGCGCGGTTCAAGCCGTTGTACTGTAGAAAGCCGATCCCCCGGTTCCCGACGTAAGACAGCGAAAGCGTGCTCTGCGCCGGCAGCGTGCGCTCGAAGGTCAGGTTCCACTGTTCGGTGTAAGGCATGTGCAGATTCGGGTCGGCCTCGGTGAGAATCACTTGGGCATTGGGAGGGCCCGGAGTGAACTGGTACGCGCCCAGCGGATCGGCTACCGACATGTTGGGGTTGGACGCGGTGACCGTCGCGCCGTTTGGCGGATTGTAGCGCACCGCTGCGCTGACCTGCGAAAAAATCGATTGGAAAACCCGCCCGTGGTACAGGCCAAACCCGCCGCGCAGCACCGATTTCCCCTGTCCGCCGAAGACTTTCCCGAGCAGGCCCTCGCTCCAGCCAGGCGCCCAGGCGAAGCCGATGCGCGGCTCTACGTAGCTGTCGGAAGGATAGCCCAGATTGACCAGGTTATTCNNCCGCGCCCCAAGATTGAGCGTCAGCGTCTGCGCCACGCGCCACGAATCCTGCACATACAGATTTGCCTCCGTGCTGCGATAACCGTTTTCCTGCGGCCCGAATCCCTGCTCATACGTCTGCACCACGCCCTGCAGGAAGTTCTGATAAGCGTTGTAGGGCCCCGCCGAGCCGAATTGCCAGTAGCCGCGATTGTAGTTCTGCAGTTCATCGTTGAGCTGGCTGCGGCGTACGTCGGCGCCGAATTTCAACGTGTGCCGGCTGCCCACCTGCGCCGACACGTTGTAAACATATTGAAAATCGTTTTGGTAGCGCTTCAGAGGATACTGCGAAGGAGTACCGATCGAGGTCGGCGCGTTGGCTATGCTCCACACCACAATCGGCACCGTATCGCCATCCACCAGCCCCACGATCATGCGGCGGCGCCCGAATCCGAAGCGGCCTTCACCCGTCACGCGCGGCGAGTAAATGTGCGTCCAGGCGAGGCCGTAATTCTGAAATCGATGGTCCTGCTTCGAATTTACGCCCTGGACGATGTCGTCGGCCGCCTGGAAAAACGTTCCGTATTGGTACCGCGTGTAAAGGATGTCGGTGGGACGAATTTGATAATCCACGCGGAACGAGATGTCCGCGACGGGATTCCGCTGCGGCACGTTGGCAATGTAGCCGAACGGATTGTTGACGGTGTAATTCGGCTGCAGGTCGGGATACCGGGCAATCACGCTCTTTATGAACGCCACCCTCGCCCCCGCGTCGGGGAGTGTTGGATCCACTTGCGGCGTGCGATATTGCTCCGGAAGCAGCGAGACCATCTCACTGACGTCGCCGGGCGACCAGGCGCGCTCATAGCTGCCGAAATAGAACAGCTTGCTCTTGATGGCGGGCCCGCCGAACACCCCGCCGATGCGGTGCGACTTGCTGCTCGCTTTGGGCGACGCCGGTTCCAGCCTGCCGGTGACCGGGTCGAGCTTGCTGCCCGCTTCGTTCTGGAAGAAACCGTTCGCGTTCAGCGCCGAATTGGCCGTTTCCCAGAAGGCTTCGCCGTGGTAATCGTTGGTCCCGCTCTTGGTCTCCACCAGGACCACTGAGCCCGCTCCGCGCCCGAACTCCGCCGAGTAACTATTGGTCAAAACCTGAAACTCTTGAATCGTACTGATGTTCACATCCTGCCGATTCTGATTCTCCGAGCTGTCGTCGTTGGCGATACCGTCGGTTTGAAAGTTCGTGGCCCGCGTCCCGGTTCCGTTCAGCGAAACGGAGCTGCCGCTGGAAAGCGTAGGGCTGTTCTGGCCCGCAGTGGGATTCGTCTGGAATCCAGGAATCAGCGGCGCCAGGTTCAGAATGCTGCGCTGCAGCGGAATGGCCGCGATCTCGTCGGCCTCCAGCGAGCGGCGAACCTGCCCGCTCACCAGGTCGATGGCGGGCGCGGATTCCACCACCATGAGGTCCTGGTGCATGCCGGCTAGCGCCAGCTCGAAATTCAGTACCGTGGTGCGATTCAGCTCCACCGTGGCCTTTCCCGTCTGCGGTCCGAATTTGGGCGCCTCCACTGTCAGGTCGTAGTTTCCCGGCGCCAGGAAGGAGAACTCGTAGAAGCCTTCCGCGTTGGTGACCGTGGCGCGCACCGTTCCGGTAGACGCCTCCTTGGCATGGACGGAGACCGCGGCGACAGCCGCGCCGGCCGGGTCTACCACACGACCTTGCACCGTGCCCGTGACAATCTGGGCGTGCGCTGACACAGTCAGCAGCGTGAGAAACAGGGCCCCGAGCGAAAACCGTGTGTACATCAGCATCTCCTGGTGCGTCAAAGGTAACAGACAAGACCCCTTTGCAAAATCCCCAGGTTCCGTAATTTTTCGATGCCACTTTGGAGGTACTGCGCGTGGTCCCTTTGGACCGCGCGTAGCATCTTAAGGATGTAATGCCAGGAAAGCTAGGAAACTGCATTGTGCGGGATAGAATGAAACCAGATGTGGGCCGGCACTGACGGAGCACGCGGACCAGGACGAGGGGCCGTCATACTGGGCGCGTTACTGACAGGCATGCTACTTGCAGGTGTGCCGCGTGCGTTTGCGCTGAATCCCGCACTCGACGCCAGCCAGTACGCGCACATGGCATGGCCCATCCGCAGCGGCTTCGTCAAAGGCACCATCGCCGCCATCGCGCAAACGCCCGACGGCTATCTCTGGCTGGGCACGGAGTTCGGCCTGTTTCGATTCGATGGCGTCGGCGCGCTGCCGTGGCAGCCACCCCATGGCCAGCAACTCAACAACAGCGGCATTCGAGGCCTGCTGGTCGCGCGCGACGGCACTCTCTGGATCGGCACCGCCGATTCGTTTACAAGTTGGAACGGCGCCACCCTCACTCGCCATCCCCAGCTCGCCGGGCAGAGTGTCTGGACGCTCATGGAAGACCGCGACGGAACCGTGTGGGCTGGCGGTCAGGCGGCTACCCCCGCCGGCAAGGTGTGCGCCATTCGCGGCGGTTCCGTCCAGTGCTTCGGCGAAGACGGCCGTTTCGGCCGCTACGTCGAAACGCTATTCGAAGATCGCGGGCGCAACCTGTGGGTGGGCAGCACCAGCGGATTGTGGCAATGGCGGCCCGGACCTCCGCGTCTCTATCCCATGCCCGACAGAGTCGAAGGGCTGATCGAGGGCGACAACGGCGCGGTCACCATCGCCATGCTCACCGGAATCCGCCAACTCATGCAGGGCAAGTCCGAACCGTATCTTCTGGCTGGCGCGCCGCGATTCTCTCCCCGCTCCTTCCTGCGCGATCGGGATGGCGGCCTGTGGATCGGCACGGCCGATCGCGGAGTCGTCCATGTGCATGAGGGTAGAACCGATGTGTTCGGCCGCTCCGAGGGGCTCTCGGGCGATTTCGTCGAAAGGCTGTTTGAAGATCGGGAAGGCAACATCTGGGTCGCCACGCTCGATGGCCTCGACCGCTTCCGTGATCTCGCGGTGCCCAAGATTTCGGTGGAGCAGGGTCTGTCGAATCCCACCGTGGAGAGCGTTCTCGCGGCGCGCGATGGGAGTATGTGGCTCGGCACACTGGATGGCTTGAACCGATGGGATAACGGCCGCGTCACCATCTATCGCAAGAGCAGCGGATTGCCCGATGCAGCCATCGAGTCCCTCTTTCAGGATTCGCAGGATCGGATCTGGGCGGCCACGCGCGGGGGACTGGCGTACCTCGAAAATGGGCACTTTATTCGCGTCGACGGCGTGCCCGGCGGAGTCCAATCCATTGCCGGCGATCGCGCCGGAAGTCTCTGGGTCAGCCAAAAGGACATCCTGTTTCATCTGCGCGACCGCCAAGTGGTCGAACGCTTCCCCTGGACAAGGCTGGGCCGTCCGGAGCAGTCCCGTTCGATGATCGTCGATCCCACGCGCGGCGGTTTGTGGCTCGCGCTGCGCGGCGCACTGGGATATTTCCAGGATGGCGAGATCCGTACGTTGTACACTCCTGCCGATGGCTTGGGCGCCGGCCATATCCGCGATCTCGAGCTTGATCGGCAAGGTGCCGTCTGGGCTTCCACCGCGGGTGGTCTCAGCCGTCTGAAGAACGGCCGTGTCGCGACCCTGACCAGCAAGAACGGATTGCCCTGCGACGACGCGCACTGGGCTATGGAAGACAACGAGCATGCCTTGTGGGTCTACATGGCCTGCGCCCTGGTGCGCCTGTCGAAGCCCGAGTTGGATGCGTGGGCCGACGCCGCGAAACCCGATCCGCGGCGCCAGTTCCACGTCACCGTCTTCGACGCTTCCGACGGCTTCCGCGGCCACGCCGCCACTACCGGCTTCAGCCCGAGCGTCGCCAGGAGCGCCGACGG
>OKRF01000276.1:8483-9271 GCA_900290315.1 Candidatus Sulfopaludibacter sp. SbA3 | reverse complement strand
AATGGCCGGCTGCAGAGTGGCCTTCAACACTTCCGGCGGAAGCACCTGTTTGCCCTGGTATTTCCCCTGGTTCATCAGCGCGATCAACCAATGAGACATCTCTTCGATGTTGGAAACGATGGCGCCACACGGCGCTACCCCCGCGGTGTCTTCGTAGTAGGGAATGCGATAAAGCTCGAAGGAATCGCGCTTTTCGGTAAACCCGGCGCCGAATTCCGGACGTTTCAACATGTCCGCAATGCTGTAACTGGTGGAGCTCATCTGCAATGGATCCAGGATCCGCTCCCGGACAAATTGCTCCCACGTCTTTCCGGACTGCAGCTCGATCAGATACCCCACCGCGGCGAACATCAGGTTGTTATACAGGAAGGTCTGGCGCATGGGCTCCTGCGGCTCCAGGTAGACCAGCTTTTCGAAGAGCTGCCTGCGCGTGAAATCAGACTTATACCAGATGGTGTCGTGGCGCGTGATTCCGGTGCGATGCGACAGCATGTCGCGCAGGGTCACCGCGTTATTGAGCTGGTCGTTGTAAAAGCGGATGGCAGGAACAGACTCGCGCACCGGCTTGTCCCACGTGAGCTTGCCTTCCTCCACCAGCATGCCGGTGGCGATGGCGGTGAAGAGCTTCGTGTTGGAAGCAATCGGGCTCATGGTGGCGGCTGTGTAGGGGAGTTTCTTCTCGTAGTCGCGGAAGCCGTAGCCCTTGGCAAAAACCAGCTTGTCGTTGACCACGACGCCCACGCCCACACCCGGCGCGTTCCAGTCCTTGAGTGTCTTGGCCATGTAGT
>OKRF01000276.1:725-8475 GCA_900290315.1 Candidatus Sulfopaludibacter sp. SbA3 | reverse complement strand
ACGACGCCCACGCCCACACCCGGCGCGTTCCAGTCCTTGAGTGTCTTGGCCATGTAGTCATCGAACCCCGCAAGCCGCTGGGTAACATCGATGACCTGCGCAATCGCTCCGCCGGTGAGCGTGAAGAAGAGTAAGCCGGCAACCATCATCGAGCGCTGTATCATCTCGAGCCTTCCGGTACGAAGATATCGGTAGAGAAATGATATCAGGCTCTCGCCTGACAGTGCTCTGGCGGAGAAGTGGCACGACCTGATCGATCTCGATGCCGGCGAAATGACCGGCTTATGGATTGGCGAAGCAAGACAGGGTCCGGGGTTGTGTGCGGCTCGCTTCGCTCACCGTACCGGCGACAAGATCGCCGGCGTTACCGACGGTTTTTCGTGAAGTTTCGCGGGCGGAACGTCCATCCCAACAGACGACACAAAACGATCGTCGGCGCGGGCGCTCTACACGGCCGGCTGTGCGCTCTCCGAGATCAGTTCGCCCTTTTCCAGGTGGTGGATGCGATTGGCGAACTGGGCGGCGTGCGGATCGTGCGTGACCATCACGACCGTCTTGCCAAACTCCTTTTTCAGCCGGGAGAGAATGGTGAGCACTTCCTGCGCCGAGGCGGCATCCAGGTTGCCCGTCGGTTCATCCGCCAGAATCAGCGCGGGGTCGGTGACAATGGCGCGGGCGATGGCCACACGCTGCTCCTGGCCGCCGGAGAGTTGCCGCGGGAAATGCTTCATGCGGTCTCCCAGGCCCACCAGCTTGAGGGCCGTGGCGGCATGCTCGATCCGCTCGGACTTCTTGAGGTTGGTAAGCTTGAGGGGCAGTTCCACGTTCTCCAGGGCGGTCAGCACGGGAATCAGGTTGAACTGCTGGAAGATGAAACCCACATGCTCGTTGCGCCAGTGAGCGATCTGGCGATCGTTCAACTCGCGCAGGTTGTGGCCCAGCACGCGGATCTCGCCCTCCGTTGGCCGGTCCATGGCCGCAATCAAATGCAGCAGCGTGGATTTTCCGGAACCGGAAGGGCCCATCAACGCCACGAAATCGCCTTTGTCGATCCGCAAGGTCACGTCCTTGAGAGCATCCACGGTGAATTCGTCGCGCACGTACTGCTTGCTGAGATTGCTGGTTTCGATGATGGCTTCGCTCATGGGATTCAAACTTTCTGGCGCACGCGGTCGCCTTCCTTCAGCCTGGCCGGCGGGTTGACGATCAGGTCTTCCCCGCCGATCAGCCCGTCTTCAATGCGAATTCTTCCCCGCCGATCAGCCCGTCTTCAATGCGAATGCCCTGCCCGCTGGTGGCGCCGGTCTTCACCGCACGGTGCACCGCCTTGCCGTCCAGCACCACATATACACCGTTATCGTGAACGGCCGATACGGGCACGATCACCACCGGTTTGGCCGGGAGGCTGCCGGCGCTTTTCGGCTTTTCGTCCGACAGGAACGCCACGCTGGCATTCATCTCCGGACGCAGATGCTCGTCGGGCTTCTCTACCTTCACTTTGATCTGCACGGTGGCCTTCTGCCGGTTGGCTTCCGGGGAGATCTCCTTGATGTGGCCCTGGTACTTCAGATCAGGAAATGCATCGGTGGTGATGATGCCGCGCTGGCTGGCGTTCAGCTTGGCGAAGTCGCCCTGGCTGATGTCGAGTTCCACTTCCAGGTCGTTCAAATCTGCAATCGAGACGACGTATCCCTTGGCGCCGCGATCGCCTACGAAACTGGTGGTGACGAATTCGCCCTTCTCGACGGCGCGTTCCAGGATGGTTCCGGTGACCGGCGCGCGGATGATGGTGTTCGCCAGATTCGTCTCGGCATAATCCACCGCTCCTTTGGCCTGCTGCACCTGCCCGCGCAGCGAGTCGATTTCCTCCTGGCGCGGTCCCAATTTGACCAGATCGTAGGTCTTCTGCAGCGAATCCACCTTGTGGATGGCGCCATCGTAGCGGGCTTGCGCATCGTCCACAGCCANNCGGTCCAGCGTGACTTTGACGTTGTCCAGGTCGGCTTTGGCGGAATTCAGGTTGGCCAGCGCCTGGGCGATTTCTTCCGGGCGCGAGCCGTGCAGGGCTTCATCCAGACGCGCCTGCAGGTTCACCAGTTGCCCCTTGGCCTGCTGCATTTGCGCCTGGTATTCGTCGTCCTCCAGGCGCACCAGCACCTGGCCCTCCTTGACGCGATCGCCCTTTTCCACGCCGATCCAGTTGACTTTGCCGATCACTTTGGCAGCCAGTTCGATTTTGTGCGCGGCCACAATGTAGCCGGTGGCATTGAGCACGACTCCCTCGGGCGCGGCGGAGGCGCTCACGGACTGGACGCGCTGCACTTCCACGATGGAAGCAGCATCCAGCTTGCCGGAGAGAAAACGCCAGGCGCCCAGCCCCAGAAACAGCAGTACGCCGGCGATGATAAACCGGGTCGACCACGGCGAAGGTTCGCCAGCGCGCCGCTTGCTGCGGTCGATCTTCAGATTCTTCAGTTCCGCGTCCATAGGTTCACCGAATCTCTAAACCTCTCGCAGCGCTGTGAGAATCTCTTTCCTGGAGGCCATGCGGGCCGGAAAGAGACCGCCCACGCTGCCCAGCACGACCGCAAACGCGATGCCGATCAGGATGATTTGCGGTGTGATGCGAAAGTCGAAAGCGAGTTCGGCAAAGCTGCTGGTGCCCACGCCGGTGGAGAGACCGCCCAACGGCAGCACCAGCAGGCAGCCGAGCAGCCCGCCTATCCCCGAGAGCAGCACCGATTCCAGAAAGAAGCTGAACAGAATGCTGCCGCGCGAAAAACCCAGCACGCGCAGCGTTCCGATTTCCCGGGCGCGCCGCGAGACTGCGGCGTACATGGTGTTCATGGCCGCGAAGCTGCTGCCGATCGCCATAATGACGGAGACGAACATGCCGACGAACAAGATCGGCACACCGGAGGCGGTCTGTAATTCGTAATACTCTTTTTCGGAAATCGCGTGCATGCCCAAACGCTGGTCGTTATCGATGTCGTTGACCAGCGCCTTCGCGGCCACCGGGTCCCTGGCCAGCACCAGCGCGGAGCTGAGCACATCGACACGCTGCATGTCGGCGCTGACCCGGTTCAAGTCACCCCAGATCTCGCTATCTTGCGCGCCGCGGACGGCATCGAACACGCCGACGATTTCCCAATCGCTGCGTCCCACGTGGATCTTTTTTCCCAGGCGGGCGTCGGGATAGCGCTGCGCGATCATCTTGCCGACAACGAGCTCGTTGCGTCCCGCATCGAACCAGCGTCCGCTCTTAATGTGGACGGTGGGCCGCATCTCGATGCCAATGGGAGTCAATCCGCGCACCGTCACGTTGGTGCCATTGGGATTCTCGATGCTGGCCAGGTTGACCACCGTGACCAACTCGAGAGAAGCCAGCGGCTGCCCGTCGCGGCCGGTGGCGATTCCCGGCTTGAACTTCAGGTCCTGATACTGCGCGCGCAGAAAATTGCTGACCAGCTCGGAATCAGAGCCCTTGCGCATGACCAGCACCTTGAGCGGATCTCCGGAGGCCGAAAGCGTGGCTTGCAGGCCGCCCACCAGCGACAGAATCGCCAGCAGCACAGCGACGGTGAGGCCGATTCCCAACGCGGTCATGATAGTGGTGGTCTTGCGCACCACCAGGTTCCGCAGATTGTACGCAATCGGAATGGCCATGATTAATCCGTACTCCTCAGTGCTTCCACAATGGAAACCCGCGACGCTCCCAACGCCGGAACCAACGAACTCATTAGGCCGATGGCTGCCGCCGTAGCGATGCACACCAGCGCGACTGAGGCATCGAACATCTGGAACGAGGGCAGGAAGCCGCCGAACGGGCTGTTGGCCACACCCTTCATCAGCACGGTCGAGATCAAATAGCCGATCAGGCCGCCGGCAATGGAAATGGCGCAGGCTTCTCCCAAAATCAGAAAAAGGATGTTGCCCGGAGTGAAGCCGAGCGTCTTCAGCACGCCCACTTCCCGCACCCGCTCGCGCACGGACATCGCCATGGTATTGGCCGAAACGAGCAGAATGGTGAACATGACCGCCGCGGAAATGGCGATGAGAAATACCTTCACGTTGCCTATCAGCGCCAGGAAGCCCACCACGAAAGCCTGTTCCGATTCCGTCTTGGTTTGCGCCGTGGAGTTATGGAAAGTGGCATCCACGGCTTCCGCCACACGGCTGGAGTTCTCCGGCTTGTCGATCAGGATGTCGAACATTCCGATCTGCCCGCGCCGGCCCTCCGGTATGGACTGATCCACGTACTCCTTGTTGAAATACAACACCCCGCTGGCACGCGGGCTGGTGAAGATTCCGCGGATGGTGAATTCGAAGTCACCGGGGTAGATGTCGCCGACGATGTGGATCTTGTCACCCACTTTGAAATTGAAGTCCTTCACCAGGTCGTGGCCGATCACGCAGCCCGTGCGGTCGCGGATGAACTCTTTCTTCTGGTCTTCGGGCATCTGAAATTCCGGGTAGATGGTGAACAGCTTCTCCGGTTCAACGGCGAAGCGGGCGAACATATTCTTGGGATCGCGATTGTCGCGGTATACGCCGCCGAACCAGTTCGAGATCATTACTTCGCGCACGCCGGGGATATGCTGGATGGGTTCCCGGTAGGCCAGCGGGAACGGCACCGTGAGTGAAACCTTGTTGCGGACCACCAGGCGCAGCGCCTGATCGGCCGGCGGATCGGCCAGGTAAAAGGCGTGGAACAAGGCAATCAGGACGCCCAGCAGACACATCGAAACACCGATGCTGAGGATGGTCAGCGTAGTTCTGCGCCTGTTGCGCCAACAATTCTTGAGGATGAGTGGTAGATACCGCATGGCTTTTGAATCACTCAATTATAACGGGGACGGGTGACCAAAAGTTCCGGCGGGCGACGAACGGGGGGATTTGCAGGATGAAGGTGGCAGGACAGACGATCGGTCTATGCCGGCGGTCCTGTTCTAGCTGTTGATCGTATTCATGATGTAGTCGAAGCGGTCCACGGCCCAATCGCTCCATTCGCTCACCGGAATGCTGCCTTCGAGAGCCCGAAACTCGTAAACGTGACCGGTACTTTGATGGCCCACGGGGCCGACCACCTGGGGGTCCCAACTGGCCAGCGTGCGATCCTGACCCCAGGTCATGGGGTCGGCGCCGTTGGCCACCGCGGTCAGCCATTGCCCGATGGTTCGAGTGCCCCGGTTCACATCGATGAAGAGCGCATCGTTGAGAGTGGGTGCCCAACCCATTCCGTTGTCTCTGCCGGAGGCAATCATCACGTCTCTCTGGAAGTTGATGTCGTTTCGAACCTGGAGGGGAAGCCGTCCAAAATCGGTTCGGCTCAAAAGCGGCGATAGGTACTTCTCCTGGGTGACCGTCGCCGTTATCCCGGCCAGACAGACGATGAGTCCGAGATGCGCCAAGGCTCCTTCATATGCTTCGTTCTCGGCTGCCGTGTTTGCGAGACGCAGGTTGGCCTGGGTGTGAGCGCGCGCTTCAATTCCCGCGATCAATTGCCGCACGGGCGTGGGATTCTGATACCGGGCCAGGAGATTTGGTGTGCCGCCGAGCGGAGCGGTCCCCATTGCGTGGAGAAGACGCGGTATCCGGACGAGACGGATACCCGCAGTCATCTGCGGCGTGGCCGTAGCCTGCTCGCCGTGGCGATCGATCCAGACGTCGTCCCTTTCCGGCTTGGTCAGCATCCAAGGGCTCCAGACCACGCTTCCGCCTACCACATCGCTGACGGGCACCTCTCCCCAGCCGGTCAGACCTTTGGAGATTTTGCCGATACTTTTAACCTTCTGCTCCAGTTGGTTCATGGTGAAGATCAAATGAAACCGTCCCGCTGGCGTCTCGGGAAACGGATCGGTTATAAACTCGACACTGCCGTAACCGGTATAGCGAGGCAGATCGTATCCGAGTTTTAACAGATTGAAGCTGCCCTGAAGCATCCCGGGGGGCAGGGGCTTCATGTCGGGCCGCATCTTCCAGCGCGTTCCCGTTACGATGTCCGTGTCGGAGCCGATCACTCCGCCGGGCGCCTTGACGGTCCATCCAGTCTCAAATTCGAAACCGACATCCCTCTGCACCACGCGCGAAGGATGACCCGCGGGAGGTGCGACTTTGCGTTGGAGCACCCGAAGCGGCAACCGCGGTCTCGCCGTCAGCGCGCGGGCAATCACAACGGGACGATACCCAGGAGGTGCGATCTGGCGCTGGACCATCTGGGAAGGCACCGAGCGGCTTCTGAGTTGCAAGCTGTTGAGCCGGCCGGGGCACGGCTGAGCCGGCACGATTTGAGATGGCGGCATCCGGCTCGGGACTGACGGCGCCGGCGGCCGTGGTGGCGTTTTTGCAAATCCGGGAACTGCAGCTCGCATGGCTGGTTGGGGACGGAAAACCGGGGGCGGAACGGGCGGACTCGGCCGCGTTGACGAAGCGGACTGTCTCTGAAGTCCGCCTGGAGCGGCAGGCCGATAGACAGGCGGGTAAGTGACAGGCAATGCCGCACCACGCATGGCGGCCTGAATTGCCGGCGCGGGCGCGTGCTGCGGCAAGACCGGCTCCGGGCGGTAGACTTTGGGCTGCAAGGACGCACTCGATTGCCAGTTAGGCGGTGTGATGGGTTTCGGGACCGGCGGGAGCAGCGGTTGAACGGGACGCGGATGTTGCGGCACCGCGATGGCGCGCGGAGGCGGCGATGGAAACCGCTTCACTAGTAAACTCTGGCGCTGAACCGCCGCCATCCGTTCGCGATCTACGCCCACAGCCATCGCACCCTCTGTCCTGGGTAGAAGCAATCATGCTCTCACATTCACCGGATAGGTGCAAGATGTGTGAGTAAGCCGGGCTCAGTGACGCTACAGAGGTTTGCAAAATACGGTAACAGCCAGCTCATGGGGCGGTATCATGCCAAAACGTTATGCAACATTGCACTCCGGCAGGCGTCTGGTAATTCCCATAGCGCATGGCTTTCCATGGCCGTGTGTAAGGCATGCGAGTCTGGGGTCAGACTCTGTCCATGACGGCCCAAAAGCGACACGGCCGGACAGAGAACAAGTCTGACCGGAACGGACGCGTTAGCCCCAGTTAGCCCCAGTTTTTGAAACAGAGTAATTTAGTGGCTATCGCCGTCGTGGTCGACGTCGCCACCCTGCAATTTAGCCTTAGCGGCCGCACTGATGCTGACGGTGTCGACTGGCAACTTCGATGAAGTCGAGCTCTTGGGTGTGGGACTCGAGCTTTGCGGCGCGTGCGACGTATGAACCGCATGGGAACTGGAAACCGATGAAACGGACATGGGATTGTCTTTCCCTCCAGTACGTCTTATCGGCCATTTCGTGAAAATTGCCGTCTTTTTGTGCTCAGCCTACTTTTCGCCCATGAAGTTCAGGGTGATCCGGGTATCGTTCTGCACCGGCTGGCCGTTCAGCAGAGTGGGCTTGTAGATCCATTGCAGCACAGCGTCGCTGGCGGCCTTGGTCAACAGCGGATGGCCATGCTCAATCTTCACGCCCTTCACTTTGCCATCGATACCGATGGTCGCCGTCAGTTCCACGACTCCCTTTACACCCATCTGGCGGGCCAGTTTGGGATACTCAGGCTCTTTGCGGAAAACCAGTTCGGCCTGCTTGATCTGGCCGCCGGAGACAACCGCCGCCTTTTTCTCGGGAGCTTTTGTCACTGACGGCGGGGGAGCCGGGGCTGTAGGCGCGGGCGCTGTGCCGTTCAGGTTCAAACCGGAAATCGTCGCGCTTCC
>OKRF01000276.1:0-715 GCA_900290315.1 Candidatus Sulfopaludibacter sp. SbA3 | reverse complement strand
AGGTTCAAACCGGAAATCGTCGCGCTTCCGGCATTGGGCGTAACGCCAGGGTTGATGGACGGAGCGTCCAACGTTTCGCTAGGTGCTGGCGCCGGCCGCAAGCGCTGAACCAGGGAGGACGCGTCGAACGGCTTAGTGGGGGCAGCCGTGACGGCCGGCTTGGTTTCTTCCACTGGAGGCGTATCGACGGGCGCATCGGGCGTGATAGCCGTGGGCTGGGCAGGCTTCGGGGCCGTAGTGGTGGCCGGGGTCTTGGCCGGCTGTCCGGCTTGCTGCGCGTCGTCACCCATGGGCGAGGGCCGCGTCCGCAGTACGCGCACCGAATCGGTGACCGGTTCGCCCTTGCCCCGCTGGTTCACATCCAGGCGGAAGCTGACGTCGGCCGTAATCGGCGAGTACATGATCTTGCCATCGCGCAACTGCCCGAGGTCCATCTCGTAACTCTCATGGCGATCGCCATCGAAGATGGACAGTACGGCGTGAGTTGCGTTCTTAATGGCGGCGGAATCGCGATTCCAGGTGACCAGGATGTCGGCGCCCGTGCGCTCCGTGCTGAGCGACAGCGCGGACCCGGCCTGTCCGCCAACCGGAATGGTGGCGTGCTTCAGGAAACCGGGATATACAAATAGTCCGACCAAAATGAACGCGATGGCGGCCACAATGCCGATGATCATGCCCATTTTACTCTTTTCTTCTTTCACGGGCTCGGCAAGCG
>OKRF01000519.1:1482-14167 GCA_900290315.1 Candidatus Sulfopaludibacter sp. SbA3 | reverse complement strand
TCTTTTCGTTCGAGCTGTGTTACCAGTGAAGGCCCCCAAAGCCCGTCCGGCGGGCTCCTGAGGTTGGGTGGCCTGGTTCTCACAAAAACCGCTTGCAGTCCCCGCCTTCACTGTGCAGAATTGTCCTGGGTCGTCTTGAGTGATTGGCCGCCCCACCGCCCTGGATCGGGCAGAGATTGGCCGGTCATGTCCCCTACTCGTACAAAGCTCAGATTTGATCCCGTTGCCCCAGCCGACCTCGTCCTGGCCCCCAAACGGCCATCTAGGACATTACTCCCGTGAATTCCCAGTCTAGTCAACTGGAAAAAGATGGCGGAGCGCCGATGTCGGTGTGCGACGTGCCCCGTTAAGTGAACAGCGTTGGCTTTAGTTGGGGGCGATTTTCGAGGGTGGCACGGGTTTGCGGCGTAGCGTTTGCCTCCTCAAATCGAGCGCACCGGCATGGCCACGATGTCGTCGATCTGGATGGCTTCCTTGACTACGAAGGGTTCGCCGTATTTGACTCCGATTTGATTGCCGTAGAAGCGGGCGATGGCGCCTAGGCGGCCGCGGATTTCGCCTTCGTCGGGGAATAGGGCCGCGCCTTCTTCGGTGGCTCCATATTGCGAGGTGTAGCTGAGGAGGGCATTCATGCGGCGCTCGAACTGGGCGCTGATGTCCACGATGAAGGATGGCTTCACGTCGGCGTAGAGGCTGGCGTAGAGGATCTTCTGGGGACGGTGGGGCTCGGTGTATTCGTCGAGTTTCTTGAGGCCGGCGAGGAAGCAGGCTTCGAAGCCCATTTCGCAGCAGCGGTAGTGATCGGGGTGGCGGGCCTGCCAGTAGGGCAGGATCACCACGCGCGGCTTGAGTTAGATCTTCACGGCGAGGGTCATGCGCGCGGCGATGTTGTTTTCGAGGCGGGCGTCGGGCATGTGGAGATTGCCGCGCCAGTAGAGGCGCATCTCTTTGCCGGCGATTTCGGATTCTTCGACGCGGCGCTCGGGGGTGCCACGGGTGCCCATGTCGCCGGCGGTCAGATCGAGCACGCCGGAGCGATAGCCGGCTTCGGCCATGCGGATGAGAGTGCCGCCGCAGGTCTGTTCCACGTCGTCGGGATGGGCGGCGATGGCGAGAACGTCGAGGCTCATACGCGGGCCGCCAGCTTCTTAAGAAATTCCTTCATATCCACCTTGTATTTGAATGCTTTCACGCCGTTGATGGCGATTACGGGCACTTCGTCATTGTAGCGGCGGAGCAGATCGGGGTCGCGATCGATATCGCATTCCTGGTAGTCGAAAGCGGCGCGGGTGCGGGCCTGCTCCAGCACGCTCTTGGCCTGGTCGCACAGGCAGCAGCCGGCACGCGTGTAGAGAGTGACGAGCGGTTTCATTTACCAATAGAGATCGCGGCGGCGGTAATAGCGCTCGCGCGTGCCCATGGCTTTGATGAGCACGATGCCGGCGAGGAAGCCACCCACGTGGGCGAAAAACGCGGTGCCTCCGCCTTGCGAATATTGCTGCGAGGCGATGCTGCCCACGCCGCTGAAGAGCTGGATGACGAACCAGTAGATCAGCATGACCCAGGCAGGGATTTCGGTCAGGAAGAAAAAGAATATCAGGGTCACCAGGCTCTGAATCTGGGCGCGGGGAAACTTGATGAGGTAGGCGCCCATCACGCCGGCGATGGCTCCGCTGGCGCCCACCATGGGGACGCGCGAAAAAGGATTGAGAAAAGTCTGGGAGAGCGCCGCGGCCACGCCGCAGAGCAGGTAGAACAGGAGAAACTTTTCGTGGCCCAGGATGTCTTCGATGTTATCGCCAAAGATCCAGAGGAACCACATGTTGCCCAGGACGTGGAGCCACCCGGCGTGCAGAAACATGGAACTGAAGATGGCGGAGATGTGAAACTGATCGGGCACCAGGCCATAGGAGTCGATGAAAGCGTTGCGGGTATACGGATCGAGCGAGTACTCGAACAGGAAAATGAGGATGTTCACCACGATCAGCAGCACCGTGACGACAGGCTTGGAGTAGCTCGGCTGTGTATCGCGAATGGGGAACATTTAAATGTTGGATGCAGCGGGGCCGGCGGCAGTTGGATTCGCGCGCACGGTGAATTCCGGATGGGAGCGGCGTTCGGCGCGAGCCATCAGGAGGCGGATTTCCTGCAGGCCGCGAATGCCGCCGCGAGCGCCCATCGCGGTGCAATTGAGCGCTGCCATCGCATTGGAGAATTCCAGAACCTGGGCCATCGGCATGCCTTGCAAGACAGCATAGCAGAACGCCCCATGAAACACGTCGCCGGCGCCAGTGGTATCGACACAGTTCACCACGTAGGCCGGGGCGTAGAGGAACTCACCATCGACGCGCGCCAGGGCACCGTGGGCTCCCAGGGTCATGGCGGCCACCTTCATGCCGTACTCGTTCTGGATGGTCTCGAGGGCCTGGAACGGGTCGCGATTGCCGGTCCACGCCGGAGGAAATTCCGAGCTGGCCACCAGGTAGTCTACGTTGGCGAGCACCTGGTCGAAGCCGTGATAAATGGTGTCGACGTCCAGGGTGACGGGGATGCCGTGACGGCGCGCAATGGCGGCAGCGCGGGCGACGGCGGGGGTATCGTGGCCATCGATATGGAGCAGGCGGGCGCAAGAGATCTGCTCTTCGGCGATCTGGCCGGGATCGATGCGGAGGCACTCATCGCGGCGCCAGAGGACCGTGCGCTCGCCGGTGGAACGATCGATGATGATGTAGGCGGACTGATTGGCGCAGCCGCGGCGGAGCTGGACGTGGTCCAGGTTGATGCCGGTGCCACTGAGGCTTTCCATCTGGATGCGGCCGCGCTCATCGTCGCCGATGGCGCCGATGTACTTCACGCGCAGGCCGAGATGGGCGCAGGCCACCATGGCGCTGGCCACCTGGCCGCCGGGGCTGACAATCTCGGCCTCAAAAGGGACTTTCCCGGCATAGGCGGGGAAGTGCGGAACGATGAGCAGGGTATCGGTGGCGTTCAGGCCAACGCCTACGATGTCAAATTGGGACATGAAAAAACATTGTAAGCGGCTTACGGCACGAGCGTTTTGGTCATGCGGATGACGGGGAGCTTGTCGCCGTTGGAAAGGGGCACACCGAATTCCTCCTGCGAGGCGAAGCCGTTTATGCGGTAGAGGGGGACGCCGGCGAGGGTGGAGGTGAGTTCGACCCGGGTAAAGCCGGCGGCGGCCGCGGCGGCTTCGCAGGTGAGCAGGATTTTGCTGCCGATGCCGCGGCGGGTCCATGCGGGATGGATGAAGAAGGCGCGGATGCGGGCGGCGTCCGATGCGGGGTCGAGGAAGGCATCGTCTTTGGCGGGCGAGTGGTCGCCGCCGAAGGGCGTTTTGCGGCGGCTCCATCCACCACAGCCCACGATGGTGGAAGTGACGGTGGCGGCGAAGTAGGTGCCATCGGCGATCATGCGCCGGTCCACGCCGAAGACAGAGCCGAGTGCCGCGAGGCGCTGCTCGCGGGTGTACTCGGGCTGGAGCCTCATGACCGATTCGGCGATCAGCGTCACCAGGAGAGGAGTATCTTCGAGAGTGGCCAGCCGAATGGAGACCAATGGGGGCATGGTTGATTATTGATTATATGGATGGGACGAAAAACGGGGGCGATGGGCCGGGGGCAGCAACGCCGCCGACTGCGTCGGATTGAACGGGGCGTGACTCGGGCGCATCGCGAGTTTGACCGGCGGCAGGACCGCCGGCGTTACCAGGTTTCGCGGGAGTCACAGACTAGGGTTTAGCCAACACAACAGGCGACCGGGTCTGTCCTGCTCGACCGCCAGTCCGGATGGGCAGGCAAGTTTCCTGGACAGCGGATAAAATGGGGACGACTGCCGATGGACCGCCCGACGGAAAGAGCGCCGATCACGTTGCTGCTGCAGAACTTGGCGAATGGCGACCAAGCTGCACTCGACGGCCTGATCCCGATTTTTTATGACGAATTGCGAAAGATCGCGCGCGGTTCGTTGCGGAGCGAGCGGCCCGGCCACACTCTGCCGCCGACCGCGTTGGTGCATGAGCTATACGCCCGAATGATCGGCCAGGATCATCCCGATTACCGCAACCGGTTGCATTTTCTGGCCGTGGCGTCGCGTGTGATGCGCCAGATCCTGATCGATCATGCACGAACCCGGGATGCGATCAAGCGGGGAGGCGAATGGAAAAAGTTGCCGCTTGTGGACGCCATGGACATACCGGCTGACTCACCCGCGATTGTGGCGGTGGATGAGGCGCTGCGGGAGTTGGAGCGGGAGGATCCAGGCAAGGCGCGTCTGGTGGAGATGCGGTTCTTTGGGGGCTTGACGGCAGAGGAATCGGCGGAAGTGCTAGGGATGTCTGTTCCGGCGGTGCGCAGCCAACTGCGGATCGCCAAAGCTTGGCTGCGGCGGGAATTGGATCGCGCTGGCGTTGCCCTGCCGGATAAGAAATCGCGATGAGGGAGCAAGAAGTGCGCTCGGTTTACGCATTACTTTGAGAGTGAAGCAACGCGTTCGGCGAAGCGCGGCGAATTTCGAGCCTCTCTCGAAAATGGCCGCATAGTCTGGAAGATGACAGACGACGAAAAACGATCGTCTGTCCCACGGGGCTAGGGAAGTTTGAGGTATGAGCGCGCAGAATCATGAAAGGGCCGAGGAGGTTTTTCTCGCGGCAGCGGAACTGCCAGAGGCGGAGCGCTCCGGGTTTCTGGATTCGGTCTGCGCCGGAGATTGCGTGCTGCGCGAGGAGGTGGAATCGCTGCTTCGGGCGGATAGCAGCGCCGATGAGATCGTCGAGGTGATCGAGAATGAGGCGCAGGCGCTGGTGGGGCTGGAAGGGCTGGTAGGGGCGCGGATCGGAGCTTACCGGGTCACGGGTGAGATCGGGCACGGCGGCATGGGCACGGTGTACCTGGCGATCCGCGACGACGACCAATACCAAAAACAAGTGGCAATCAAGCTGGTCCGGCCAGGGATGGACACACAGGATGTTCTGGAGCGGTTCCGCCACGAGCGCCAGATTCTGGCCAATCTGGACCATCCGAATATTGCCCGCCTGTTGGACGCCGGAACGGTGCCCGGAGGCAGTCCCTTCTTCGTGATGGAATACGTCAAGGGACAGCCGCTGGACGATTATTGCCGCGAACGGAAGCCGGGGATCCGGCAACGGTGCCGGCTGTTCCTGCAGATCTGCGAAGCGGTGGCATACGCCCATTGCAACCTGGTGGTTCACCGCGACCTCAAGCCCGCCAATATCCTGGTGACACCCGATGGTTCTCCCAAGCTGCTGGATTTCGGTGTGGCTAAGATTCTGACTCCCGGCGCAGGGTTGACGGCCACGGCGCTGACGCGGCCGTTCACGCCGGAATACGCCAGCCCGGAACAGGTTCGCGGACTTCCGGTTACCACTGCCAGTGACGTGTACTCCCTGGGCGCGGTGTTTTATGAACTGCTCACCGGCCAGCGCGCACAGAAGATTGCCGCTCTCACACCGTTAGCAGTGGAGCACGCCGTTTGCGATACGGAGGCGCCGAGGCCTAGCCTTCTCGCTCCCCACCTGGACCGCGATCTGGATAATATCGTGCGGATGGCAATGCGCAAGGAGCCGGAGCGCCGCTATCAATCGGTGGACCAGTTAACCGAGGACATTCGCCGGCATTTGAGTGGCAGGCCGGTGGTAGCGCGGCAGGATTCGTTCAGGTACCGCACCACAAAGTTCCTGCAGCGGAACCGTTTCGAGATGGCCGGGGTCGCGGTGGTATTCGCCAGCCTGGTGACGGGACTGATGGTGTCGATCTCTCAATCGCGGCAGGCGGAACTGGCCCGGCGTGGCGCCGAAGCCCAGAAGAACGTGGCCGAGCGGAACTGGCCCGGCGTGGCGCCGAAGCCCAGAAGAACGTGGCCGAGCGCGAGCGGTCAATTGCCGAAACAGCGCGCGCCGCGGAATCCACAGAGCGCGTGACCGCCAGCCAGCAGCGCGACGAAGCGGTTCGCGAACGGGCGCGCGCCGAACAGAGGCTGACACAACTTCTGAGGCTGGCCAACAAGACTTTGTTCGACATTCACGACTCTATTGCCAAACTTCCAGGGGCGACCGAAGCGCGCCGGGAACTGGTAAAGACGACGCTGGATTATCTGGAGACGATCGAGAGAGAATCCGGCCTGGACGATCGCACGCGCCTAGTTCTGAGCCTTGCATACTTCAAGATTGCAGGCGTGCAAGGAGCGCCCAACCAACCCAGCCTGGGGGATTTCGAGGACGCTCTCAAAAGCTATCGGAAGGCCGAAGCGCTGCTGGCTCCGCTGTACGAGAGAAGCCGGAACGATCCGGAAGTGCTGCTCCGCTGGATCGAAGTAGAGGCGGGACTGGCCGATCTGACGGTTCGCCATTTCCAGCGCCAGGAGGGAATCGCTGTTTATTCGAAGCTTCTGCCGATCGCCCATAAACTAGCCGCACTCCGGCCCACCATAGAAGGCGTAAGCCAGGAAGCGGTGCTGCACGGCGAATTGAGTAAGGCGCTGCAAAGCACCAACACGACAGCGGCCCTGGAGCACGCCAATCGTCAACTGGCGATTGTGACGGAGCTGACCTCGCGGTTTCCCGGCAATCTCGATCTGCAACAGGAACTCGGGGCGGCGCTGGCGGGTGCGGCGTCATCGTCAAAGGATGCCGGAGATCTGGCGGCTTCGATGGAGTACTTCGAGCGGTCTGTCCGGATCCGCGAACAAGTATTGCAGGCGGAACCCAACAACGTAAACATCCAACGGAACCTGTTGGTAGTGTACGGGAATTATGCCACGCTCCTTGGGATCCCGTGGTCTGCCAATCTGGGCCACTCCGCAGAGGCCAGAACATACTGCGAGAAGGCCATAGCGATGGCGCGCCGGATGGTAGCGGCCGATCCGGCTGACCAGACCGCGCGATACGACCTGGCGATGAGCCTGGCGCGCCTGGGAATGGTGGAGCCGGGGCCGGGCGGCGCGGCGGATTCTCTGAAGAGCCTTCAGGAAGCGCTGGCCATTCTGGATCCGATTGCCAAAGCGAATCCAAATTCCACCTCGATTGCGATTCAGGTAGCGCTGGCGCGGCAGTACGCCGGCACTCGGATGAGGATGCTCGGTCAGCCGATTGCTGCCGCCGAATGCTTCCGGCTGGCCCTCGCGGATCTGGAAGGGATGATCAACGCCAAGCCGAACGAGCCGTTTGGCATCGCCCAGGCTATCGCCGCCGAGGAGGGGCTGGCGGAGCTCTACGCCGCGCAGGGTGATCGCGGCACGGCTCTCGATTACGCCAACCGCGCGGTGAGTCGTGGCGAGCGGTATTCGGCGGCGTTCCCCGGAGACAATCCGCGGGGATACCTCGCCAACGCCTATTTCGTCCTCGCCTCGGTGCAGCGCACGCTGGGAGACGGGGAGCGCGCAGGGGCGGCGGTAGAGCGCGCTCTATCGCTTTGGCGCGCGCTGAAGAATCCCGGTACGATTGCATTGCACAAACGCTCGATGGAACTGGGAGAGGCTCTGCTGCGCGATGTGGAGGCGGGCCGGGTGCATTAGCCGATCGCGTATACTGGCGCGGCGGCTGGAAATGGCATCGAGGACAGCGGATCCATTGGTGTACCGCCGGATCCGCCGAATTCTCCAGATGGCGGGACGGGTCTTCGATGGTGACGCCGTGATGGCTCTCCAAAAGCGCTCGCAGCGGCCCAGACTGGGGCACCCAAACGCGATCATCCCGTTCATGGTCTGCCCTTATATCGGGCGCATTGCGGGCGGTGTGAAGGCCCTGTATAATCAACACAAACGATGCTGTGGGCCCGATTCTTCGTTATGGCAGTTGCCGCGGTGCGGGTCGCGTCCGCCGCCAATTCCCCGCTGGATCAACAATTCACGCAAACGGTGCGCCCCTTTGTCACGCGGTATTGCATTGGCTGCCACAGTGGTGCAACGCCGGCCGCGCAACTCGATCTGAAGAGCTACACGACCATGGATTCGGTGGTCCGCGACCATGCCCGGTGGGCGTTGGTGATGGAAAAGCTGACGGCGAAGCAGATGCCTCCAGCGCCGTTGCCGCAGCCACCCGCCGAAGGCCGCCAGCAGGTGATCGACTGGATCAAGGCGATGCGCACGAACGAAGCGCGCAGGAACGCCGGCGATCCGGGACTGGTGCTGGCGCGGCGGCTGAGCAACGCGGAATACAATTACACGATTCGAGACCTCACCGGCGTGGACATCCGGCCGACGCGCGAGTTTCCGGTGGATCCGGCCAATCCGGAGGGCTTCGACAATTCGGGCGAGTCGTTGACCATGTCGCCCGCGCTGCTGAATAAGTATCTGCAGGCCGCGCGCGAAGTGGGCGACGACATGGTGCTCACGCCAGACGGGTTCGACTTTGCGCCGCATCCCATGCTGGTGGAAACGGATCGCGACAAGTATGCCATCCAGCGGATCGTGAGCTTCTACGAACGGCAACCCACCGACTATGCCGATTACTTCCAGGCGGCGTGGAGCTACAAGTATCGGGCCGCTCTCGGCAAGCCGGGCGCTACGCTGGCCAGTACGGCGGCGGATGGGAAGGTGAGCGCGAAGTATCTGCCGGTGATCTGGAAGCTGATCGGCGAAACTCCCGAGGCGGCGAAGGAAGAAGTGGGACCGATCGCCAAGCTGCAGGCGATGTGGCGGGCGCTGCCGGCTCCGGGCGCGAATCAGCCCGATGCAGTGCGCGGAAAATGCGTGGAGATGCGCGATTTCGTGGTGAAGGTTCGCAATCATACGGCGATGCAGTTTGCCGCTCCGATCGTGCGCGGGCTGCCAGCGGGATCGCAGCCGCTGATGGACTGGAAGTATGTCCAGTTCAACTCGCATCGCAGGGAGTTCGACCCCAAGGTGCTGCTCAACGAAGGCGAACCGGCTCCCCCTGTCCCGGTCATCCCGCGCTTTCCAGGCCTGCACCAGGAAGCCGGGCCGCACTGGGCCGCGGTCACCGCGAAGGCTCGGGCCGGCGATCCGGACCTGGTGGTTCCCGCGGCTGAACGCACCCGCTATGAAGCCTCTTTCGCGCGCTTCGCTTCGGTTTTTCCGGACACCTTCTACGTCAAGGAGAGGGGCCGCTACTTCCCGGACGATTCCGAAGACAAGGGCCGTCTGTTGAGCGCGGGTTACCACAACGTGATGGGGTATTGGCGCGACGATACGCCGCTGATGGAGCTGATTCTCGACGAGAAAGGGCAGAAGGCGTTGAACCGCCTGTGGGATGAGTTCGACTTCATTGCCGATCACACAGCCCGCACGTGGGACCAGTTCTACTTCAACCAGAGCGGCGAGGTGGATGGCAAGGGCGCGGAGTCCGGCCGGGCGCGTCCCGCGGACAAAGCGGTGAACGACTCGTCGGTCATTTTCGGATTGCGTGACGCTTATCTCGCCAAGGTGGACGCGAACCCGAACAATAATCCGGTGGCGAAGGAAGCGATTCGCGTTCACTTCCAGCGCGTCAACGACACCATCCGCCGCATGGAGCGTATGCGGATGGAAGCGGAGCCACTGCACCTGGAGGCACTGCTGAAGTTCGCAGCGCGCGCTTACCGCAGACCGCTCACGAAGGCGGAGCGCGACGACATTCTGGCCTACTACCACAAGCTTCGCGAGAAGGATGGGCTGACGCACGAAGACGCCATCCGCGATTCCATTGTCAGCGTGCTGATGTCGCCGGATTTCTGCTATCGCGTGGATCTTTTGGATGCGGGAGTTCCGGGTGTGCATCCGCTCTCTGGATTCGCTCTGGCGAGCAGGCTCAGCTATTTCCTTTGGTCCAGCATGCCGGACGCAGAGTTGCTGGCGCATGCCGCCTCGGGCGACTTGCATAATACGGATGTGCTGCTGGTGCAGACTCGCCGCATGCTGAAGGATGAGCGCGCACTCGGACTGGCCACCGAATTCGGCGGCAACTGGCTGGATTTCCGCCGTTTCGAAACGCACAATGCCGTAGATCGCGATCGCTTCCCGATGTTCACCAACGAACTGCGCGAGGCCATGTTCCAGGAGCCGATCCGGTTCCTCGGAGACGTGATCCACAACAACCGGTCAGTGCTCGACCTGCTTTACGGCGACTACACGTTTGTGAACCCCGTGTTGGCCAGGCATTACGGCATACCCGATGTGAAGGGCAGTGCGGATAGCTGGGTTCGCGTGGACGATGCCGGCCGTTATCAGCGCGGCGGTCTGCTGCCCATGGCTGTCTTTCTCACGCAGAACGCGCCTGGTCTGCGGACCAGTCCGGTGAAGCGCGGGTACTGGGTGGTGCGCCGCGTTCTGGGTGAGGTGATCCCGCCTCCGCCCCCGGTGGTGCCCGAGCTGCCGAACGATGAAGCCAAATCGGAATTGCCGTTGCGCGACATGCTGGCCAAGCATCGTGAGAATCCGGTGTGCGCGTCGTGCCATGCGCGGTTCGATACGTTTGGCCTGGCGCTGGAAGGGTACGGACCGGTGGGTGAAGCAAGGACCAAAGACCTTGCCGGCAGGCCCGTCGACACTAACGCAGTCTTCCCGGGCGGCATCCAGGGTGCCGGCTATGAGGGCGTGCTGGCTTACATCCGCGAGCATCGCCAAAATGACTATCTGGATAATCTCAGCCGGAAGCTTCTGTCTTACGCGCTGAATCGCTCTCTGCAGCTCTCCGATGAACTGACTGTGGAGAAGATGCAGACCAGGCTGGCGGCCAATGGCTATCCGTTTTCCTCGCTGGTGGAGACCATTGTGACCAGCCCACAGTTTCTGAACAAACGAAATACAGACCCCCAGACCCAGACCAGGAAAGGTGATTAAAATGTCCGAACCAACTGGCAACTCGCCCCGCCGCATTTCCCGCCGCGCCGTGCTCCGCGGCGCCGGAGTCACCATGGCGCTGCCGTGGCTCCCCAGCTTGCCCGCATTCGCCGATACCACCTCGCCGGCCGCCTTTCCGAAGCGCTTCGCAGTGCTGTTCATGGGGAACGGCATCAACGAGGAGCATTGGAGCGCCGAAGGCTCGGGCGCCGGCATGAAACTCAGCAAGACCCTCTCGGTGCTGGAGCCGCTGAAGAGCAAGATCAACGTGATCGATGGTCTGTTCAATAAGGCGGCGACGGGTCAGGGCATCCATCCGGCGCAGACGGGGAGTTTGCTCTCCGGGGCGCACATCCAAAAAGGGACCATCATTAAGGCCGGCGTCTCGGTGGATCAGACCATCGCCAACGTGGTGGGTCAGGATACGCCGCAGGCGAGCATCGTGCTGGCCTGCGAGCAGCCCATGACGGGTTTCCACGAGACCAACTTTTCGATGGCCTACAGTTCGCACATCTCGTGGCAGACTCCCGATTCGCCGGTGCCCGTGGAAGTGTATCCGTCGCTGGCATTCGACAATCTGTTTGAGAATCGCGGCAGTCTGCGCAACATGAGCATTCTGGACCGAGTGAAGGATCGGGCGGAGGCGCTCAGCCGCAAGATCAGTTCCAGCGACAAGACCAAGTTGGACGAATACCTGACCAGTGTGCGCGAAGTGGAGAAGCGCGTGGATGGCATGCGCAAGAGCAAGGATCAGGCGGACGATGCGGCGAAGGGGAAGAACCGCCCGGCGTTTACCATGGAGCGGCCGGCGAATGGCCTGCCGGAGGATCTGCGCGATCACACGCGCCTGATGTGCGATATCATCGCCATCGCTTTCCAGACGGACCGGACTCGCGTGGCCTCGCTGCTGCTGGCGCGCGATCTTTCGGCGCTGTACTATCCGTTCCTGGAAGTGCGCGACGGGCATCATGCGGCGTCGCACGATAATCTCTCGGCGGGGTACGAGCGGATCGCGCGGTTCCATTTGAGTCAACTGGCGTACCTGGCGACCAGGTTGGATAGCATGCCGGAGGGCGATGGCACGGTGCTGGACCACTCGTGCCTGATGTTCCTTTCCAACATGTGGGCCGGGCGGAAGCACGACAATCGGCGATTGCCTCTGGTGCTGGCCGGCGGATTGAGCGGCACGCTGGAGACGGGACGGTCGCTGAATTACGTGGACGAGGCGGACGAGAAGCGGAAGATGTGCAGCTTGTTCCTTTCGATCATGGATCGGATGGGGATCAAGCAGGAGCGGTTCGGCGACTCCGACACGCGGCTGGAACGGCTGTAGAAGCTGGGAGACAGGGCCGAAAAAACTGGGGCCCTGGTGGTGTGCGGCGCGCTTCGCTTGCCGTACCGGCGACAAGATCGCCGGCGTTACCGACTCCAACGCGACTAGCGGCTGCGCCGTTTCAGTAACTCAGGGTGGTTGGCGTAGATCACCGACTTGCTGGCCGGATGCCGGTGACCTGCCACGAGACCTCCTGTCTGGGTTTGCCGCCGGCAATGGCGAAGCGGTTGTTCTGCACCTTCCTGGCGATGTAGAGGTTCGGACCGGGTGCGCCGATGGAGGTCAACTGATATCGGAAGTCCCGATTGAGCGCCTCGAACCAGTCCGGCATCTGCACCTCCGCCGAACCATCCGGCCTCAGCGTCGCGATGCCGTTATAAATATTCATCATGTCGGGAGACTCGACGAACGAGTGATACAGATATTTGTTGGCGGGATCCAGCGGATGATCGATCTGGAACGATCCTCCGCCCTTGGAGAGGCTGCCGGTGACATTGACGTCGCCGTTAAACGTTGCGGCTTTGGCTCCGCTGCCGCCAA
>OKRF01000519.1:0-1472 GCA_900290315.1 Candidatus Sulfopaludibacter sp. SbA3 | reverse complement strand
AGTGACATTGACGTCGCCGTTAAACGTTGCGGCTTTGGCTCCGCTGCCGCCAGGGCTGGCAACGATGCCGTCGCCGGGAACGCTGCCGGTACCGCCGATGAATGAGCCGCCCGCCCCGCCGAATCCCAACTGCGCGTCACCCGCCCCGCCCTGGCTGTATACCCCCCACGCCGCCCGTCCCAAACTCGTCAAGGAACGAACTGCTCTGGACTGCCCCTCCGGTAAAGCTTCCGCCCGACCCAGCGACTCCGCCAAATTCCGATCCCCCGATGCCCTTCACGCCGGCGCCATGGCTTACGCCGTTGTTTCCCGCGCCCCCGGTCGCGGCGATTCCGAAGCCTCCGAAGGGGCAGGACCCTGAACTGGAATTACCCGCTGTAAAGTGGGCGCCATCGCCGCCGAAACTATTATCGCCAAGTCCAGTAGCGCCGCCCCGCCGCCTGCACTGAACCCAGAGGCAGTGCAAGGCAGGGTGACAAAACCGGCCGGCCCTTGCGGCCCCGTCGGACCCGTTGGACCTTGCGGTGCAGTGGCTCCCTGCGGCCCGGTCGTACCCACCGGTCCGGTCGGCCCAGCGGGGCCAAAAAGCGTGATGCCGAGCAACGCAGAGTGGCTGGTAAGGGTGTTCTCTTTGCTGTCGAAGGACACCCAGGCGCTCCCCGTGGTCGCGCTGAGGATGAACCCGTCATTCTGCGCGGGGTGGTCCAGCCAGGTTTTAACAGCGCTTGTAACATCCACCAGCAGGTAGGCGCCGGCGCTGGCACTCGTTATGGAAACGAAGTCCTGCACCGGCGCCCCCATTGCCTGGCGCATTCGTGCGGTTGACGCCGGTCTCTGTCCGCGAAGAAGTCGCCATGTCGATGTTGATCGCGCCCGGCGCTCCCACCTTATCGACGAATAGCGCCAGGGTGGCGTTGGCCAGACTAGCTCCGACTGGTTCCGGCGGGCAACACCGAAAGATCGAACTGCACCAGACCCTGAAGCTGGTTTGGGCCGCCCACGTTGATTGTCGGCTGGCTGCCATAATTGCTGGCACTCCCCAACTGAACATATGCGTCCTGCTGCACCGTCAACGTTTGGACCCATCCCGGAGTGCACGGCGCAATCGAAAGTGCCGCTATCTGTAAGAATCATCTCATTGGACTCCCTCCCGGAAAAATAGAGCGTGAATCAGCTTACCAGTTCCCGCTCTACAATTGGACGGGTTGCGCATTCTGGCACTCATGCGAAACGGGACGGGCATCCACGGTGCGTGTCCTCACGGAGTCTTGAGCCGCACTGGAGTTAGACTGGGGCCGTTAATCCAAACACAGGAGGCTTCAAAGTGCCAAACAAAGTAAAACCGATTCCTCAGGGTTACCGTTCCATAACTCCGTATCTGACACTCAACGATGCGGCGCGTGCGATCGACTTTTACAAGCGTGCGTTCGGCGCGCAGGAGGTGATGCGCATGGAGGGTCCGGGCGGAAACT
>OKRF01000325.1 GCA_900290315.1 Candidatus Sulfopaludibacter sp. SbA3 | reverse complement strand
GCATCTCCAAGGGACGATGGTGCGGTTTAGGCATTTTTAGAATTTTAAGTGGGAAAGTAGCTAAGCTAGCTGGTCCGTGCTTCAGGACCACCACGCCGGAGAGCAGCAGGCGAATCAGGTGCATCACGTGCTTCCAGCGGATCTCGCCGTGATTGCGCAGGTCCTGCTCCAGTTTCTTAAACTGCGACAGCACATACGAATTGTACGTGCGGTGCACGTGCTGCGAAAGAAAGGTGTGCCGCAGGTCGATCAACTCGCGCGCCACTGGCGTGCACGTTTCCACCAGCGGCGAATAGAAACACTCCAGCACATTAGGATTGGCCTTGAGCGCCAGGCGAATGAACTTTTCGATTTCCCAGTAGACTTCCTCCTGTTCCGTCTCCAGTTGTTCGGGAGCACCGGCGAGCGACCATGCGAGATCGGCCGGTGGCAGGTAGAAGCCACGGCGGTCCACGTCGGAGCCCTCCTGACTCAGACCGTACGCCGTGGAGCCGACGATGCACCGATAGATGACGAAGCGATGCAGTTCACTGGAGTCTGGTCCTCCAGGTACTTCCGACTGCACATGCTTGAAGATGGTGAGGCCGCTACGCCGAAAGCTCTCCTCCGGACCGTCTGCAAAACGGACTCGGTAGCTGTGCTCCGGAGCATCGGGCGCATGGACCACGACACCCACCCGGCGGCCTGGCAGTGTCAGGACTTTGGTGCCCTCGGGAATCACGAGATGGACCTGGCGCTGCACTTTCGTACCATAGCGCGAATGCTACACTCGGTGCATGGGAGGGAGTCCGTTCACCATTCTCGATGTTCCGCGCGGGGATGCCGTGGCGAGCGGACCGGTCCCGCGTATCACATCTCTGTTGATCAAGCCCGCATCCGCCGTCTGTAATCTGGATTGCTCCTATTGCTTCTACCTGGACCGCGAGGCCGACCCTTACAAAGCGCTGCCCGCACGCCGCATGACCGCGGACACGCTCGAGCGCCTGGTGGATTCGTACCTGTTCTATTCGTATCCGAGCAGCATCTTCGCCTTCCAGGGCGGAGAACCCACGCTCGCCGGGCTGCCCTTCTTCCGGCAACTGGTGGAGTTCCAGCAACACTACGGCCGCAACGGCCAATCCGTTAGCAACGCGCTGCAAACCAACGGCGTACTGCTGGATCAGGACTGGTGCGATCTCTTCCGCACCTGCAACTGGCTGCTGGGAGTATCCCTCGATGGGCCGGAAGAGGTCAACGACCTGTACCGCTTCAACAAGGAAGGCCATGGCACCTGGAAGCGCGTGATGCGCAGCATTGAACTGCTGCAGAAGAGTCAGGTCGAATTCAACATCCTGTGCGTGCTGAGCCAGGCCAATGTCGAGAAGCCCAAGGAGCTTTACCGCTTCTACCGGTCGCTGGGCGTGGACAACGTGCAGTTCATTCCGCTGGCGGAATTCGATGGGGCGGGCAATCCGCTGCCATTCACTATCAGTGCCGGGCAGTATGGCCGCTTCCTTTGTGAGGTGTTCGATCTGTGGTGGCCGGAGCGCCGCAAGATGCGCGTCCGCTTCTTCGACAACATCGCCGAAGCGCTGGCGGGGCACAAGCCCGGTACCTGTACGATGCACGAGACCTGCGACAGCTACGTGGTGGTGGAGTACAACGGCGACGTGTACCCTTGCGATTTCTTCGTGGAGGGATCGTGGAAGCTGGGCAACATCACGCTGGATTCATGGCCGGAAATCGCCCGCCGCACGCGCCGCTACAGCTTTGCGTCCAAGAAAACCCTGGCGCACCCGGAGTGCCAGGCCTGCGAATACCAGTCGATCTGCCACGGCGGATGTCCCAAGTTCCGTCACGGACCGAATGGCCGCTTCGAAGATCTGGACTATTTCTGCCAGGCCTACAAGATGATTTACGCCCGCTCGGCCGCTCCGCTCCGCGCCGATCTGAAGCGCATGGGCCATCTCTGAGCGGATCGCTCAAAAATCGCGAAAGGCGGCCGATAAGGTGTCCATGGATCTGTCCGCAATCGCCGCCTCTGGCCTCGATGTCGCTCAAAGCCGCTTCGAAAAAGCCGCAACCGGCCTGGCAACCGCCGGCGCCTTCACCCCGGATACGACTCCTAAGCCGCAACCGGCCTGGCAACCGCCGGCGCCTTCACCCCGGATACGACTCCGGCCGATACCGTCAGCCTCAGCCAGCAGACAGTCGCCCTGCTCTCTGCCAAGAACGAATTCAGCACCGATCTCCGGCTGGTTCACGTCGCGGACGAGATGCAGAAGTCTGCGTTGAACATTCTGGCGTAGCCCGCGGTAATGCTGGCGATCTTGTGGAAGGTCGGCCTGTGCAACCGCAGGCAAGACCGCCGGCGTTACCACTCCTGCGGCGAAGCCTTCCCCGCCGCGCGCCTGGTCAGCGCAAC
>OKRF01000286.1:256-4239 GCA_900290315.1 Candidatus Sulfopaludibacter sp. SbA3 | reverse complement strand
GGCCGCGGCGGCGCTCCCGTCTCCAACGACGTGCAGTGGATGCCCGACAACAAGACGCTGCTGGTGGAGTTGACCAAGCCCAATCGCGGCGCCGCGCCGCCCACACCCGCCGTGCCGCCGGGACCCCACGTGCAGGAAAGCCTGGGCGGCGGGGCTCCGGAAGTCACCCACGAAGACATGATGCAGAATCCGCACGACGAAGACCTGTTCGTCTACTACGCCACCTCCCAGCTTGCCACGGTGGATTCGGAGAGCGGGAAGGTCACGCCCATTGGCAAGGCCGGAATCATTTCTTCCGTGCGCATTTCGCCCAACAGCAAAGATCTGCTGGTGACCGGCATTCACAAACCTTTCTCGTACCTGCACGCCGCGAGCGCGTTTCCCAAAGACATTGAAGTGTGGGACCTCACCGGGAAAGTGCTGCATCAAGTGGCCAGCCTGCCGCTGGAAGATAAGGTACCGATCAACGGGGTGATGACCGGACCGCGCACGGTGCAGTGGCGTCCCAGCGATCCCGCGACCGTGCTTTGGGTGGAAGCGCTCGATGGCGGTGACCTGAAGAACCAGGCCCCCTTCCGCGACAAGATCGTGGCGTTGAAAGCTCCGTTCACGGGCGAGCCGCGCGAGGTGTACAAGACCGGGCAGCGCTTCGGCGGCATGCAGTTCGCCGCCAAGGGCGGAATGGCGCTGGTGGAAGATACCGAGCGCAAGACCCGCCGGGTGCGCACCTTCCAGATCGATCTGGACAAGCCGGAGCAGGAGGCGAAGCTCATCTGGAACCGCAACCAGCAGGACCGCTATCATGATCCCGGCAGCCCCGTGACGAAGTCGCTGCCCAACGGGTCGCAGGCCATTTTACAGGACGGCGACAGCATTTTTCTAAGCGGCACGGGAGCGTCTCCGGTGGGCGACCATCCGTTCCTGGATCGCTTCAACATGGCCACCAGGCAGAGCGAGCGGCTGTTCCAATGCGACAACGATCATTACGAAACCTTCGTCGCACTGCTGGACGATCACGGAACCCGCTTCCTGACGCGGCGCGAGAGCCCCACGCAACCGCCCAACTATTTCCTGCGGAGGCCCGGCGGCGGTTCGGCCGCGGCGGTGACGCACTTCCCCGATCCGCAGCCTTCCATCCGCGGCATCCATAAAGAGTTGGTGAAGTACAAGCGCAACGATGGCGTGGAGCTTTCCTTCACGCTTTACCTGCCCCCGGATTACAAACAGGGCACACGGCTGCCCACGCTGGTATGGGCCTACCCCTACGAGTTCAACGACGCCGATACGGCCAGCCAGGTGAGCGGCTCCACCATGCGGTTCACGGAAATGGCCGGCTATTCGCAGCTCTTCTTCGTCCTGGATGGCTATGCCGTTCTGGACAACGCCGCCATGCCGGTGGTGGGCGATCCGGATGTGGTGAACGACCATTACCTGGACCAGATCATTGTGGATTCCCAAGCGGCTATCGATAAAGCCGTGGAGATGGGCGTCACCGACCGGGCCCGCGTGGGCGTGGGCGGCCACAGTTACGGCGCCTTCATGACCGAGAACCTGCTGGCGCACTGCGACCTCTTCAAGGCGGGGATCGCGGAAAGCGGTGCGGCCAACCGTACCCTGACACCGTTCGGATTCCAGAGCGAGCGGCGGACTTTATGGCAGGCCCCGGAAGTGTATCTCAAGATGTCGCCCTTCANNACGACAACGACGGCACCTTCCCCATTCAATCCGAGCGCATGTACGAAGCCGTGCGCGGCAATGGCGGCACGGTGCGCCTGGTGTTTCTCCCCTTCGAGGCACACGGCTACCGCGGTAAGGAGACAATCGAGCACGTGCTCTGGGAAAAATTCCAGTGGTTCGATAAGTACGTGAAGGGAACTGGGACGACGTCCAGTAAGTAAGCGGGTTTAGGAGTTACGGCGTATCAGCGTCAAGGTTGCTGCTCTTGCCGCGTGATCCGGACGGAGTTTCCGAGTACGCGGCTTGGGACCAATGATGTCGCCGAGTTTCGTTCGGGCGCCAACTCGAGCGGAACAGCCTTGCGGCGGCATGGCTCCCCATGGCGGGATGAATGCCGCCGCACATTTCCCGCTATTGAATCCCGGCGCTGGCCCTGATGCTCTTCACGGCGCGAAAATGGCTTCGCGCTACACCCAGCGCCACCGTCTCTCCAAGCTGGCGGCCGGCCTCCAGCGAATGATAGAAGTGGAACCCCGCATATATGCGAGCCCAGAAGACCTCGTCCATCCAGTCGCGCGTATCTTCAAACACGTGTTGGTGGACGCTATCGGTGAATGCCAGGCTGTCCGTGACAACGTGGACCCTGGTGGTGCCGAAGAAACCCGCAATCAGCGTGGTGGCCGCGCCTGTCAAGCAACCGTGGGCCGCCGGATATTCGGGATGGTTGGGAGTCGTCCCCAGGGAGACCCAAGCCGGGTCGGCGCGCGTGTCGGCGTTTCCGCCGCCTGCCTGGATCGCGGTAGCCGGCCTCCAGAAACCGTACTTGTACTTCCCGTTGAAGCAGCCGATTGACGCGTCCGCAACGCCGGTCCAGAGCATTGCCATGAGACGGGCCGCATCCGCGGTTCCCAGATTGTTGTTGGTAACCAGGTAGTTGAATGCCCGGGCATATTGTTGCCCGGTGTGTTCCGTCCAATAGATTGCGATCTCGGATTCCGCCGCGGATCGAGCGGTGCTGTTCGTTCCTCCGTAATTTCGGGTCAGGTTGTAGTCCCGGCTCCAAGGTTCGCTGTTTAAGGCTCTAGGAGGATCCGGAAGTTGGTCGCTCGCCGATTTCATCGTGAACGGCCGCATCTGGCCGAGCCACGGAGTCGCGGGAGCGGTGTAGGCGGGAGGTGTCGGAATCCACGCCCCAGGACCCAATCCAGGCGTATAGGCTACGTTGGCTTCGAGGCCGTCTCCAGTGCGTGCGCTGATGAGGGCCATCGCTGCCGCCTCGCCCACGGCTACGCCGGCCGCCTTTGCATCCGGGTCGCCCACAACAGCCGCCAAGGACGCCGTGAATTTAGTGTCCAGCGCCGTCTGTTGAAGCGGGAAATAGTTGACCAGAATGCGATGCGCCGCAGCCACGGCCGCGGCGTCGATGGAAGCGTTGGAAGGCCCGGCGAACCGGTAGTAGAACGGTTCGTATTCGCCAGTAATGGCGTTAACCGCGTCGTACATGGCGAGGCTTGAGTACGCGAACCAGACGGTGGACGCGGCGGGCACCTTGCCCCCATTCGCGATTACCGTAGTTGACCCGATGGCGTTCCAGTCCGCAACTACATTCCCCGCGTTCAGCACCGAGGCCAAAGCCAGGGGCGCCATCAACCAAAGCTTATTGCTCCGTATCATTAACTCTTCTCCTTTTTCGTGATGAGGTCGGGATCTCAATCCCCTGGACCTACACGCGAGAAACACCCCTCAAAACCTCAACAACAATCGGATTTTTTTTTGCGGTATCATGATCCACTAAGACTGTGGAGTCGCAAACCTCTGAGACGACGGAACTTCTTCTTGCCTGGGCCGATGGCGATCCACATGCATTGGAAGCCCTGACTCCGCGCGTGTACCGCGAACTGCGCCGCATGGCGGCGGCGTTCATGAAAGGCGAGCGCGAAGGACAGACTCTACAGGCCACCGCCTTGGTTCACGAAGTCTACCTGCGTTTGATCGACGTGCAAAAGGTGCCGCGACACGGCAGAGCTCACTTCTTTGCGATGTGCGCCCAGATCATGCGGCGGATACTGGTGGACGCGGCCCGCAAACGCGCGGCCGGTAAGCACGGCGGCGGCTTCGGCCGCGTCGAACTGAGCGAGGTGCCCGACTTGAGTATCCGCAAAGACCGCGATCTGCTGGTTTTGAACGACGCGCTCGACCAATTGAAAGACTCCGATCCACGCAAGGCGAAAATCGTCGAGCTTCGTTACTTTGGCGGACTGAGCGTGGAGGAGACTGCGGCAGTGCTGAATGTTTCGGAGGGAACG
>OKRF01000286.1:0-246 GCA_900290315.1 Candidatus Sulfopaludibacter sp. SbA3 | reverse complement strand
GAAATCGGTAGAGCCTGAACCGCCTGTTTTCTTGCTGCCCGCCCCGCCTGGTGCCGTACGTCGCCGAACCTCGTCGAAAATTTCATCGCCAACGACACCCGGTTCCCCAAAGGCTCCTCGGCCGGCATCGTCGGCGATGCTCCAGTCATCCGATTTCACGGCTTTTGGGGATCGCCCGAAAGGTCGATTAACACGACGTGTGAATTGCCGCGCAGGCGGTCAAACACGATGTTGCCGTCGGGACTG
>OKRF01000274.1 GCA_900290315.1 Candidatus Sulfopaludibacter sp. SbA3 | reverse complement strand
AAGTAGCTGGTGCTGTCCGTCTTCGACCAGAGACCGATCTTGCCGGCGACCGGCGGGCGGAGGACCGGGTTGTTTGCCGGGAACAGGTCCGGATTCGGCGGGCCTTTCCTGCCTGCCGCCGGCTCACTGCCGAGTGTGTATTCGAGCGCCACCGCGCCATCCAGCCATGCCTTGAAGCTCGCGCCATCCACGGTCATCTTCAACTCGTGCCAGGCGCTGCGGTCGAGCATGAAAGGCTTGGCGCGATCGCTGAACTTGATGTTCCGCCGGATGCCGTTGTGGAATTCCCAAAGCGCCACGTTGTTTTCGGTGTCGTTGTAGCGGACCGCCAACCAGTCGCCGTTGGGCTTCACGTTGAAGAGAATGCCGGAGCAGCGGTCCGAATCGCCAGCCACCGTCTTGAACTTCATGCCGATGGTGCCATTCGAGAAATTGTCGACGCCTTTCAGGATGGCCACCGGATAGTAGGCGAACTGCTTGGCGTTATCCATCAACTCTTCGTTGGACGTGCCGTATAGCTTGCGCGCCGTTTGCAGCAGCAGCTTGGTGGGATTGTCCTTGCTCGCGACCCACGGCCTCCCGTCGATCATGATCACCTTGTCGCCGCCATCCTGCGCGACTACCCAGGTGCCAACGATCGGCTCAAACGCGAGTGGTGGCCTGCCGGTCTGCTCGCTGCTGAGATTCACCTTAAGATCCGCCGCGCCTGCCGTGCCGGCCAGAAG
The DNA here is from genome assembly GCA_900290315.1 of Candidatus Sulfopaludibacter sp. SbA3. GTDB lineage: Bacteria > Acidobacteriota > Terriglobia > Bryobacterales > Bryobacteraceae > Sulfopaludibacter. The sequence continues at coordinate 18,737 of OKRF01000274.1, read as the reverse complement.
AACGGCGGCCAGAAAAACGAAACCACGTCGTGTGACTGCTTTCATTTGAAACTCCTTCGTGTCAGTATTCCGCTGGCCAGCACCAGGCAGGGCCAGACGCCATAAAAGATTATTCCGGCGCCTCTGGGTGGCACCGCGAGCGGCGCCCCTCGAAACATCGCCTCGTCATTCTCCGGCGGCGGCGCCACGCCGGCCAGCGAATAGATCGCCTCCAGCACGCCCTCTGCGGTGGTCACGCGACTCATGGTCTTGCGGCCGCCCAGGTCATACCAAATCTCACCGTATCCGGCCCGGGTCTGCTCGAAAAGGCCGATCGACGTGGCGGCCACGTATCGCATCCGCAGGTTGGGCATGATCCGCCGCAGTTTGGAAAGCGCGCGATGCTCCAGATCGCTCCGCCGCGGATCTTCCGGCGCCAGATGCACCTCGATAGTCAGCGGCGCGTGGATCTGCGCGAGTGCCCGCTCGTCCGTTTCGGGGAACGAGTTGTTGCGGCTCTCCGATGTGTCCCAACTCGCGGTGAAGAGCGTACACGCCAGGATCGCGGCCGCGGCGAGCAGGCCAATGCCCAGCGATTCGTACACGCGGCGCCGCGCCGCGATGCCCAGGCGCGTCCAAATGGCGGCGAGGCTCAGGCCGGCGGCGATCAGCACCAGCGCCACCAGCGAGGTATCCAGCCGCAACAGCCCGTGCTGAAACTCCGCCACCATCGCGGCGGGCGTGTAACCGGCGGCGCGCTCCCACCAGCCGCCCTGCACGGCTCCGAAGAAATTGACGATCCATGTGCCCACCGTGACGCTGAGCGTCAGAATTGCCGCAGTGGAGGGATGCTCGGTGAGTGCGGACATAGCGGCGGCGAGTCCGATGGTGAGTCCCGCATTGAGTAAGTGGCCGGTCGCCAGGGTGGCCAGTTCAGGCACGTAGACGGCGCCGCCGTAGCTCTTCCAGAGCAGGATGGCGCTCAGCGGTATCAGCATCGCTACAGCCCAACCCGCCAGCAGAACCGCCCCTTTGGTGGCGATGCGCGTGAACGGAGACATCCCTTGCTGGAGTTCGAGTTTGAGTGCGCCACTTTGCCGGTCGCCGGCCACCAGCCGTATGGCGACGAACGGGAGCAGGAAAACGGCCACCAGTTCGCAAGCGCTGAACGCCGGAGCCCAAACTCCAATCAGGGGCGATAACGCCTCGCCTACCCCGGCAGCCGTTCCGTTCAGTCCGCTCACTTCGGCATACGTACGGACGGCGCTGATGAAGGAGACACCCACGAGCGGTCCCATGCCGAAAAGCAGCACCCACCAGGACCGGGAGACGATGAGCTCGCGGCACTCCTTGTTGAGGAGCCACAGAAGCGGCCGGGAAAAACGGAGACCGGGGGCCGGGGGCCAGGGGCCGGGGTTGGGTGGGCTCGCTACGCTCGCCGGCGCTGCCGGCCGCGGGTCAGGTGAGGGCAAGAAAGACCTCTTCCAGATTCAGGTTCGGTCCCGAGTCGTTGCGCGATGCCAGAGCCGCGAGCTCGGGGACCGTGCCTTCGCCGCACACCCGCCCGCTGCTGAGCAGCACGAACCGGTCGCAGAAGCGTGCAGCGTCGGCGATCTGATGGATTGAAAGAAACAGGGTCCGGCCGCGGGCGGCATGCATACGCAACGCCGCGGCGATGTCGCGCGCCTGGCGCAGGTCGAGTCCTTCGAAGGGTTCGTCGACGAGTAGCGCAGGCTGCGGCGTCAGCAGGCCGATGGCGAGTAGCACGCGCTTCCGCTGTCCTTTGGAAAGGGTGCCGATAGCCTGGTGCAGCAGCGCGCGGAGATCGAGCTGATCGATCACTTCCTCGCGCAGAGAGGCCTGGCCGCCGAGGAACCCGATAGTGAAATCCAGCGCCCAGCGCACGGATTGCGCCGGCCACGGAGCGATGCCGTCGGGGACATAGAACAGCAGCGAGCGGCGGTCGCCGGTTGCCAGCGTCCGGTCTTCGGTGCGCACGGAGCCGCCATCGGAGGGCAGGACTCCGGCGAGGCATTCGAACAGCGTGGACTTGCCCGCCCCGTTGGGACCGATGAGGCCCAGGACTTCACCAGGCCGGACCTGGAAGCTGACGCCCGCCAGTGCTACGATCTTGCCGAATCGCTTGCTGAGTCCGTTGACCTCGAACAGCATGTGGATTCCATCAGAATAGCGGCAAGGCGAGTGGCAGGCAAACACAAGAGGACGAAACNNCTTTCTGACTACATTTTGGGATCTCTCGGGGCCGACCAACGGGAGGCGGTGATGGCCTCAACCGGTCGGTGTTTTTGGTTCTCCATCTTAGGAGGTTTTGGGTTTTTTTCAGTTTTTGGTCTCCTTCAATATACTGGGAGTTTCCAATATTAAACTCGCTATCCCGCCTCCGGCGCCTTCGATTTCAGAACCACCAGCCGCACCCACAGGCGCAGCAACTGCAGAAACGTGGCCGCCAGCGACCTCACCCGGAAGAACTGGCTCCTGCCATACAGCCTCTCGTAGTGGTGCACCCCCACCTCTGCCACCTGGCACCCGCTCAGTTCCAGTTTGCGCACCAGTTCCACACAGATCGTCCCGCTGGTGGAGGTCAGGTGGATCTTCTCCAGCAACGTCCGCCGGATCAACCGGTAGTCGCAATCGATATCCTGAATGTGAATCCGGAACAGCAGGCGCGCGCAGAAATTGTACACGTTGCCGATCCAGATGCGATGCGCCGGATCGTGCCGCTCCAGCTTGTACCCGTTCACCAGGCCCGTTTCCGGCCCAATTCGCTTCAGCAGGAGGGGCAGTTCGGTCACGTCGTACTGGCTGTCGCCATCGGTGTAGAAGACGAAATCCTTCTGCGCCGCCTCGAATCCGCTGCGCAGCGCGCCTCCGTAGCCGCGGTTTTCCGGGTGTGTCACCACTCGCAGATACGGCGCATACCGCTGCCGCAGACTGTCCAGCACCTGCGCCGTCTGGTCCTGGCTGCCATCGTTCACCACAATCACTTCGTAGTCCGCCACGTGACTCTCCAGAGTGGCGAAGGTCTTTTGCAGCAGTCCCGGCAGGGAAGGCGCGTCGTTGTAGGCTGGAAAAAAGACGCTCAGCGAAGGAAACTTCACCGCGGCTTCTCTCCGATGAGAACCAGCGATTGGCCCGCGGGAAAGCTACCGCCCGCGCCCAGATATCTGGATTCCAGCGCCAGCGAAGCGTACAACAGCGTGTCCAGCCAGCCGGGCACCGGCTCGATTCCGCTGGCGGCCGGCTTGCGCAGCNNGCAGCAGCGAGTTGGTATAGGTACAGCGCAGCACACGTAGCCCCGCCCCTTCCGCCATGCCGGTCAGCCGCCGGCGTGTGAACCGTTGCCGCTCGAAGGCGAAGGCGGAGTGCCGGCTGCGCAGCACATCGAGCGCCGCGGCGCGGATCGCCAGCAAGCCGCCTGGCGCCAGGACCCGCGCCATTTCTTTCATCGCCTGCCCCTCCGATCCCGCGGGAAGGTGCGGCAGGACATCCATAGAGAGCACCAGGTCGAACGTGCCGGCGGCAAACGGCAGTTTACAGGTATCGCCCTGCACCGGCCGCTCCACGCCCATTTCGCGCGCGTAGCGCAGGCCGTGCGCGCTCAGGTCCATCGCGACCACCGGCATGTGCCGCTCGCTCTGCAGCAGGTAGGAAAGGAATCCCGTGCCGCATCCCGCCTCCAGCGCGCGGCCGATCGTGCGGCCCTCCAGGTACGGAGCCAGCACGCGGTCCATGATGGCGCGCACTCCGCGATACCACCAGAAATCCCGCTCGCACTTGGCGATGTTGGCGAACTCCGCCGGGTTCATGCCGATCATGCTATTCGACGGCCGCCGGATTCACGTTCTCTTCTTCGCTGGAGTGCTGCAGACGATCGTATAAGCCGCGCGCTGCCCGTTGTGCGGCAATCTTCTTGGTGCGCCCTTCCGCCTGGCCCGTCCATTCCTTGCCCACGCGCACTTCCACAGTGAACAGTTTCGAATGCTCCGGACCGCGCTCGCGCACAATGGCGTAGCGCGGCTGCGGCAGCTTGCGCGATTGCGCCAGTTCCTGCAGTGCACTTTTGAAATTGGTGATGGCCGGCTGAATATCGGTGCCAGCCTCTTCATCGCCCTCGAAAGGTGCGTCCAGCACGTGGCTGAAAATGAAAGCGCGCGCGGCTTCGGTGCCACCATCCAGATACACCGCCGCGATGAGCGCTTCCAGCGCATCCACCAGCAGGGTTTTCTTGGCGCGTCCGCCGCTCATTTCTTCGCTTCGGCCCAGTTCCAGAAAGCTCCCGATGTCCAGCCGCCGCGCGACTCCGTGCAGGTGCGCGGCGCTCACCAGGTGAGCCTTCTGCCGCGAAAGGTCGCCCTCATGCAATTCCGGAAACCGCTGCACCAGGGCTTCGGCGATCAAGAAACCCAGCACCGAATCGCCCAGGAATTCCAGTTGTTCGTTGTCGTCCAGTGGAGAGGATGTGCCGGTGCGGGTTTCGTTGGCGAGAGAACTGTGGGTCAGCGCGCGGTGCAGCAACTCCGGATGCAGAAACCGGTAGTTGATTTTCGCTTCCAGAGATGGCAGCTCCGCGCGCATCGCGGAGCCTTACTTGCCTCCTTTGGCCTGCGTCGCGGCGTTCTTCACGTTGACCGCCACTGCCTTGATCTGCGGGTGCAATTGGGGATCGGCCAGCAGCTTGTCGCAGATGGCGATGGCTTCATCGTTCTTGCCGCCGGATTGCAGCGCCGATGCCAGCCGCACCGAGTATGCCGGTTGGGGATCGCCGTCCACTGCCTGCCTGAAATAGGCGGCGGCTTTGTCGTAGTTCTTGCGCGTCAACTCGCACAGTCCCAGGTCGTTCTGCGCTTCGGCGGTGACGAATTTCTGGCTTTCCGCCCACTGGGCATCCGTGATCTGGGGATTGGGCTTCCCCCCGGTTTTGACGTTCTCGATGGTGGCGTTGAGCTGCTTTTCCGCTTTAGCCAGCTTCTCTTCGCGATCCAGATCGTTCTCGCGGGTATGCTGCGCGATCAACTCGCCCACCATCAGCGTGGCCTGAATATTCTTGGGGTTGATTTCCAGCACTTTTTCGGCGAAGATCTGGGCCTTGATCCAATCGCCCTTCTGCTGGTACGAGGCCGCTTCCAGATACGTGGCCAGTTCTTTGAAGTCGCTATCGGTGTACTTCGTGAGCAGGGTTTCAGCGCCTTGAATCACACCATCCCAATTTTGGGACTGTTGAGCCGTGAACATGGCCATGACGGCATCCTGTTCACCTTTGGATTTCGGCTGCGGGCCTTTGGCCGCGGGCGCTGCCGGCGCGGCCGCCTGCTGCGCCATGAGTGCGGCGACGCCGGCGCCCAACGCCAGCATGCCGGTGAGAATCATTCGTTTCATTTCTAAAAACTCCTTGAATTTTCCTATTGCTTCAAACCTTGCAGGCTCTTGCTAGCCTCGTCGCGCGCCTTGTCGGTGACGCCTTCCAGTTTCAGCACGTCGTTGAAGTACTTCACAGCGGCGGGCCGGTCGCCGGCGGCCAGGGACAACTTGCCCAGGTAAACCAGCGTCCACCCCTTCACGAAGGGGTCGGGCTCCAGATCCTTGGCTTTCAAAAGCAGTTTCTCGGCGCCTTCCGGATCCTTTTGCAGCAGCGCTATCCGGCCCAGACCATAATACGCTGCGGCCTGCTGCGGTTTCAGGTCCGTCTGTTGGAGGCTCTTCAGAAACAGGCTCTTGGCCTTTTCCAGATCGCGTTTCACGTACAGCTTCTCGGCGTCGTCCAGAGTTCTGGATGCGCCCGTCAGAACCGGCGGATCCACCTCGTGCGTCTCGGTGTGCGCGCGGGTGGGTGATTCGGTATTGAACGTGATCTTGTCCAGCCGCAGGTTCTCTTTATAATTGTCGATCGCCCCCACCAGGTCCGGATAGTAGAGCAGCATGTTCTGCTCCTGTTTCTCGAAAAACGGCAACTGCTCGGCGAAGTATGGCGTCAAAATGTAGCCCTGCAGCAGGGCTTGCTGCACCGCTTCGGGCTTGTGATCCAGCCGGGCTTCCACCGCCTTGATCATGCACTCAGTGACCAGCAGGAGGAAATCCTCCTTGTACGCCTCGGGCAGCGCCCGCGCCCGGTGCGCCTGATCCAGCAGCGGCTTCTTCCGAGTGATGATTTCCTGGGATCGCGTGGCCAGCGGGTCCAGCAGATAGTGCAGATACGCGTGCCGGACGTCGAAGGCGCGCGGCTCGGGCGAGGGCGTGATCACCACGAAGTATTCATTCGCGTAACTGCGCGTCTGAATCTGGTTGGGCGCCGCCTGGAGTTCAATGAAAATCTGGAAATGGCGGCCTTTGAACCCCGACGTCTGTTGGCGCAGGTAGGCGTTCACCGAGAATACGGCATCCACAACCGGAGTGTGGTAGCGCGCAATGTACTGGTCGATCGCCGGCTGCACACGATGCCACAACTCTTCGATCCCCGCCTCCTGGTAGAACGCCTCCAGCAACGAGGGGAGTTCCGTCAGGACTGTCACATCCGGCGGAATCTCCACGTCCCGGCGATTGATGGTGAACGATGGAGGCCCCGACGCCGTCAGCGCAAAGCTGATGTACTGGCTCAACTCTTCCGTCTCTGTCCGGCGGCGATGATTCTGGAAGAACTCTTTCAATGCCGGCAGAGAGGCTATCTTGCGCTTCGCCAGCTCCGCGCGCATCCAATCGCGCAGAGGATGGTTATCTGGCGACTTGACGTCGGCATCGTAGCCGGCTGCATTGATCGCCGCCATCACGGTGAAGAGCGTGGGACTGGCGTCGAGTTGTCCGGGTTCGGCCTGGTCGGCGCGCGCCACGAAGGCCACCGCCAGGATGGCTGGAAGGACTAACCGATTCAAGTAGATCCGCCTAGGAGTCTACCAGTTTACCGTACTTGAGACCGGCTTGTCCGAATGTGCGTTATTCGAGTACATCGTCATTCTTGTAGCGGGCCATCGGGTTCTCCGGCTCCGCCACCTTAGGCCAATGCGTCATCAGGTAAAGGGAGAAAACTCCAGCCACCACCACGAATGCCAGAATGATGTAGGAGAAGGGTGCCCAGTTGCTGATCCAATCTCCCGATTGCCCGACCATTCCGGTCAGTAAGTGACGTGTCTTCGGTGCTACTAAAATGAAAAACACCAGAAAAATGAACGCTCCCCACATGTGAGTCCGATCTCCTTGACGCCTCAAGGATAGGACGAAATGGTACGTTCAGTCTATGAGTTTTAGTACTACGTTGACCAAAGTGATTATATCCACTGTAACCCCCACCCGGATGACGAAGTCAGCAGGAACCAGGCTTCCAGCCAGCCACGTGCTTACACCTTTCGAGGGAGTTGTAGATGATGGGGCAAATGGAAGCCCACCGGCACAAGGAAGAAAGCCGGCTGGCCAGGGAGTGCTCACCAGCGGCGACATGCGGGAACTCCCGGCAGGTCTTCGGGCGAGCTTCATAAATCATGCAGAGATTGCCGTCCAGGAAGAGACAGCCATCCTTACCACTCCGCAGGGTTCGGGAGCCGCGCTCATCCTCGCCTGGCTCCGTGTATAGCCGGATCACTTCTTCAGGCTCCAGGCGCAGATAGCGCGCGATGGCTGCGATCTCGGACTCGCGGATCGTTACCGTGGAGCATCGGCAGCAATTCGCGCACGCCGTGCAGTCCACTTGCGCGCGAATCTCACCGGCCAGCGCCTGAAACTGTTCCACCGCAAAATGATGCGAAGAAAGATAGCGGCGGAACTCGAGATTCTCCGCCCTCTTGGATTCTCCCTGCTGGCGTATTTGGACCAGGTCAGTGAGCACGCGTTCAGCATACTCCGCCGTCGCACCCCGGGCAACGGGTACACTGGATTACCATGCATCGCCTGTTACTGGCCGCACTCTTCGCCGCCACCAGCCTGAACGGGGCCGACGGCCGCATCAGGATCGATAACGACTTCGTGCGCGTGATCCACGCCGTGACCCAGCCCCACGTGAAGGGCCCCATGCATCGCCACGAATTGAATCGCGTGATCGTGTACCTGGATGCCGGCGACCTGACCGTAGTCTCCCAAGACGGCCATAAAGACGAGCAGCACTGGAAGGCCGGCCAAGTGGCCTGGGCGCCGGCCGGCGGCATGCACACCAGCGAGAATGTGGGCGCCGGGCCGTTCCGCCTGGTGGAGGTTGAGATCAAAAGGCCCGCGCCGGCCGCCGCACCCGTGCGCAAGCCGGCCCTCGACCCTGTCGCCATCGATCCCCGGCACAACATTCTGCTCTTCGACAATCCGCAGGTGCGTGTGTTCCGCAGTTGGCGCGAACCTGGCGGCACCGAGAAGATGCACGAGCATACCGGCTCCGGCCGCCTGGTGGTCCTGCTCACCAATCTGGACGCACAGATCAAAGCACCGGACGGCGCGGCGACTCCGCAGCACGGAACTGCCGGGGACGTGCTCTGGAGCGGCCCCGTCACTCACGCGGCCACCAACACGGGCTCCCAGCGTTTCGAAATGGTAGTCATCGAAATCAAGTAGGCGGGTACTCCAAAAACGGCGGCTCCGTCGGTGAAGTTTCATCAAGAGCCGGCCGGGCGGCAGCGCCGGCGATCCTATCGCCGGTACAACGACCGCGTTCTCGCGGGCTACCGTTTTCTCGCCCGATTCTCCGTTGTAAGGTCCAATCTGTGCACGCGCCACATTCTGTTTGGGTTAGAGCCGCGCGGGCATCACGATTGGCCATATAAGCGCGTGATACGGCCAAAGCACTTTCTATCCTGCCCGACGGATCGGTAGACGCTGCGACTACCCGCGGGTAACCCAGCCCACGGCCACTTCGGTGGTTGGGCGAATTCTCGCTCATGTGGATTGTCGACTTGGCCGGATATGAAGCTCGGCTAATGCTGCACCGTGACTAGCGTTCCCGCCTGCGTCGGCAAGCCGTTGTACATTGCTATCGCGGGCTGGTCGCCATTGGCGAGCGAGGGCGGCACCACAACGTTGAACTGAAACTCGCCCGGAGCAACCAGGCCGGCGAAGGTTACCGTAGCAGCCACGCCGCCGATGGTGATCACCGGCATTGGCGATAACGTTCCCGACTGAGTTTCGGACCCGCTCACCACCGGTGTCGACGTGGATCCGAAACCGTTGGCGTACATAACGATTGTTTCGCCGGGCTGGGCGGGAGTGGTCAAACCGGGATACAGACTGGTTGGACCGAGGTAACTTCCGTTGGCGTGGGTGGCCGCAATATAAGGTCCGCCCACTCCATTGACGGAGACCTGCACGGGCACCGATCCGGAAATGGCATTGGGTGGCGTGAGTATGTTCACCTGCGCGGGGCTAATGTAATAAACGTACGCAGGCACGCCCTTCACTGTGACGCTGACTCCATCCAGGGCAGTGGGCAAGTGGTTCATCACAAAATCCGGGCTCTGCCAGATGCGTGAATCGCCCGCCGGAGCAAGATTGGAACCCTTGATCTCCACCCACGAGTTCGGCGCAATCGTGGCAACGCCGCCCTCCGCATTCGCCACCAGCGTGAGGGTCGGGGTGGGCGTGGTCAGAGGATCGGGAGCAATTGCGACGGGGGACACTCCCGGTCCGAAAATCGAGGAGTGGGGATCGATCTGGCCCGTGGCAACGTTGATCGTGCCAATGCCGGAACCAAAGCCGACATAATAAGTGCCGTATTCCAGAAGCAGCACGGAGGTCAGATAGCCGTTGCTGTCGGTCGTCCCCACCTGGGTGGCCGCGCCGGTTGTGGTGTTGATGGTGAAGAGATTGCTGTTGTACTCCAGGTACAGCGTGGGGGAGCCGACGGAAAGCCTCACATAGGCGTCTCCGCCGTTGGGTACGGCGCTGGCGCCGAGGGGCCCGATCGCCGTCATGATGCCCGTCTGGGGATTAATCGAAAACAGAGTCGCCACCGTCTGAGAACCCGTATTGCCCACGCCGTAGAGTCCAGTGGTGGTTGAGCCAAACGTGACGAGAACTGGGGTGCCGGTGACTCCCCCGATGAGGGTGAGATTTGCGTTGGCCGTGTTGACCGAATAAAGCAGTCCGTTCTGTTCGGTGTACAGAGTGCCGTTGGCAACACCAAAGCCGTCGTATCCGCCGTTTCCCATATTCCCGATCAACGTAAACGCTCCCGAGTTGAGGTCGACGACGCCGAAGGGATTCTGGACTCCCTGGTCCTGTGTCGTGAGCATATAGGCGCTGGCCGTCAGCATGACCGGAGGTGTGCCCGCGGGCAGAGGATCGGGTGCGAGGCCGACCAGGGAACCCGGTCCTCCGGAAAGCGCGGAGCCGGGCGTGATCTGGCCGGTGGTGACGTTGATGGCGCCAATTCCGGGACCGTAGCCGGCGTAATAAGTGCCGTTTTCGAGAAGCGGCACGGTGCTTAAATAGTCATTCGTGTCGGTCGTTCCCACCTGCGTGGCCGCGCCGGTGGTGGTATTGATGGTGTAAAGGTTGCTGTTAAACTCCATGTACAGCGTGCTGGACCCGACGGAAAGCCTCGCATAGTAGCCTTGACCGTTAGGTACGGCGCCGGCGCCGAGCGGCCCAATCGCCGTCATGGCGCCCGTCTGGGGATTGATCGAAAATAGAGTCGCCACCACATTAGAGCCCGTGCCGGCCAAGCCGTATAGTCCAGTGGTGGTTGNNTTCAGCCCGCCGATGAGAGTGAGACTTGCGTTGCTGGTGTTGACCGAATAAAGGAGTCCGTTCTGTTCGGTGTATAGAACACCGTTCGCAGTCGCGAGGCCGGTGTATCCCCCGGATCCCATATTGCCGATCAAAGTGAACACGCCCGTTTTGAGGTCGACGATCCCGAGCGGATTCTGAACCCCCAGCGCCGCAGTCCCCAGCACATAGGCCATATCATCGGCGTGTAAGCTGGCTGGGAGCGCGACGAGAAATCCAATTGTCAAAAGACCTGTGGTGGCGTGTTTGCGAATATTCAAATTGCCTCCTGTTTCCGATCAACTAAACTAGCGTACCGCGACCGTCCCCGCGAGTTCCATGAACTGGCGGAGCAGGTCCTGCGTGTCCTCGCAAGTCCGCCAGAATCCTGCAACCGCGTTGGAACCGCCACTTGGACGGAAAACTTTGCTGACATTTGCTGGGCACAGCGTGGTAACTCCTCCGCAACGGCGTAGCGTTTACTTGCGCTCCGGTCGCATCNCGGCGTAGCGTTTACTTGCGCTCCGGTCGCATCGTCCCACACCCGGAAGCTGGCCACGGACGGCATTGCAGCCGTTAGGGCATCCCATGCCCCTGTCTTTCGATCTTGCCTTTTCTGTGTTTCAGCCCTGGTACTCCGTTGTATCCTTCGAATAGATGCATAAATCATGGAAGTTTCTTCCGGCCCTTGGCGCCTTTGCGGTGCTGCTGTCGGTGGTGCCCACACGCGCTGATGAGGGCATGTGGACGTTCGATAACGTGCCCCTCAAGCAATTGCAGCAGAAATATCATTTCACGCCCAGCCAGCAGTGGCTGGATCACGTGCGGCTTTCCTGCGCGCGCCTCAACGACGGCGGGTCGGGCTCGTTCGTAAGTCCCAATGGGCTGCTGCTCACCAATCATCATGTGGCCCGGGGCCAGTTGCAGAAGAACTCTACCCGTGAGCACGATTACATCCGCGACGGCTTTTACGCCGCCGGACCCGATCAGGAGATGAAATCGCCCGATCTGGAAGTCAACGTCCTGGTATCGCTGGAAGATGTGACCGCGCGCGTGGAGGCGGCGGTGAAGAGTGCCAGTGGGCCGGCAGCCGCGTTCGCCGCCCGCCAGGCCGCCATCGCCGGAATCGAGCGCGACAACGAGAAGTCCACCGGCCTCCGCAGCGATGTGGTAACGCTCTACCAGGGAGGCGAGTACTGGCTCTACCGCTACAAAAAGTACACCGACGTGCGCCTGGTGTTCGCGCCCGAAGAGCAGGCCGCCTTTTTCGGAGGCGATCCCGACAACTTCACCTACCCCCTTTACGACCTGGACATGGCCCTCTTCCGCGTCTATTAAAACGGCAAGCCCCTCCAGACGGTGAATTACTTGCCTTGGAATACACCATGGCCCAACTCGAGTTTCAGCGCGACTTCGTGCAACCCGCCACGCTACGCAGTCTGCGGACTCGCATCTCCCGGCTACAGGCGTACTCCGCCCAGGGTCCCGACCAGGCGCGGGAAGCCGGCAGCCTGATCTTCAGTCTGCAGAACAGCGTCAAAGCGCGGGATGGCCGCCTGCAGGGTCTGCTGGACAAAAACCTCATGGTCAAGAAACAGCGGGAAGAGGACGAATTCCGCTCGCGCGTGATGGCCAACGCGGCTTGGAAGGCCGATTACGGTCAGGCCTGGGCCGAGATTGCCGATGCCCAAAAAAAGGCTGCCACGCACCACAAGGAGCAGGTCTACCGCACCCTGTATTCGCAGTTCGCCACGCTGGCGATGAACATCGTGCAGTACGTGGCCGAAGTGAAGAAGGCCGATGGTGAGCGTCTCGCGGGCTACCACGATGCCCAGTTGGAGTCCCTGCGATTCCGCATGTTTTCCCCGGCCCCCGTTTATCCCGGCGTGGAGATCGTGCGGCTGACCGGCGCTTTGGATGAGGCACTGGCAGAACTCGGGCCCAACGATATATGGGTGAAGGCGGTGCTGCGCGGGCGCACTCCGCAACAGGCAGCGAAGGAACTCGTGAGCGGCACCAAACTAGCCGACCCGGCTTTACGGCGCCAGTTGGTCGAGGGCGGCCAGGCAGCAATGGAGGCTTCTACCGACCCGATGATCGCACTCGCCCGCCAGTTGGACCCCATGCAGCGCGCGACTCTGAAGTGGTTCGAAGACAACGTGCAGAGCGTCGAGCAGCGCGCCGGCGAGCAGATCGGGAAAGCCCGCTTCGCCGTGTTCGGGAAGACCACGTATCCAGACGCTACGTTCACTCTGCGCCTTTCCTACGGACAGGTGCAGGGCTATCCCATGAACGGTACTAAGGCGCCTGCCAAGACTACCTTCTTCGGCCTCTTCGACCGCGCTGCGGGCTTTAATTACGAGGGTCCCTTCTATTTGCCGGCGCGCTACAAGGAAGGCCGCGACAAGTTGAACCTGGCAACGCCGCTGGATTTCGTCACCACGAATGACATCATCGGAGGCAACTCAGGCTCACCGGTGATCAATCGGCAGGGCGAGATCGTCGGGCTCATCTTCGATGGCAACATCGAATCGCTGGCAGGGGAGTATGTCTACGATGGCGCCACCAATCGCGCCGTGGCGGTCCATACCGGCGCCATGACCGAAGCCCTGCGCAAGCTCTACAACGCGCCGTCGCTGGTCAAAGAACTGGTGCAGTAGGGCCGACGAAGCGTTTTGTGTCGGCTGTCATCTTCGCGAAGTGTCTACTTCGCTGCCTCTTCCACACTCGGGAAAAACGGGAAGACCTGATCCAGCAAGCTCACGTGAAACGTGTGGAAGACGTGGCCGGTGGCGCCGGCCATGCGCATCTCGCCACCCGCGCCCATGATCTTGTTGAAGCTGGAGATGAAGTGGCCCACACCGGTGCTGTCGATGACCGTTACGCCGGCGAGGTCGAAAATGAAGATGCGCTTACCATCGCGCAGCAGCGTCTCCACCAGTTCGACTATGCGGCCGCCCTCGCCGCCCACCATGAGCTTGCCTGCAAGCGTGATGGCCACTTTCCCCGGTGCAACTTCCGCGTGATTGATCTCCATCCAGCGTACAGTGTAACCGGTCGCCGGGACCCGCGCCAGTTGCGCGACATTTAACGTTAAATCCGGGTATGATGAGGGGGAGCTTATGAGCATCCGATCTTTTTGTTTGATTCCAGTCCTGCTGGCCGGCGCTTGTGCGGCCGCGGACCTGACGGGTAACTGGGTGGTGGCTCAGCCGAATTCCGACGGCACCAGCCGGAACCTATACTTCGATCTGAAACAGGATGGCCAGAAAATTACCGGACACATCCGCCAGACGCAGTTCTACTACACCATCCAGACCAGCACCGGTGGCGCCGACGGCTTCACCATTCAGGGCATCACCCTGGATAACCGCAAGGTGGCCTGGGAAGGCAAGCTGGCAGGTGAGGAACTGCACATCGGCACGCGCGCCAGGCCGGATGCCCCGCTGAACCAATTGGTGGCGCACCGCGCGCCGGCCGGCGAAGGCGCCTATCCCGCGCGCCTGCCGTTGCCCGCGCTGCACAAAGTCCCGGACAACGGACTCGCCAAAACCCCGCCCATGGGCTGGAACAGTTGGAACAAGTTTCGCGGCCGCGTGGATGACGCCGGCGTGCGCGGCATGGCCGACGCCATGGCTTCCAACGGAATGAAGGCCGCCGGCTACCTCTACATCAACATCGACGACACCTGGGAGGGTGGGCGCGACGCGCAGGGCAACATCCAGTCCAATAAAAAATTTCCCGACATGAAGGCCCTGGCGGATTACGTCCACAGCAAGGGACTCAGGCTGGGCATTTACTCCTCACCCGGACCTAACACCTGCGCCGGTTACGAAGGCACTTACGGTCACGAAGAGCAGGACGCCAAAACGTGGGCGGCGTGGGGCAGCGCCACCTGAAGTACGACTGGTGCGCCGCGCGCAATATCTATACCGACGACGAAATGCAGGCGGTGTACCAGAAGATGGGCGACGCCCTGCGCAGCACCGGTAGGCCGATTGTGTACAGCCTGTGCCAGTACGGCAACGCCGAAGTCTGGAAGTGGGGTCCGGACGTGGGCGGCAATCTATGGCGTACCACAGGCGATATCCGCGATCAGTGGACTTCCATGATAGGCATCGTCGCCAGGCAGGTCGAACTGGCGGACTATGCCAGGCCCGGACACTGGAACGATCCCGACATGCTTGAAATCGGCAACGGTGGCATGAGCGAAATCGAATACCAGGCGCATATGGGTCTGTGGTCCGTCCTCGCGGCGCCGCTGCGGGCGGGCAACGACCTGCGCGACATGCCGCCTTCGATCAAGGCGATTCTAACGAATGAGGAAGTGATCGCGGTGAATCAGGACAAGGACGGCAAACAGGGCCGGCGCTTGTGGAATTCCGGCGATCAGGAAATCTGGGTGCGGGAACTCACTGGCGGTGGAAAGGCCGTGGCCCTCTTCAATCGCGGCGAAGGCGAAGCCAAGGTGTCCGCACACTGGTCCGATGTGAAGATGTCGAAGCCCACCAGCGGCCGCGATGTTTGGGCGCACAAGGACGTCATCTTCCAGGGCTCCGATCTGTCGGCAATGGTTCCTGGACACGGAGTGGTGATGTGGGTGGTTCGGTAACGCCGGCGATCTTGTCGCCGGCCAGCGCTCGCCAGTTATTCCCGCTATGATGGCTATGATGCCGGGACTTACTGGTATTGTGACTGTGGCCTTTCTGGTGCTCGCATTCGCAGGCCCTGTCTTAGCGATCGATGCGGATCGCGATTTCACTGGTCATTGGGTGTTGGACCCGCGCGCCAGCAACACCCGCGATCTGGGCTTAGCGCCGGAGCAGCAGCTCAATGTCGCGCAACAGGACGCTGTGATTCTCGTCTCCATGCCGTCCGGCGGCGCCAAGCCGGTGGAGTGGTTCTACTCCCTCACCGGCGCGGAGGCCCGCTACAAAATCGGCGCGGAATCGCGCAACAGCATGGCTAAGTGGGAGGGCGCTGCGTTATTGATCAATACGATCGTCTCCGGACCGCAGGATTGTACCGTGATGGACCGCTGGCGTCTTTCGCGCGATCATGTCACGCTCACCATCGTGCGGCAGATTGTGCGGCGCAATGGACACGTGGAGGGCACGCTGGTGTATCACAAGGCCGCCGATCCCGCGCCTGTTCCTACTGAGACTTCACCCGCCGCTGTAGAAGCGCCACAGCCGGAACCTGTGCGCCCCGAACCGGCGCTGCGATCCGGGCTGGTGCGCCCGGCTCCGCCTCCGGAACCGGCCGAACTGGTGATTGCAGCCGGCACTCGCATTCCGCTCTCGCTGCGCAATGCCGTGGATACCAAACATTCTCACGAAGGCGATCATATCTATCTGCAGGTCGAGGTGCCCATCTCCGCCAATGACCGGATTGTGATTCCGCAGGGCAGTTTCGTGAACGGTACTCTTACGCTCGCCAAGCCCGCCGGCAAGGTGAAAGGCAAGGGCGAGCTGTTCATTCGTTTCGACAGCCTGATGCTGCCCAACGGAGTCACGCGTGATTTCCATTCGCGCCTGGGTTCGGCGGACGCTAACGCCAAGGGGCAGGTGGACTCCGAAGGTAAAGTGACCGGCGAACGCGATTCGCGAGGCGACACCCGCGACGTCGCCCTGGGGACGGGAGTTGGCGCCTCCGTGGGTGGCGTTGCCGGTTCCGCCGCGGGCCATCCGCTGGGTGGACTGGGCATCGGCGCGGTAGCGGGCGCGGGCACCGGCCTCGCCACGGTGCTGCTCTCCAAGCGTCCAGACGTGGTTTTGCCCCGCGGCACCACGCTCGAGATGATTCTGGACCGCGACCTGCATTACACGCCTGCAGAGTTGCGCCGTCCCACGCGCTACTGATCCTGAAGATGACACACGGCGCTACTGATCCTGAAGATGACACACGGAGCAAAAACGATCGTCTGTCCCGACGCTTGACAGTCTTTGCATTTTATGGTACAATGTGTACCATGACAAAACGTACTGCCATTGGTGGCCGGGTGCGATCGCCTCTTACCGAACTGGAAAACGAAGTGATGCGCGCTGTGTGGGACGCCGGCCCGAGTACCGTGGAAGCCGTTCATCTGACCGTCTCGCGGAACCGCACTCTCAAGGAGGCCACCATTCGCACTCTGTTGCGGCGGCTGGAACAGAAGGGATACCTCCGGCACGAAGAGGACAAGCGCGCCTACGTGTATCAGGCTGTGGAACCGGCCCGCAGCCTGGCCGCGCGTGCCGTGCGGCAGATCATCGACCGCTTCTGCCAGGGCTCTGTCGAGGAACTGGTCAGCGGCATGGTGGAAGCGCGCGTCCTGAGCAAGGGCGAGCTGGACCGGCTGGAAGATTTCGTGAGGAGCCGCAAGCAAGGAGGCAAGTGATGCAAGGTCTGTTGCTGGAATGCGCCGTGAGAGCGGCGCTGATAGCCGCCGCCACCGCGGCCGTGATGGCCGCACTGCACGTCCGGAGCGCGGCCGCGCGCCACGCCGCATGGCTGGGCGTGGTGGTGTGGATGCTCGTACTGCCGGCGTGGACGTCGTGGCTGCCCAAGCTGACCGTTCGGCTGTTGGCTGCCCCCGCCAGTCCAGCCGCCATTCGCGCCGTGCCCGTTTCCCCGCTGGCGCTGCCTCAGGCGCCCGATTTGCCGGTTCCCGAAGCGCCGGCGCCGCACTTCGTCTGGAATTGGTGGACTTGCCTGCCAGCCGCGTGGCTGCTCGGCGCCGGCCTGCTGCTGGCCCGCGTCGCGATCGGCACCATCCGCGCACACGCGCTGATTCGCACCGCCCGCAGGTGCCAGGGCCTCTGGACCAGTTCCTCGTGCGTTGCGCCCGTGACTGTAGGCTGGCTGCACCCCAAGGTGATTCTGCCGGAGGACGCTCACAACTGGACGGAGGCGCAACGCGCCGCGGTGCTGGCCCACGAACACGAACACGCCCGCCGCCGCGATCCCCTGGTGCGCCTTCTGGCGTTGCTGAATCGCGCCGCGTTCTGGTTCCATCCGCTGGCCTGGTGGCTGGAGCGCCGCCTTTCCACTCTGGCCGAAGAGGCCTGCGACGCGGCCGTACTCGCTCAAGGCCACGACCCCTTTGAGTACTCCAGCTACCTGCTGGAGATTGCCCGCACCGTGGAGCGCCGCGGCAGGCGCGTTGACGTTTTGGGGATGGCGATGCCGGGCAGTTCGCTCTCGCGGCGCATCCGGCAGATTCTTTCCGCGCATCCCGCGCCATCCACGCCCCGCGTGCGCACGCTGTGCGCGGCATCCGTATGTCTGCTTGTCTCCGGCGTCTTCGCGGCAGGCGCGCTGGGCCGCCAGAAGGCGCACGTGCCCGCAGTCCTCCCGTTGGTCGCGGTGGCTCAGCCGGCTCAAACGGAACCGCCCGCTCCCACTCCCGAGCCAGCCCCGGCACCCGCGCCGCAGGCCCAGAAATGGCGGATGCTTGTCCTCTATTTCGACATGGCGATGGACACCGCGGCCCAGGGTCGTGCGATATCGGCCGCTGAGAAGTTCGTCGGGGCGCAAATGGAGACCACCGACAAAATGGCCATCATGGTTTTCCGCGGCGCCGCGCCGGTGGTCGTGCAGGATTTCACTGACGATCGCGACCGCCTGCGGCGCGCCATTCAGCAACTCTCCGGCGGCCCATCGGGCACGGCCGATGCGGATCTGCAACTGGCCGGGCTCCGCGACGCAGTCCATATGCTCGGGCGGGTCGAGGGCAAAAAGGCGCTGCTCTACTTCGCCGCATCGATGCAGCGCACCGGCGCCAACGATGCTGGCCTGCAGGAAGTGATCAACGCCGCCGTCCGCGCTAACGTGGCGTTCTTCCCGATCGATGCGCAGGGTCTCATCGCCAAGCCGCCGGTGCCGTAAGCAAACTTGCGTTTTCGCAATATTGCGAATAGACTGGGATCGAGTGCCGAAGACGAGAGTCGCCCTCTACCGGGAGGAAGACGGATCTTGCCCGCTCGTCGAATGGTTCGACAAATTACCGGCGAAAGCGCAGGACAAGTGCTACCTCCGGTTGGAGCGCCTGCACGAGATGGGCCACGAACTGCGTCGACCCGAAGCGG
>OKRF01000180.1:2002-9280 GCA_900290315.1 Candidatus Sulfopaludibacter sp. SbA3 | reverse complement strand
GGCACGGATTTGCGGCGGACACGCGGCTTGGGATTTTCGAGGGGGGTGGCACGGATTTGCGGCGAGGCCGCGGCTCGGGATCTTCGAGAGAGGCAACTGCGGATCTAATCCAGCAGCCCCGCCGCTGCTTCATCCAGGAACCAGGTGACTCCGCGTCCGTGGTGGGAGGCGATTTGCGCGGGGTACTTCTTGGGGTCGTACTCTTCTTCAAAGACCGCACGCACCGCTTCCTCTTTATCCGCGCCCGCGACCAGGAACACGGTGTGCTTGGCGGCCAGCAGCGCTCCGGGCAGGAGAGTAACGCGCCACTGCTTGAACTTCTCGACGTAGGTCGAGCCGACAACGCCTTCGCGATCGTCGATCAGCGGATCGCCGGGGAAAAGGCTGGCGCTGTGCGCGTCGGGACCCATGCCGCGGTGGACCACATCGAAATGCGGCATCTCGCCATCGTCCAGTCCGAAGAATTCCTGGATCTCCTCGGCATAACGGCGCGCGGCGGCCTCGGGCTTCAACTCGCCGAAGACGCGGTGCACCTGGCGCTGCGGAAGGCGCGCCGGCGCAATCAGGTAATCGTGCGCCAGTTTGTAGTTGCTGGCGTCATCGGTGGGCGGCACACAGCGCTCGTCCACCCAGAACAGATGTACCTTGTCCCAGCGGAACCGGGACGCGGTGAGGCTCTGAAACAAGAGCTTGGGCGTGGAGCCGCCGGACACCGCCAGCGTAGCGAACTCCTGGCCGGCAATCGCTTCTTCGAGCAGAGCGATCACCTGGTGGGCGCAGGCTTCAGCGGCCGCGGCCGCATCGGGGTAGGTATGCCAACGAACACTCATCTTTCGTTAGCATAAGCAACGCGGGCCGCGGAAGCTAGCGTCTTGTCAAACACCGGATCGCGCCGCACGATTGCCAGTTCCTCGCGCACCAGGGAGTATTCGGTCACCAGCGGCAGGTTGGCGCACTGTGCCAGCCCGTTGACGGTGGTCACCATGCGATCCTGCCAACGCGCCAACTCCGCCGAAACTCCTTCGCCTTCCAGCAGGACGCGCAGAACCAGCGGTGCGGTTCCACTGCCGGTCCACTCACCCGGCGCCAGCTTCAGGTGTGCGGCGGCTCCCGCGGCCTGCAGGCAATCCACCACCCAGGCGCCCATGTACACGCTGGAAACGGTGGGCGAACTGCCCGGATACTCCACCTTGACTTGCCTGACGTTGCCGACCGCCGCCAGAAGCTCGCGATTCTCGAACAGTTGCGAGAGCATCTCGCGCCAGCGAGTCAGGCGGGTCCATGCCAGGTCGCCCAGCATCCAACCGCGAGCAGCGCCCTCATTGAGACGAGCTAGCGCCGCCGCGGCATCCGGGAGGTCTGCCGAATCCAGCACCACTTTGTGCGCCATTTCCGCCAGCGCGTCGAACTCCTTCATGGCGAAGACGCGTGGGCTGCGGCACCACAGGATGAGGGGAAGATCGGCGACGGCCAGGGGCAGCACCACGGGCGGCACATCCACCAGGGCGGCATCGGACGCGGTGATTTCCACCTGCTCGCAGCAGATCTGCCGGCGCTGCCCGAAAGGCATCCAGCACTGTGCGTACACGCGATCCTCCAGCGCCGCCCCGCCCGCGCCACTCAGCCGGATGAGGATGGTGCGAGCCGGGTGCTCGGGCATGAGCGCGGCGATGATCTCGCCCAGAGCGGCGGCATCGTCGCCGGCTTCGCTGACCACCACCAGGGTCATGGAGCAGGCGCGCAGCACGCCGTGGGCGCCTTCGGTCTGCCCTTCCTGGCCTTGCGAGACCCACAGGGCGGCGAGCGCTCGCAGGATTCTTTCCGGGGCCAGCGTTCCCATTACGGCCTCCTCCAGGTGTGCCCCCGGCGGGTCAGCATCTCATCGGCGGCGGCCGGCCCCCAGGCGCCTGCGGGATAGTTGGGAAAGTCGAATTTCGCGCTGCGCCATTCGTTCTGTATGGGCTCGACGACGTTCCAACTGGCCTCCACCATGTCCTGCCGCGTATACAGCGTGGCATCGCCGATGATGGCGTCCAGCAGGAGCGTCTCGTAGGCGGAGGGCGAGCGCTCCCCGAAGCTCGATCCGTAATTGAAATCCATCGACACCGGCCGCAGGTTCATTCCCGACCCCGGCCGCTTGGAGAGGAATTTGAGCGAGATGCCTTCGTCCGGCTGGATGCGCACAATCAACAGATTGGGCGAGCGGTCGCCATCGTCCTCGTCGAAAATGGCCAGCGGCGCGGGGTTGAATTGAATGGCAATCTCGGTGACGCGCTTGGGCAGACGCTTGCCGGTGCGGACATAAAACGGCACGCCTGCCCACCGCCAGTTCTCCACAAAGAACGTCACAGCGGCATAGGTATTGGTCTGCGACTCGGGATCGACTCCCTTTTCCTGACGAAAGCCGGGCATCTGCTTGCCACCGATACTCGCCGGCCCATACTGCCCGGGCACGGTGTTCCCGCGAATCTCCTGAGGCGTCATCACGCGAATGCTGCGCAAGAGCTTGCTGCGCTCGTCGCGGACGGAATTGGCGCGGAAGCTGGCGCTGGGCTCCATGGCGATGGTGGCCATGACTTGCAGCAGGTGGTTCTGGATCATGTCGTCCAGGGCGCCAGCTTCCTGATAGTAAGCCGCGCGATCTTCCACGCCGATCGATTCGGCGCCGGTGATCTGGACGTGATTCACGTAGCGGCGGTTCCAGAGCGGCTCGAAGATGCCGTTGCCGAAACGGAAGGCCAGAATGTTCTGTACGGTCTCTTTCCCCAGGTAGTGATCGATGCGGTAGACGTCGGATTCATCGAACACTTCGTGCAGGCGGCCGCTCAATTCACGCGCGCTGGCGAGGTCGTGGCCGAAAGGCTTTTCCACCACCAGGCGGCGCCACCCGCTGCCCTTGCCCAAGCCCGCGCCGCCGAGTCCCTGGGCGATGGGGGCGTACTGGCTGGGCNNGCGCGTTGCCGCCGGTGTGCCGCGTGTCCTCGATTTCCTGGAGCTTGCCGGCCAGGCGCTGGTACAGGCCGCCATCCGCGATATCGCCGGCGACGTAGAAGAGCCCTCCGGCGAAAGCCTTCCACACGTCCGCATCGAATTTGGTGTCTTCGGAAAACTGCTGGACGGCCTCCTGCATCTTCTGGCGAAACTGATCGTCGCTCATGGCGGTGCGCGAGATGCCCACTACGGCGAACCCCGCCGAAAGGCGGCGGTCGTAGGCCAGGCGATACAGCGCCGGCAGCAACTTGCGCTTGGTGAGGTCGCCATTGGCGCCAAAGATGACGACGGCACACTCCGGCACCTGCCGTTCAAACCGCAGCGGATCTTGAAACGGATTCTCGTTAGCCATCGAAACCAAATTACCACGGGCGGTTTTTGCGTTTGATGACACTCGCTTCCCGAGGGAAATGCCGCAAACTCGTGCCGGCCGGCTCATGAGGCGAGGCCTGACCCGGTGTGGGCGGGGAAAAGGCGTCGGAATTTCGTAAAGGGGCAAATTCGAGCCAGGCACGAAGATTCGCCAAAAGGCGGCGAATTTCGAGCCAGGCACGGATTTGCGGCGAACACACGGTTCGGGATTTTCGAGGGTGTCCATTAGGGGCGGACCCGCAAAACGGGATGAATAACCGGCAAGCTCCCAAATGCCCATGGGCTGGCACGGGCGATATTCCTGATATCGCTTACAATGGCCGCCAGAGCTGTCATAATGACATCCTGAGCTATGGCGAAATCTCAAACTGATTCCTCCTTCTCCCGGCGGCGGATGGTGCAAGGTCTGGGCGCCGTGTTGCTGACTTCAGGCGCCAGTCGCGCGGCCGACGCGAATCTGCAGATTGCCGGCAAAGACGTCGAGATCCAACTGACCCCGGTAAGCCCCCATACCTTCCGCCTGACTGTGCAGCCCATTCAGGACGGGAAACTGGTGGAGATCGCCGATGATGGGACGCTGGTCCAGACTGCTTTCGGCGCCCCGGCAGCGAAACTCCGCGGCGCGGCGCGCGCCCAGAACGTGAAGCTGGGCGATTTGCGCGTGGCTTTCACGCCCGATCCGCTGGCCTTCCAAATCGAGACGGCGAAGGGCGAAAAGGTGCAGCACATCCAGATCGACGCGCAGTCCGCCGTAGTCTCCTTCACTACTGGCGGCGCTCCGATTCTGGCACTCGGAGAAGGCGGCCCGCAGTTCGACCGCCGCGGCAATACCGAACGCATGGCGAGCGGATCGGGTGGCTACAACCTGCGCAACTTCGGCAGCCGCGTCCCGATGCCGTGGCTGATCGGCACCGGGGGATGGGCCTTCTACATCCACCAGCCCTTCGGCCGCTTCGATTTCACCGCCGACGAGAGCAAGTTCCAGCCCGCACCGGCGTTCGTTCCCGGTGGCGGACGCGGCGCGCCACCGCCTCCCCCGCCCGCCGATGTCTCGACGTTCGCCCTGCCCATCGACCTGTTCGCGGTGGCATCGAAAGACCCCGCGGTGATAATGGCGGAGTGGGCGCGCCTCACCGGCAAGCCGGAGTTGCCGCCGCTGTGGACCTTTGGCTATCAGCAATCGCATCGCACGCTGGCCAGCCGCGAGGCGATTCTGCAGGAGGCCAAAACATTCCGCGAGAAGAAACTGCCCTGCGACGCCATGATCTATCTGGGCACCGGCTTTTGCCCCGCAGGCTGGAACACCAACAACGGCGAGTTCACCTTCAATCAGAAAGTGATGCCCGACCCGCAGGCGATGTTCGAGCAGCTTCATCAGGATCATTTTAAAGTGGTGCTGCACGTGGCCTATCCCACAGGCATTCGCCAGTTCAAAGGAACGGTCCGCGACACGTGCGATTCCGCCAGGCGCGCGGAGTTGCAGGCGAGCTGCTATTGGGGCATGCATCGTCCGGTACTCGCCACTGGCGTGGACGGCTGGTGGCCCGATGAAGGCGATGCGCTCGATCTGCCCTCGCGCCTGGTGCGCAATCGCATGTACTGGGACGCGTATCAGCTCGATCGTCCCAATGAGCGCCCCTACGCGCTGCATCGCAACGGCGCGGCGGGTATGGCTCGCTACGCGTCGTTCCTCTGGACCGGCGATGTCAGCTCCCTGTGGGTGACGCTGAAGAACCAGGTGCCCATCGGGATCAACAGCGGTCTCAGCGGCATTCCGTATTGGGGCACGGATATTGGCGGCTTTGTTCCCACCCCTGAATTCACCGGCGAACTCTACGTCCGCTGGTTCCAGTTGGGCGCGTTCTGTCCGCTGTTCCGTTCGCACGGGCGCGTGTGGACGCTGCGCTTGCCATGGGGCTGGAACCAGGGCGCACCCACCGGCGACGTGGCGAGCGAAACGCGCTTCACCATCCCCGAATCCGAATACCACAACGCCGCGGTGGAACCCATCTGCAAGAAGTACCTCGCGCTGCGCTATCGCATGATGCCGTATCTCTACAGCGCGGTGCATGAATGCACCCAGTCCGGCATTCCGGTGATGCGCGCGTTGTGGCTGCACTATCCGAACGACCCTGTGGCGGTGGGGCGCGGCGATGAATACCTGTGGGGCCGCGACCTGCTGGTGGCGCCCGTGGTGGAAAAAGGCGCGGCCGAACGCAAGCTCTACCTGCCGCAGGGCGCCTGGTACGATTACTGGACCAACGAGAAGCAGGACGGCGGCCGGGAAGTCACGCGCACTGTCGATCTGGAGACTATCCCGCTCTACGTACGTGCCGGCGCGATTATCCCGATGGGACCGCTGAAGCAATACACCGCTGAGAAGATCGATGGCCCGCTCGACATTTCCGTCTACCCCGGCGCGGATGGCGCCTTCCTGCTCTATGAAGACGACGGCAACTCCTTCGACTACCGCAAGGGCGAATGGATGGGCATCCAAATGGCGTGGAACGATGCCCGCAAATCGCTCACCTTGCGCCTGGCCCCACGTTCCAAAATGCTGCCGCCGGCCAAACGGGACATTCGCGTGAAGATGGGCAGCGCAACGAAATCGGTAGTGTTCGAAGGGCGTAATGTGGAGGTGAGGTTCTGAGTGGACACTGCACCGTGGGACAGACGAAGCGTTTTTTGTCGTCTGTTGGGACGGGCGTTCCGCCCGCGAAACTTCATGAAAAACCGGCTGTTGGTAACGCCGTGAGAAATTAAATGAAAGAACTTTGCATCCTCATACTGACACTGGCGGCCGGCGCGTTCGCCGCGGACCCGACCTATAGCGATATCCTGAACGCCTTCCAGTACCGCAATCTGGGGCCGTGGCGCACAGGGGCGTGGGTCTCCGCCCTGGCCGTTCCCGAAACGCCGGCCAAGGCCCATCGCCACACCATGTATGCCGGGGCGCGTACCGGCGGTGTGTGGCGCACCAACAATAACGGCACCACCTGGGAGCCGGTCACCGATTCCGCCGGCATCGCCTCGGTGGGCGCGGTGGCCGTGGCGCCTTCCGATGCCAACGTAGTCTGGGTGGGCACCGGCGACAACTCCCTGACGCGCAGCGCCTACTGGGGCGACGGCGTCTATAAGTCGACGGACGGAGGCACGACGTGGACCAACATGGGGCTGCGCGATACGCAGCATATCGCCCGCATCGTGGTGCATCCCACCAATCCCGAGATCGTCTGGGTGGCGGCGCTGGGCCATCTGGGCACGCCCAACCAGGAGCGCGGCGTCTTCAAAACCATGGACGGCGGGCACTCCTGGCAGAAGCAGTTGTTCGTCAACGATACCAGCGGCGCGGTGGACCTGGCGATCGACTATCGCAATCCCAACGTGCTCTATGCCGCGATGTACGATGCCATCCGGCTCCCGTGGAAAATCATGGAAGCGCGTCCAGGCGGCGGCATTTTCAAGACGACAGACGGCGGCGCGCACTGGGAGAAAGTGGCCAATGGCCTGCCCACGGGAAGCACCGGCCGCATCGGCCTGGACATCTGCCGCAAGAATCCCGACGTCGTCTACGCGGTAGTCGATAACTTCAATTTGCGGCCTGGCGCGGCACAGCAGCGGGACACTTCGTTTGCGGCGCCAGCTTCCTTTATCGGCGGCGAAGTCTATCGCACCGATGACGCCGGCAGCCACTGGCGCCGCGTCAGCGCGGAGGGCGAAGACGTCAGCCGCAAGGCCGGCTACTCCTTCAACCAACTGCGCGTCGACCCGAACAATCCCGAACGGGTTTTCATCACCGGGTCCAACATGATTCAGTCCAACGACGGCGGCAAGACCTGGGCCGGCCTGACCGGCGGTGGTGGAGGCGGGCGCGGCGGGTATCCGTTCATCACCACCTTCGGCGATTTCCGCAGC
>OKRF01000180.1:0-1992 GCA_900290315.1 Candidatus Sulfopaludibacter sp. SbA3 | reverse complement strand
ATCCGTTCATCACCACCTTCGGCGATTTCCGCAGCTTCTGGATCGACACGGAAGATTCCGACCACATGGTGGCGACCAGCGACGGCGGCGTCTCTGTCTCTTACGATGGAGGCCGGACGTCGGACCATTTCGCCAATCTGAAGCTCGGGGAATTCTACGCCATCGGAGTCGACATGGATCAGCCCTATCACATCTATGGCGGCCTGCAGGATCACGAGAGCTGGAAGGGTCCGTCGAACGGTTGGAGCGGCCGCGTCAACATCGACGATTGGGTGAGTGTGGGCATTGGAGACGGCATGTATAATGAGCCTGACCCCACCGGCCGCTGGCTGTACAACACGCAGGAATTCGGCACGCTGGGCCGCGTAGATTTGGAGACGCGCACCCGCACCATCATCGATCCCACCAAGCCCAACTCGCCGCACCCGTTCACGAACGTCCGTCCGCTGGGCGGGCGCGGCGCGGCGGCTGCACCCCATTCGATTCTGTACCGCTTCAACTGGATCGCCCCCGTGCGCATCTCCCCGCAGGACCACGATACGATCTACTACGGCTCGCAGTTTCTGCTGCGCTCCAAGGACCGCGGCGACCACTGGGAAGTGATCAGTCCCGACCTGACCACCAACAACGCGGACAAGATCAACACGCAGAACACCTCCATCCAGCACTGCACTATCGTCACCATCGCCGAATCGCCCGCCCAGGCCGGCGTCATCTGGGCCGGCACCGATGACGGCAAAGTGCAGGTGACTCGCGATGCCGGGGCGCACTGGAGCGACACGACTGGCAAGCTGGCTGCGGCCGGCGGTCCCGAGGATGCCTGGGTCTCGCGGGTCTTCGGTTCGCGCTTCGCCGCGGGGACCGGGTACGTCACCAAGTCGCGGCGCCGTCAGGACGATTTCCGGCCGTTCGTGTTTCGCACCAACGATTACGGCGCCACATGGACGCGCATCACGAGCGGCCTGCCGGATGTGGCCGAGGCCACGTCGGTTGTGGAGGACACGGTCAATCCGAACCTGCTGTTTCTGGGCACCAGCGCCGGCGTGTTCGCGTCCTTCGATCGCGGCGCTAACTGGGTCTCGTTCCGGTCGAACATGGGACCCGCGCCCGTCACCGATCTATTGGTGCACCCGCGCGAGGGCGACCTGGTGGCCGGCACGTATGGCCGCGGCGTGTGGGTCACCAATATCGTCCCGCTACGCGGCGTCGACAGCGCCGTGCTGGCGAGCGACGCTGCCCTCCTCCCCATTCGCTCCTTCGCCGAACGCAACGAGGGCGCGTTCGGCAATTACCGGCTGCTCGGCGATCGCTACCCGACAACCCCCAATGAGCCGAACGGCATGACCATCGCTTACTATCTGAGGGACGCCGCGCCCGCCGCGGCGCCACCGCAGGGCGGCCGGGGCGGATTCGGCGGCACACCCTGCGTCGCCGATGGCGGCGATGGCCGGCGTCCCTACATCACCATCGCGGACTCGTCTGGAAAGGTGGTCTGCACGCTGATACCCGCCAGCCGCGCCGGCCTCAACCAGGTGGTCTGGTCTCTCAACATGTACACCGGACAGCCTGCCCCAGTCGCCGGACGCGGCGGCCGTGGCGGCGGCACACCGGCGTCAGCGGGAGACTACACATTCACCCTCAACGCCGCGGGCAAGAGCTACACGCAGAAGGCCCATCTGCTTTCCCGCGCGCCGCGTTAATTAATAGGGTGACCGTCGGCGCATGAGGCGATGCCTCACCCGGTGGGATGAAAATGGTGTGGAAATGCGTCGGGATTTCGCGCAGGGGCAAACTCGAGCCAGGCACGAAGATTCGCCAAAAGGCGGCGAATTTCGAGCCTGGCACGGCACGGTTTGCGGCGGACACGCGACTCAGGATTTTCGAGAGCCTGTCACCGTATTAACCCTCACTTCACCGAAGGCAGTAACGTGAGCTGGATCTGCTGACTGGCCTTCGCGCGGACCTGCACAGTGACAGCCTGCGCCTGCGCAC
>OKRF01000273.1:3543-3783 GCA_900290315.1 Candidatus Sulfopaludibacter sp. SbA3 | reverse complement strand
TTCACCAGAGCAGGCTTCCTGTATCCTTTTTTCGCAGCCTATCTGGGCTGGCTGGGGGTATTCCTTACCGGCTCCGACACTGCCTCCAACGCCTTGTTCGGCAGCCTCCAGCGGATCACCGCCCAGCAACTCCACTTGAACGAGACGCTGATCGTCGCCACCAACTCTACGGGTGGGGTCATGGGCAAGATGATCGATCCCCAGTCCATCATGGTCGCCTGCGCCGCCTGCTACGACGAT
>OKRF01000273.1:0-3533 GCA_900290315.1 Candidatus Sulfopaludibacter sp. SbA3 | reverse complement strand
GATGATCGATCCCCAGTCCATCATGGTCGCCTGCGCCGCCTGCTACGACGATCCCTACGAGCGGACCCATGCCCTCGGGCCGATCTTCCGGACAGTGTGGTGGCATTCGGTCGCGGGCGCGGGGGTGATCGGGCTGATCGCCTTCCTCCAAGCCTACGTCTTCAAGGGCCTGATCCCTCGTTGAATGACGAGCTACTCGGACGTAACTGTTGTCAACAGGACGCTTACACCGGAGGACAGGTTTTGAAGGCGTGGGTGCCGTTCGCGATCCTGTCACCATTTGTGGAAGTACCAGTGCCCATGTGGGGACAGCCGCCTCGGCTTCCAGCCAGCGCGGCGAGGCTTGTCTGCAGTGCCTACACCCCCAACGCTTTCTGAATCTCGCCCGCAATCTCCGCCGTCAGCGCCCGCATCTTCTCCTCCGATTCCGCCTCCACCATCACTCGCGCGAGCGCCTCTGTTCCTGAATAGCGCACCACGACGCGCCCATTTCCTTCAAGCTCGCGCTCAGCGGCTGCAATCGCGCGCTGTACTTCCAGCACCTGCGCAAACGGAATCTTTTCCCGCACGCGCACGTTCTGAATCTTCTGGGGAAACACTTTCAGATCGCTTACCAACTCCGCCAGGGACCGCCCACTCCGCACCATCACATCCATCACCCGCAACGCGGTCAGCATGCCATCCCCAGTCGTGGCGTCGCCATCGCGGAAAATAATGTGCCCCGACTGCTCCCCGCCCAGAGTCGCGCCCGTCCTGAGCATTTCTTCCAGAACATATTTGTCGCCCACGTTCGCCCGCAGCATGCCGATTCCCGACCGCTTCAGCGCGATCTCAACTCCCATATTCGACATAGTCGTGGCTACCACAGTCGATCCGGCCAATTTTCCTTGCGCCTGCAGATCGCGCGCGGTCAGCAGCAGCACGCCATCGCCGTTCACCACGCGCCCGCCGGCATCGCAAAACAGAGCGCGGTCGGCATCGCCGTCGAACGTCACTCCCAAATCAAACTTCCCGCCTGACTCTGCCACCGCCTTGCCCAACGTCTCCGGATGCAGCGCTCCGCAGCCTGCATTGATATTTCTGCCATCCGGCGTCACATGCATGAACGTGGCCTGAATTCGCAGGCTGTGAAACAGTTCCGGTGCCTCCGCTGTCGCCGCTCCATGGGCGCAGTCCACCAGCACACGCAACCGGCTCAAATCAGAGGACACACTGCTCGCCAGCGACTGGATGTACGCCTTCCGCAGCCCCACCTCTCCCGGCAGAGATGGCCCGGCGATTCTCAGCGCCGTGTCGTCCGCAGCCCCTGGTTTTCCCAGCAGCGCAAAAATCTCTTTTTCAATCGCCAACTCCCGCGCATCCGTCAGCTTGAATCCGTCTCCGGAAAAAACTTTGATGCCGTTATCCGTCCACGGATTGTGCGAAGCAGAAATCACCACTCCCGCGGAAAAGCCGCGCGACCGCGCCAAATACGCCACTCCAGGAGTGGTGATCACGCCCGCGCTGTGCACCTTCACGCCCACCGCCGCCATGCCTGCCGCCACGCGATCTGCGATCCAGGCGCTCGATTCGCGGGTGTCCTGGCCCATCACCGCTTCCGCCGCTCGCGTGTTGTGGACCAGATCGTGTCCCAGCGCGCGCCCAATCAAATACGTGCTTTCCGCGGTCAGCGGAAATTCGCCCGCCACGCCGCGTATCCCGTCGGTACCAAATAATTGTCTGCTTGGAACGCTCATAGACTGTGCGGATTCATAGGAGGAGCCGGATGACTGTGCGGATTCATAGGAGGAGCCGGATGTCCAACGTGAAATGCCAACCGAAGATAATACCTGACAACCGCGAAACTAGCAGATGACTAAAGCAGAAGATCAGTGCCCGTTCCCTGGAGGCGTACTCTTTTCCATGATCACCGTCACCCTTACGGGCGTGGGCTGCACCACCTGCACCAGTGGATCCGAAACGTACACGTTCGTGACAAACGTAGCCTGCGTTCTGGTTCCCGATGCATCCACCGGGTCGGTGGTCGCCGCATCCATCATCTCCACGTGATGCTTTGGACCCGTGATGGTGATTCTCTCGGGATCCACCAGCACCTTGGCGATTTGTTCCCCGGCTAAGAAATTCCCGGTCACCCGCGGACGAATCTCCACATCGCGCGTCAGCCGCACATCAAAGCTAAGATGCACTTGCCCCGGCACGACCTGCACAACGTGCAAATCCCGCTGGTGCCGAACCTGCTGCGCGGTCAGATCAAACGTGCGTTCGCCTGCACGAGCGTCAGCCAATTCAAGTTCTGCGTGGATATCGGTGGAGCGCAGTTCCCGGATCAAGCGCTCCGGCCCGCGCACCCGGATCTGCGCCTCCGGGATGGTGGTGGAGCTGATCTCGAGTCCCGGTGGAACGTGCTGAAATTCGATCGGCACCCGAATGGCGACTTCCGCTGGCTCCTGATCCGGTGAAATCGCCAGCCATAAGCCGGTTGCGATCAGCAGCGACAAAACCTTCAACCAGAAGTTGTGCAGCACCCAGCGGCGCAAGAAGTCCATCACAGGGGCCGCTCCGTTTCCGAATCAGATTCCCCATCGGCGCTTATCTGCGAGCCCGCGCGCAACGGCGATTCCGTTTCTCCATCCGATTCATCATTCTGCACCACCACGGTCGGCAACGCTACCGGCGCCATATACCGGCGCAATTCGTTGCTCAGCGCTTCACGCAATTGTTCCGCCGTCAGATCCCGTTCGATCTTCCCCCCCACAGCCATGCTGATCGCGCCCGATTCTTCCGACACGATCACCGCGATCGCGTCCGTCTCCTCGGTGATCCCGATGCCCGCCCGGTGACGCGTCCCCATTTGCGTCGAAAGCACCGGATTCATCGACAGCGGCAGAAAGCAAGCCGCCGCCGCCAGCCGATCTTTCTGGATGATCACCGCGCCATCGTGTAGCGGCGCGCTCGGCCGGAAGATTGTGGCCAGCAGATCGTAGGAGAGCCGCGCGTCCATGGCAACGCCGCTCTCTATATACGTCCGCAATCCAATCTCGCGCTCAATCACCATCAACGCGCCCGTCTGATGTTGCGAAAATAGATTCGCTGCCAGCACAATATCGTCGTAGGAATCTCCTTCTACCGCCGAGCCGCGCAGAAAACTCACCCGCCGTCCTACATCCGACAACACATGCCGAATCTCTGACTGGAAAACCACAATCAGCGCAAACACCACGTAGGGCAGCAGATTGCTGACGAGCCAATTTAACGTGACCAACTCGCCAATCCGGGCCAGGTAAAATNNACGCCACCAGCAGAATGTCGAGCACCGTAAACGACACTCTCGACCATGGCGCCATCAGTTGCGTCACTGCATCTCTCCGGAAAGTCTCAGAACATTCGGAACCTTACATTCTAATGCAGCGTCTCTCAGACGATCTTTAGCGATACTCTAAAACATCCTGTCATCCTGAGCGAAGGTTGTGCTTCGCGAACGCGAAGCACAACCGCAGTCGAAGGATCCCTTATCCTCTGGCGTCATTACCGGC
>OKRF01000272.1:8133-22597 GCA_900290315.1 Candidatus Sulfopaludibacter sp. SbA3 | reverse complement strand
GCCTGAAAGTCGCGACGAAGGACGAAGGGAGCCTTATATGAGATCAATCCGCTCTTGGCGGCACTATTATCCAGGATGTCGAGCATCAGTTTGGGTTCGATCCCGCCTTTGGTCGCCAGCACCATGCCTTCGTTGAACGCCATGGCGATGTTGCAAAGAATGAGGTTCTGCGTCAGTTTGGCTTGCAGCCCCATGCCCGCCGGTCCGCAATAGTATAGGCGTTTGCCCATGACTTCCAGAAATGGCTTTGTTTTTTCAAATACGGCCTGGTCGCCACCCACCATAAAGGTCAAAGTGCCGCCCTCCGCACCGGGCGTCGATCCCGTGCAGGGAGCGTCGAGAAAATCTACACCCTTGCCCTGGAGGGCCTGGCCGATCATGCGGCTGGCGCTCGGGCTGATGGTGCTGGCGTCGGCTACGGTAGTCCCCGGACGGACTCCCTGAATGATGCCGTCAGCGCCGAGGATCACCTCTCGGACCATGTTGGTGTCGCCGACGCACAGGAAGATGAAGTCGGCGTGCTCTGCCACCTGTCGAGGTGTATCGCGCGCCAGCCCTCCCGCTTCGGCTGCCAGTTGGCGCGCTTTATCGGCGGTATTGGACCAAAGCGCCACTTCGTGCCCGGCGCGGAGCAGATTGCGAGCCATGGGATACCCCATGAGCCCCAGACCCAGAAAACCAAGTTTTGCCATAGAATCTGGATTGTACCGCTACCAGAGGAAGGCCCGCCAGGTGGCCACGACCAGCGCGTGCGTCACCACCCCGGCGCGTATGCTGTCGGCCTGGTTGCGGGCGCGGCCGCAGAACAAACCCATCACCGCGGCGATGGGCACCCAGCGCCAGCCCCGAAACCAGAAATGAACCAGCCCGAACAGGATCGCGGTGATCACCAGGGACGCTGTGGCGTTCCAGGTCCAGTCTTCGATCCAGCGTTGCAGTACGCCGCGGAAAAAAAACTCCTCGGTCAGACCGAGCACCCACAAAAACCCCAGAAAACTGGCCGCGCCCCATGGCAGCCGGGGCGGTACGAAGTGCGTGGCATGCAGCGCCAGCGCCAGCACTCCCCCGCACGGCACGAAGTAGAAAAAATTCAGGATGCCGATGCGCCACTCTTTCCAGTTCGGCAGGAAGCCGAATCCGGTTTCGGGAACACGCCGCTCCAGAATCAGCACCAGCACCGCCATGTGGAACAATGCCAAATGTCCCAGAATGTCGATGTGCTGCCGGTAGATGTCCGGGTAGATGGAATCGAAATACCTCCCCACCATCACCGCCGCGATAAGGACCAGAAATGCCGCGTCGAAGATCGGCGCCGCCGGCAGGATGAGGTACCACAGACTGATCGCGCCGGCCAGAGCGGCCAGGCGCACGAGCGCCAGCCACTGAAACGGGATTCCGCCGCAGCAGCAGATCAGGTAAGGTAGAACCGCCGAGGCCATCAGCCACCACGGCAGGCGCGGTCCGGCCAGGCGCTCCCGCATGTTGGGGAATCCCGCAACCAGATAGAATGGATATTCGGCAAGAAAGGCGGCTATGACCGGTAAAGCCGTCTGGAGAGGAATGCCTTTGGCGCGCGCATAAACTATGCCTACTCCGCTCAGCGCGATCCACCCGATCAGTGCAGCCGCCCGGAAGCCGCCGAGCGTTTTGGCCATCGCGCTCATTCTAACATCCATGGTGGCCGCACCCGTTCTGCGCGGGGACGATCCACCCGCCAACCTGGCCAAACTGGTGGCGCATCGCGAAACCGAGACCGAGACGGAGCGCAACGAATACACTTACCGGCAGACGGTGACCATCGAAGAACTGGACAACAACGGAGGCATGCGCGGCCAGTATCGCGAAGTGCGCGATATCATCTTCTCCCCCCAGCACGAACGCACCGAGCAGCTCATCGGCAAGCCGCAAAACGGGCTGAAGAACCTGATCATGACAGAAGAGGACTTCCACGACGTCCGCGAAATCCAACCCCTGGTGCTCACCGAAGATCGCCTCTGGAACTACGAAACCAAGATCCGCGGCGAAGAAAATGTGGATGGCGTGGATTGCTGGGTGCTGCAGGTGCGGCCGCGGCAGATTCTGGAAGGCCAGCGCTTCTTCGATGGCACGCTCTGGGTGGACCAGAAGGAGTACAATATCGTCCGCATGCAGGGACAGGCCGTTCCGCAGATCCGTTCGATGAAGAGCGAGAATCTCTTCCCCAGGTTCACCACCATCCGCAAAGCCATCGACGGCAAGCACTGGTTTCCCATTTACACCTATGCGGATGACACCCTGCAGTTTCGCACCGGTCCCCAAAGAGAGCGCTTGCGCATCGCCTATAGCGACTACAAGCGCTTCGGCGTGGACTCCACCTTCACCCCGAAGTAGGACAGGTCATCGCAGGTTGTGGTCTGTTTTGGTTCCGACTCCGTGCGAACAACACCGGCCCCGCGCTCGTATGATCGTGGAGTGGGGGAATCATGCGACGAATTGCATCGGCACCACGCGAAAACTGGCAGGAAAAGGTGGAAAAGGTGGGGCTGGCGTGGCATTCCGGCCAGCAGCCCTACTGGAATGAAGCGGCGTTCTACGAATTCACTGCCAAAGAGGTGGAGGTGCTGCAAGCCGCCACCAACGAACTGGAAGCCATGACCCTCGAGGCCGTACAGCACATCATCGATCATCGGCTGTACGCCCAGATGGCAATTCCCGAAAGCGCCGTTCCGTTGATCGAGCGTTCCTGGGAGACCGATCCGCCCGCCTTGTACGGCCGCTTCGACTTCGCCTACGACGGTACGCATTCGCCGAAACTGCTGGAATACAACGCCGACACTCCCACTTCGCTCCTGGAGGCTGCCGTGGTGCAGTGGCACTGGCTGCAGGAGCTGTTTCCGCAGCGCGACCAGTTCAACTCCATTCACGAGCGGCTGATCGCATTGTGGAAGGAACTTACGCCGCATCTGCCCGATGGCCGCATCGATTTCTGCTCCCTGGACGACGTGGAGGACGGCATCACCGTGGCTTACCTGCAGGACACCGCGCAACAGGCCGGCTTGGCGGCGTCCTGTTTTCCCATCGCGGAGGTGGGATGGGATGGGCGCACCTTCGTCGGCGCCGACGATCGCGCGCTGGGTGCGGTATTCAAATTGTATCCGTGGGAGTGGATGGTGCGTGACCAGTTCGGCAAGCATCTGGCCACGGCGTCCACGCTTTGGATCGAGCCGCCCTGGAAGATGATGCTCTCTAACAAGGGCATTCTACCGGTGCTCTGGAAGCTGTTTCCGCGCCATCCCAACCTGCTGGAGGCGAGCTTCGATGGCCCTGGCTTGATGATGTCGTGGGTCCGGAAGCCGCTGCTCGGGCGCGAGGGCGCCAATGTCACCATGCATCAGCCCGGGCACGAAATCCAAACCGGTGGCAGTTACGGAGGGGAAGGCTTCATCTATCAGGAACTCGCTCCGCTCAAGCCGTTCGACGGGCAGTTCCCGGTGATTGGCAGTTGGCTGATCGGACACGAGGAAGGCAACGTTGCCGCGGGAATGGGGATTCGTGAGTCCGCTACCCCCATCACCACCAACACCAGCCAATTCGTTCCCCACCTCTTTGGCTGATCCGGCGGTCAGGCCAGGTAATTGAAGAGTGTAGAGGTCGGCATCTTGCCTTGCATCGTCAATGCAGCCTCGAGTTGAGTATTCGACTGGGTCAACTCGAGCGTGGCTGTGGGGATATCGGCGTCCTGTTTGGCGCTGATTTCGGTCTGCAGTTGCGTGTTATACGCAGTTGCGAAACTCGTGGCGTCCTGGATGCGGTTCTCCACCGAACCATAAAAAGACTGCTTGCTGTTCAGACGTGCTGAAGCTTGTTTGATGGCATCGATGGCCGCGTTGATCCCCGCAGTGTCGTTGGCCAGCAGCGCCACACGAAGGCCGTTCAGTGCCGCGAACGTGTTGTCCTGTGTCGGTACGTACACGGGGTTGCCGTTGGCATCGGTGACGGGGTTCCCGCTGGCGTCGACGCTTTGCACGGTGGGTCCGAAAACGTCCTGCGCCGTCTTCGAAGCCGCGAAGGTCCCGCCTGCGGGATCTTCGATCATGCGCGTGGAGGCGGCCGTAGTGAGCTGATCGACACCCGAACCGTCCGTGGCATTGAGATCGAGTTGGTAGGACGAGCTCAGATCCTGGTCGCCGCTAAAGATATAGCGGCCCTGAACCTGCGTCTGGCTATACGACACCATCTGTTCCAGGAGAGACTGCACTTCCGGTGCGAGACTGGCCCGGCTGGAGGCTGTCTGGGTGGCGTCGGCGCCTTCGGCCGCCAGGGTGGTGGCCCGGTCCATCAACGAAATCGCTCCGGTCAGCGCGTTATCGGCGGCCTGTGCATCCGTCTGCGCTAATACCAGGTTGGATTGGATCTGTGTGTTGCAGGTCCGCACGCAATTGTAAGAGGGGACCTACCTGATCCGGGGCGTCCGAAGCGACACTGACCTTCTTGCCGGACGAAATCTGGCTGTTGGCATCCGCAAGCTGCCGCTCGATACGGTTCAAATTGGTCAGAAACAGTGCGTTGGCAGGATTCAGATTCGTGGTCATATTGATCCTTACGTAGTCGTGAGAATGTTCACCACGTCTTGGGTAAGCTGATCCAGCACCGTGATCAGTTTCGAATTGGCTTCGTAGGCGGTTTGATACTGCACCAGGGTCATGGCTTCCTCGTCGAGGTTGACTCCCGATGACTGCTGCCGTAGGTTCTGTGCCTGCGCTACGGCGGATTGTTGCACCTGTTGCTGGTTGGTAGCGGTATTCAGATCGGTGCCGACGCGCGCGGCCATAATCCCATAGAATTCCGTATAACTCTCGCCGTTGATCTTGTTCGTACTATCGGTTGGATTTGCCAGTTGAGAAAGCACCAGCGGGATTCCGTTAGCCACCTGGGTCGCCGGATCGGTGGCCACCAGCGTGGCCGTCGTGGCTTTGGAATTGACTTCCAGGGTCTGCGCCACATTGGTGGCGTTGGTGGTGTCGTACGTGAAAAGCGGCAAGCCTCCGGAAGTCACTGTCGGGTCCGTGGAGGTTCCGTTGGTTAACACCTGGTTAACCCGGTCGGCAAACTGCTTGGCCATGGTGTTCAGGTCGCCCGCCTGATACGCGTCCCCGATGTACGACGGCAACACGGTGTTGCGCACGTTGAGGAGCGCGCCGAGTTGGCCGGTGGTGACCTGATTGGTGATATCGGTGCCATCCGCTGCACGAATATGGGCAGTGGGCGGCCCGTTGGCATTGGGAGCTGTGGGATCGGCGGGNNGATGCTATATTGCCGGTCTTCAATCAACAGCGGCGCTTGCCCGTTGAGCAATAGCGTGTACGACCCGTCGCTCTGCTTGGTGGCGCTAAAGCTGACGTATTGCGAAAGTTGCTCCATCGTACTGTGGATTTGGGCGTCCAGCCCCGCATCGTTGTGAGCGCCTGCCATGACCTGGCTGTTGTACTGCTGGAGTTGTCCCACAAACTGGTTAACCTGGGTCACACTCTGCTGCAGTTGGGTATTGGTGTCCTGCGTGAACTGAGACAGGCCGGTGGCGGCGTCCTGAAAAGCATTCGCCACGGCGGTGGCATTGTCGATCACGGACTGTTGCGTGTTAGTGTCCGTCGGCGTCTGCCCCCAGGCGGAGAATGCCTGTAGCAGATTATTGAGCGCGGCCGGAATGCCCGAGTTGCCGGAGATATCGAAGTTGTTTTGTAGAGTGGTGAGGCTATCTACGTTTTGCGTGGACTCCCCGAGCAAACTGTTCTGCTGGCGAACGGCCTGTTCGGCAAAGTCGTCGCGTGAGCTTTTCATTTCGGCGAATTTCTCGGCCTCCAGAGTCATCGTCTGGCGCGCATAGCCTGGGGTGGATGAGTTGACAACGTTGTTCTGAGTGACGCTCAGTACCTGTTGGAAGGCGTCCAGAGCCGATGCCGAAGTGGCCAGTGACGAGAGAAGGGACATAGTGTTTATCCCTGCAGACAGACTCGCCCTGAGCAGGAGACCAGGGCGGGGTCGCCGTGAGCGGTGTAGCCGCCTGTTTTTGCGCGCAGAATCCGGAACCAGGTCATGTGATAATCCGTCGCGGTTTGGAGCAGGAAGGAGGTGCGGCGTACCGCTTCCCGCAAACGGCCGGCTTCCGCCAGAAGCGCACGGTCTCCAGTGTGCCCCTCCAATTGCGTGTGGCAATTCACCAGAATTCGTGCTGACACTCCCATCGCCCCCAGACATGCCTCAAGGCTTTGTGGGCGTGGATCTATTAACAGCTCGCAGGCTTGCTCCAACGCCAACCGCGCTGTCTCCATCCGCGCGAGTAAATCTGCCGCCATGACTATTTCTTACCTGCGCCCAGCGCGTCGGAAACCATCCCGCGGCTGGTGGCGGATGCATCCGGTTGATACGCCCCGCTTTGATACTGCGCAGCCAAGGCCTGCACTTTGCCGGAGCGGCCAGAATCAAACGCCGACATCGCTCGGGAGAGAGTTCCTAGAGCGCCCGACAACTCGACACGGTCCCCGCCGCCGATGCCCGCAGCGCCCGCGCGGCCGGTTTCACCGCGGCCGGCGCGCTGCGTTTCCTGAGTCCGGGTCGAACCGGCGGATGATGCGCCAGTAAGACTCTGATCGTAGACTTTCATAACGACACACCACCTTGCCTGCTGAACATATCGGACTACGTCTTCTGAAACTTTAGTTTGCGTCCTCCTAAAGTTTCGGTGGCTTCTGCCGATTGCTGTTGTGGACACGCCATGGATGACAACCGAGTACTTTGGATTGCCGAAAATGCCGACGCTCCTTTCTGCGGTCCTCCGCCGCCCACCGGCTGGGCCTTACGGCGCTGGACGCCGGAAGCAGCGTTGCAGAATCTCCGCGCCAGCGACCTCGACGCCATTGTGCTGGATTTTCCCTTACAGGGTTGGACTGCCCGCGAGCTATGGGATGCGCTGCAGCAGGTGGCCCCCGGGGTACCGGTGCTGATCCGCGATCCCCATGCCACTTTGCATGAAGCCGTGCGCCTGGCACGTTTAGGCGTATACCAATTCCTGACCGAGGCGGAAGATCCTTACCAACTGATTGAACAGGNNGTGAATCGCGAAGACTGGGAGCGGCTGCTGCTCGGAGAGAGCAGCGAGGTGCGCCAGATCAAACACATCATCCGCATGGTCGGGAACCGCCGCGCCACCGTGCTCATCACCGGCGAAACCGGCACCGGCAAAGAGATCGCCGCGCGCGCCGTGCATATGGCCGGAGTGCGCCGCCGCGGACCAATGGTGGCCGTCAACTGCAGCGCGCTGCCCGAGAACCTGCTGGAAGCCGAACTGTTCGGTCATGTGCGAGGAGCATTCACGGGAGCCGTGCAGAATCGCACCGGCCGATTCGAACAGGCACAGGGTGGGACTATATTCCTGGATGAAATCGGGGAACTGCCGTTGGAACTTCAGGTGAAGTTGCTACGCGTTTTGCAGGAGCGGGAGTACCAGCGGCTGGGGAGTTCGGAGACCATGCGTGCCGACGTCCGGGTAATCGCCGCCACCAATGGCGACCTGATGCAAAAGATCGCGCAAGGCACCTTTCGAGAAGACCTCTACTACCGGCTGAACGTGGTGCCCATACACATGCCTCCACTGCGCCAGCGTCCGGGAGACATTCCCTTGCTGGCATGGCACTTCGTGGAGAAGATCTGCGTGCTCGAGGAAATGGCTCGCAAGCTCCTTACGCCCGAATCTATAGAGCGTCTATGCGCCTATTCCTGGCCGGGGAATGTCCGGCAGCTCGAAAACGCCATGGAGATGGCGATTGCCCTCTGCGGAGAACGCAGCAGCCTCACGCCGTCCGATTTTCCGCTGCCCGCGCCGGCACGCTCCCGCTCGGTGATGCTGCCGGATTCGCCGGTAGTATCGGTTCCCGACGATGGCTTGGATTACGAGCAGACGCTGGCGGTGATCGAACGGAGCATCCTGGAACAGGCCTTGCGCAAAACTCATGGCAACAAGAAAGCCGCGGCCGAAATGCTGCGTCTGAAACGAACTACTCTTTCGGCGAAGGTGCGCAGTCTGGACTCGCTGGCAGCCTGCAATTGAGGACTCACCACAAGTAGTCTTTGGCGATCTGGCGCTTGTCGTAGCCGTCCAGGACGTGTACCACGCGAATCTTCTTGAGCGAGACCGGGGACAGTTGGCCGATCGGGATATAAATGATGGTGCGGCCCAGACGCGAGGCGATGGTCTTGAAAATGGACCGGGGCGGCCGGGAGGCGACATACACCACGTGGCGATGAATGGAGTAATCCAATGAGGCCAGCAGCAGCCGCTCCGATTTCGATTCGGCGAATTCGTAATCGGCATCCTGCCATACGTCATACATGCGGCGCGGCGGTAATGTCATCAGAAATCCGCCATACTCGGCGCGGCCGATCCCGATTGTCGAACGGGAAGGTGGAATAAAACGCCATGTCCGATTCGTTCTGGTTCTCTCCCAACCAGGTGGTCATATAGGAGTAGCGATTGTCGCGATCCTCGTCGAAGATCACCACTACGCTCCCCACCTCACCGTGAATCTTCTGGAACTGGCGCACGTAGACCCGCTTCTCGTACCACTTGCGGATGGTTTCGCGCATATCGATGCCATCCAGGATGGAGGTAGTGAAGGGTTCGACGCGGACGCGCTCCTCGGAGAGAATGCTCTTCCCCTTTTTTTTCAGAAACCGGCCGTAATCTTCGATCACCAGATCTTCGGGCGGATAGGAGCAGATGCCTGCGCCATTCACCTGGCTGGCCCACTCGCCGGGAAACTTCTCTTTCTTGCGCGGTTTGAGTCCGTACGGCCGGAGCCGCTGCTTGGTGCTGGGCAGGCGGCGGCGCAGACGGATGCGGCGCGTGTCGCGCCACATTTCTTCCCCCGAAATCCGCACCGTCAACAGATTCGACTCGGTCTTT
The DNA here is from genome assembly GCA_900290315.1 of Candidatus Sulfopaludibacter sp. SbA3. GTDB lineage: Bacteria > Acidobacteriota > Terriglobia > Bryobacterales > Bryobacteraceae > Sulfopaludibacter. The sequence goes on along the minus strand of OKRF01000272.1, from coordinate 13,659 downwards.
TGGGGCGGGTATTTGCCGGCAGCTTCCCACACGTCCCAGGCATAGTTGTCGTCGGCTAACCCGCGCGCGGCCACGGCAAGGTCGAAAAGCCCGGCGGCGAGCTGGTTTCCGGCGAGTGCCAGGTTACGGGTGTAGCGGGCCAGCAGGGTGTAGCGGGCCAGCAGCCGCCGCTGCCAGTGGGAGATGCGCTCGCCGGTGCTGGCTTCATACTCCCTCTCGGCCTCGCGAAGCACGGCCAGTTGCGCGTGGCGCCGGTCGATCAGCTTCCAGTCGGTCATGAACCGGCGAAAGTTTTCATAGCGCCATTGCAATTGGGGATACTCGGTGGTGATCTCGGCCAGGGATTCGGGGTGCGGATTGAGCAGTTCGACACCCTCCCGCCGCGAACGCGCCAAAGGCTGGGCCTGGGGCTCTTCCATGGCATCCAGCACGGGGTCGAGCAGGTTCAGAGAAAGCACCACCAGGACTGCTGCGTCGGGGTCGGTACCCTGCAGTTTCCAGGCGATGCCGGCCGCATGGCGCGCGAGTTCTTCGGATCGCGGCTGGGGATAAATGCGGTAGGCCTCTACGTACCGCACCGCGCCAATGTGCCGGACGGCGTAAGGATCCGGATAATCGTCCTTCAGATGCGGGCGCTGTCCGGCGTCGGGATCCGCAAAAACGATTTCTGCACCAATTTCGAGGCCGGAGCGAATCGCCTCGGTAAACGGGTCGGCCGGTTCGATGGGGACGTAGATAGCCTGGTCTTCGCCCGTGGCCTCGTCCGGATAAAAGATGAGGGACATTTCCGGCAGCCGCGCAATGGCGCGCAACCAGGCGTCCTGCAGGGTGACAGGCAACTCCAGGGCGATCACCGCGGGCCGCTCGCGCAGAATCGCCTTCCGCACCTCGATGGCGAATTCGAGCCGGTTCGGCACTACCGGGAAGTAGCTGAAACGTCCGCGTTTCAAGCTTCCGGGATCAGGAATCGGAAGGTCGAGTTCCCCGGGCATACCGTAGCGATTCTTCTCCCAACACTTGTACCAGAGCGATTTCGAGCGCCTTGGTTTCGTGCGTTCGTTCCGTGGCGAGGCTTTTCAATTTGATGGCGTAACGGGCAACGTTGATGCCGTCGCGCACCGTATAGCGTTCGTCGGCGGCATGGGCCATCTGCAAGAAATCCGTGACGTAGGTCAGGATGCGCTCTTCGGCAAACGGAAGATTCTCCTTCAGAATATGGTACTCTTCGTCGCGCTCGGGAAAGTCGATGAAGATCTGCGGCTGCAGGCGCGAATGAATGTATTCCGGCAGTTCGAACGTGGACGCGTCGTCATTCATCGTGGCGACCATGCGGAACTGGGGGTGGGCCTTGATCTTGATGCCGGCCACGATGGATTCGACATAGCGCCGGTTGTCGAGCAGCGGCGCGAGGCTGGCCCAGCTTTTCTCGCTCATCCGATTGCCTTCGTCGAGAATGGCAATGCCGCCGCGGATCATGGCCGTAACGAGCGGCGAGGCCACGTAACGCAAGCTTCCCTCGCCCTCGATCACCGGCGTCACCAGCAAGTCTTCCGGACGGGTGTCCAGGGTGGCCTGCACGATGTACACGTCCCGCCCCATGCGCCGGCCGGCGGCGTACGCCAGAGTGGTTTTGCCCACGCCGGGCTTACCGAGGAGGCGCGGATTCATGGGCAGATCCTGGTCGTTCACCACCATCCAGGCGGCCAGCAACTGCCGCATCAGTTCGTCCTGTCCGACCCATTGGACCGCGAGTTCGTCCGGGTGGGCCAGATGCAAAATCACGCCTTCGATCTCGACGGTCATACCTTCCATTATGGACACACATGGAAAGGATAGTGTGAAAGCTCATCCCCAGCTCAAAAATTGCTCAGAACGATGCGATGGACTTTCAGCAGGAGTTCCACTTCCTGCACCGGAATCTCCAGCGTGGCAGCGATTTTCGGGGCCGAGTCTCCGTGCTTGTGGAGGCGCAGGGCGTGGGAGCGCTTGGCGAGATTCAGTCCCCCCCGCGCCGGAGCGGCGATCGACGCGGGCGGAGGAAGTTGCTGCATGTCGTGGAGCTGGGCCGCCAGGCCATCCAGATCGGAGCGCAACCCCTGGAGCGCCGAAAACACCTCCGGGCCTGGCATTTCCAGCCGCGTGCCGGCCGCCTGCTGCAATGCGCGTCCCTGGCAGAGAGCGGCCACCGCGAGTACCAGTGCCAACAGGATCAACAGCGAGAGCGCGGCCAGAGCCAGGAACAGCGAGATCATTTCAGGCTCCGTATGCGTTCATAGCGGCTGGCGATTTCCTGGATTCTCACGCCGTAGTTCCCTTCGACTACCACCACTTCACCGCGCGCGATCAGGCAGTGGTTGACCAACACCTCGACCTGTTCGTTGACACCGCGATTGAGTTCCACGATGGAACCGGTGGTCAGCTTGAGAACGTCCTTCATGGGCAGTTGGGTCCTGCCAAAGGAAACGTCCTTCATGGGCAGTTGGGTCCTGCCAAAGGAAATGCTGATGGGGAGGTCGACATCCAGCAACAACTCCATCGTGCGGGATTCAGCCGGAAGCAGGCGCTGGTGGCCGGTATCCGGCTCGCTTGCGTGCGCGGCCTGCTTCGGCGCCTCAGGGGCAGCGGGAGGCTCGGCAATCATCTCCAGCAGCTTTGGGCCGAGCGTCACTAGCAGCGGTGGAAGGGGGGCGTCAGGGAAGGTGAGGCTGACTGAGGCCCAATCCTGCACTGCCGCGTCCGCAGCCTGTTCGGCGCCCGAGTCGCACGTGACTTCCCGCCCGAGCATCGAGCCGATAGTCCGAGCCATGACGGAAAGCGACTGGCCAAGGATCTCGAACCATGTGTTCTTGGCCTCTCCGGTCTCGACGGTTTCGAGGCCCGCCGCCTTCAGCGTCAAAGTTCCGGCGAATTCCCAAGTTGCTTTGGGTGCTGCCACCCACGCCAGCATTTCGGGTGAAGGATGGAAAGGCTGCTTCCACCATAACAAATCGGCGGAATCGGTAGCGATCTCGGACAGCGGACCGCTGGTGTACTGCCAGTGTATTTCCGGCCTCTGGTCAGTCATGGACTCGAGCACCTGCGCGAGGGACTCGGCCCACTGGTCCAGTAGGGCCCGCGCATGCTCTACCGACCCCATACGCGGGTGACTGTTCCGGTCTTCCGTGCTCATGCCAACGCCATTCCCCGGGTTACCGGCCATTGCGCGCTCAGATGATTGCGCAGACGCAGGATCGCCTGCGACTTCAGTTGCGAGATACGCGACTCATGCAGATTCACCACTTCGGCGATTTCGCGCAGCGTCAGTTCTTCGTGATAGTAGAGGCTCAGTACAGTCTGCTCGATCTTGGGAATCCCGCGGATCCCTTCCGCCAGCAGACGCTCCAGTTCGGAGCGTTCCAAGAGGGTGGAGGGGAGATTGTCGCCTGCTTCGGCGATGTAGTGTAGCAGGTCCTTGCCCTGGTCATTACCCGCATACTCAATGCTCGCGATGTTGAGACCGCGGATCTCTACCAGCCACTCGTGATACTCCTCAATGGAAATCTCCAATTGAGCGGCGATCTCGTCTTCGGTGGGGCATCGCTGCAGGATCTGCTCGGCTGCCGCGATGGCGGATTCGATTTGCTTGGCCTTGCGGCGCTTTTGCCGGGGCGCCCAATCCAAGCCGCGCAAGCTGTCCAGGATGGCGCCGCGGATCTTGTACTCCGCATACGTCTTTAACTTGACGTTATGGGTGGGATCGAAATTGTCGATGGCAGAAATCAGGCCGATGACGCCGGTGGAAACCAGGTCGTCGAGGCTGATGTTCTCCGGCAACCGCTCCTGGATGCGCCTGGCGATCAGACGCACCTGGGGCAGATGCTCCAGGATCAGTCGTTCACGCTCGCTTTCGTCGATCACTTCTGGCACCACATAGGAGTACATACGCTTCCGCCATTACAGGCCTGTTGCTTCCGGTAACACGGTCTGGCCATGTCGCCTCTCTTTTTAGCCGCGCAGGTGCGGGGTACCCCCTCCTGCCAAGGGCCCTTACGCCGCCGACCGCGACCGGCCGGGCGCGTTATTCAGGATCAGCTCGGTGAGCCGCCGGGCACTGACCGCTTCGAGATCTTCCGGGATCCGCTGCCCGTTAGCAAAGAAGGAGAGCGGCTTGCCGGTTCGTGCCGCTTCGTTGAAGATCGGACCAAAGGAACTGGTCTCGTCCAGCTTGGTAAACACCAGGCGCTGCGGCCCGAAAACCTGGAATGAATCCACTACACGGGTTAGATCGGCAGATTTCATGGAAGCCGATAGGACCAGTTGCGTATCGATATCCGGCCGCGTAGCAAGAAAGCGCGCCAAGCCGCTGGAATCGTCCAACTCGCCCGCGCTGAGCCCGGGCGTGTCGATGAAGATCAACTCCTTGCCGCGGTTCTCTTCAATGGCCTGTGCCAGCGCTGTCACGGTTTCCGGCACCTGGAAGCCTACTCCGAGAATCGCCGCATAGGAACGCAGCTGCTCCGCCGCCGCCACCCGATAGGTGTCCACTGAAAGGAGCAGCACGGGACGCCGACTGGCCAGGCCGTAGTTGACCGCCAGCTTAACCAGGGTGGAAGTCTTTCCCGACCCCGGGGGGCCGACCAGGGCAACAATACGGGGCTTGGCTTCGCCCCTGCCCAGCACAGGCTGCGCCGTGAACCGGGATTCCAATTCCTCTACCAGCGCGTGCTGAAAAGCGGTTCCGTCCGGCCGGGGTTGCGTGCGCGCGGCGGGAGTTCGCGCAGCGGGCATACGCGATTCGGCGCCCTGTACAATCTCCCGCGCCAGTTCTGGCGAGACCTCGGCGGCGGTGAGTGCCGCATAACCATCGGAGGAGGTGGGCAGAGCACCCGGCCATTGAGCCGGGCCGAATGCCGTCCGCGTGAGCACTCGCCGCATCCCTTCCAATTCCCTCTTGAGCTCCGCTACGTCCGCCGACAAGCGGTCGCCGAAACCAGATACAGCCAACGCCTCCCCCTGGGACGATTCACCAGGTTCTGCCGGGGGCGCATCGATCGCGAAGACGACTTCGTAGGCGCCCAGATGCAAGGCTTCCGGGGGTGCCTTCCGGCTGTTCACCAGCAGGGCCTCCGGCCCCAGTTCCTGGCTCGCTTGGGCCATCGCGTCTTCGATGGTGCGCGCGTAATAGGATTTGATTCTCAAAGGGGCATCTCCCTTCTCACAAGCGATCTGGTTTCATGCGCCACGAGGGATCTATCGTCATGTCGCCTGGATTTCTGTAGGCCGGGACAGGGCCGCCTGGTGCCCTTCCTCACTGGATATTCCCCAGCGTCTGGATGCGCAGCCCCGGCGGCACTTCGTTGTGCGCCAGAAAGAACAGGTTGGGGATGGACGATTCCGTGATCTGGCGGAGGAAATAGCGCGCGCCCGTGGAGGTAATCGCCGCCACCGGAGCTTCCGGCGAGACTACGCGGCTGGCGATCCGGTTCAGGATATCACGCAAGGCTTGCGGGGGCAGGTTCACATGGCTGTTCTGTTCGCCGTGCTCGG
>OKRF01000272.1:0-8123 GCA_900290315.1 Candidatus Sulfopaludibacter sp. SbA3 | reverse complement strand
AGACCGTGCGCCGGATGGTCTGGCGCACGTATTCGGTCAACAATACCGGATTGTGTGTCGCCGTAGCCGCCTCTCCCAGCGCCTCCAGTACGGAAACTGCATCGCGGATGGAGACGCGCTCGCGCAGTAGATTCTGCAGCACGCGCTGCACGGAGGCGAGCGGCAGCAGCTTCGGCACCAGATCTTCCACTACTTTGGGATGCTCCACGCTGACGCGGTCCAGCAAACGCTTGGCATCCTGGCGGGAAAACAGTTCGTGCGCATGGCGGCGGATCAGTTCGGACAGGTGCGTACCCAGCACGCTGATGCTGTCTACCACGGTGTATCCGGCGTTGCGCGCCCGGTCGGCTCTCTCTTTGGTCACCCACAGGGCATTCATGCCGAACGCGGGCTCGCGTGTGGGCTGCCCCTCCAGCTTGTTATCGGTCTGTCCCGTGGGAATGGCCAACTCGCAGCCCTGCGGCAACTCGAAGCGCGAGACCTCTACGCCCTTCAGCAGGATCACGTACTCGCGGCCGCGGAGCGAGAGGTTGTCGGTCACACGCACCGGCGGGAGCAGATAGCCCAGATCGGTGGCCAGTTGTTTCCGGATGGCGGAGATGCGCCGCAAGAGTGGCGAATCCTGACCGCCTTCGACCAGTCCAACCAGGCCGAGCCCGACTTCTATGGCCAGCGGCTCCACGCGCAGCAGCGTCTCCATGTTGTCCTTGGCCGCGGCGGGCTTGTTTTCCGCCGGAATCGCGGCGGCAAGCGCCAGCTCTTTGCGGCGCATGCGCCAACCAGCCGCTCCCGCTCCACCACCCAGCAGCAGGAATGGCGCCAGCGGCATTCCGGGAAGAGCGCCCAGCGCGATCAATACGCCCCCGGCCAGCATGAGCGGCTGGGAATTACCAAATATCTGACGCTGGAACTCGGCGCCCAGGCGCGAATCGGAACTGGCGCGCGTGACAATCAGGCCGCCGGAGATGGAAATCATGAGCGCCGGAATCACCGTCACCAGGCCATCGCCAATGGTCAGGACCGTGTAGGTCTCGATGGCTTTCTGGAGGTCCATGCCATGCTGCAGTACGCCAATCAGAAAACCGGCGATGATGTTGATTACGGTGATCAGGATACTTGCTACGGCGTCGCGCTGGGTGAATCGCGAGGCGCCGTCCATCGCGCCGTAGAATTCGGCTTCCGTGGAAAGCTGCTTGCGGCGCCGCTTGGCTTCGGTTTCGTCGATCAGTCCGGCATTCAGATCGGCATCGATGGCCATCTGCTTGCCTGGCAAGGCATCCAGAGTGAAGCGCGCCGTCACTTCGGAAATGCGGACGGCGCCATGGTTGATCACTACATATTGAATGGCGATCAGGACCAGGAAGATCACTGCGCCAATCACATAATTGCCGCCCACCACGAAGCTGCCGAATGCCCCGATCACCTGGCCGGCGGCCGTCGTTCCGGTGTTTCCATTCAGCAGAATCAGGCGCGAGGAAGAGATGTTCAACGCCAGCCGGAACAGCGTCAACAACAGCAGAGTGGTAGGGAAGCTGGTGAACTCGACTGGCTTGAACAGCAGAGTGGTAGGGAAGCTGGTGAACTCGACTGGCTTGATCAGGTACAGGGAGACCATCAGGACGGTGACCGAAAGCAGGATATCGGTGACGATCAGCAGGTCCAGAATGAATCCCGGCAGCGGCGTAATCAGGGCCATAACGATGGCCAGGACGGCCACTGGGACGGCCATCTCGCCCAGCATTTTGAGCGGCAGGTTCTGTATCCAGCGGGGAGTCGCGGAGGGAGCGAGTGCATTAGCGGGAGTCATGATCTCAGCCCGGCAGCCTCCCGTTCATGAGTTTGAAAATATACGCGAGAATCTCCGCGACGGCGCGATAGAGGTGCGCCGGAATCTCCTGCCCCACGTCCACGGATTTGTAAAGGGCCTGCGCCAAAGGCGGATTTTCGATGATGGGAACCTGATTTTCGATGGCCCTTTGGCGGATGCGGAGGGCCAGATAGTTCTTGCCCTTGGCTACCACCATGGGGGCCGCCATGCTGTCCAGTTGGTAGCGGATGGCGACGGCGTAATGCGTGGGATTGACCACTACCGCGGTCGCCTTGGGAATTTCCTTCATCATGTTGCGCCGCGCGCGGTCGCGCTGCAGGCGGCGAATCCGTTGCTTCATCTGCGGATTGCCTTCCACATCCTTGATCTCTTCCCGGATGTCCTGCTTGCTCATCATGAGATCGTGCTTGTGCCGCCGCATCTGGCGGAACAGATCTACCGCGCCGAAGACCAGGAACACGCCTGCGGCCTTCCAGAAGAGCTCCATCAGCGACGCCGCGATCAGGCCGCAGCCGCTGTCCACGCTTTGCAGCGGAAGAGAAAGGAAGGCATCCAGCTTGTCGCGCGCGATCACGTATACGGCCCAAAGAAAAACCGGGAGCAGTACCAGCGCCTGCAACAGCGAAGGCAGGTTCTGGCGTGGCAACTCGCGCAGCTTCGAGAGGGGATTCAAGCGCGCCGGATCGGGCGCCAGTTTCTTGAGGCTCAGGCCGAAGCGCGTAGTGATCAAGCGGATCAGCAGGGTGGCCGCGGCGATGGCGAGCCCGCCCAAAACCAGGGGCAGGAACGCCTGTCCGAACAACTGCCAGGCAATGTGCGTCAGGTCTTGGACGCTGACTTCCCCGCTGAAAGCGCGCGACAGCAGGGCCCGCATGACGGCACGAAATCCGGTGAACCACTTGGCGCCTCCCGCACTCAAGAGCCCCAGGAACACCATGAACTGGAGCGCCGACACCATTTCCCGGGCGGCCGGGAACTGCCCCTCCTCGCGCGCCTTCTCCAGGCGTTTGGGTGTGGCCTGTTCGGTTTTTGACGAGTGGTCCGGCATGCGCGGTCATATTCCCAGCGTCCGCAGTGCGCCGGTCCAGCAGTGCCCCGCCAACTGCCCGATGATGCGCGGGAACAGCGCCGCGATCCAGCTCAGCACCAGCAGAGCGATCAGCATCTTGGCGGGAAATGCCAGAGAGAGCAATTGCAGTTGGGAATTCAGGCGCCCCAGGAGGGCCAGCGCCACATCCACCATCACCAGCAGGGCCACCACCGGCAACGCCAGACGAACTCCCACCGAAAACAGATCGGCAGCCAGACGAATCAAAGTCTCTAGATCGGAAGAGCGGAAGATCGCCCGAAAACCCAGGTCCCGGCCGGAACTTTCTCCAGGCTCAAGGCGAAGAGCCGCAGGACCTGCCGGTCGAGCCCGATGGCGAAGAAGAACAGGCCGCCCACCAGTTGCGCCAGGACCAGCAGAATGCCCGAATCCGCCTGCGTATTCGGATCGATGGTCTGAGCGAAGGCATAGCCAGCCTGCAGGCCCAATACCTGCGCGGCAAACGTACAAGCCTCCAGCACGATCACCACCGACACCCCGATGGCGATGCCAATGGACGCCTCGCTGGCGGCCCATCCGGCGAGTGTCGCGCCGGTTACCCCCGCGGCTGCCACATGGGGCCACTGCGCGAACAGCGCCAGGGTAAACCCCAGGGCGAAGGCAATCTTCGCCGGGCCCGGCGCGGCGTTGATTCCCGGTATCGGCACGAACGCCACTGCGCCGCCGACGCGCGCGAGCACCAGCAGGAAGGCGAAGAGCGTCCCGATGGAGAGCGTGAGGCTAGCGGGCATAGCGTCCCAGATTCCCCAAAAGCGCGTGGGCGTATGTCATGGTTCTCTGCAGCATCCAGGGCATGAGCAGCAACAGGCCACCGAGAAATGCCAACAGTCGTGGAATGGTGCTGAAAGCGTTGTCCTGCATGGAGGTGGCGATCTGCACCAGGCTGACCGCGATACCTGCGATGAACCCGATGGCCAGCAGCGGTGCGGCCAGCCAGAAGGCCGTCATCAGGGTGTCGCGCATGAGCTGTACGACGGTGTCGGGCGTCATTGATAGAAACTCTTCATGAGGGAGCCCACCACCAGGTTCCAGCCGTCCACCAGAACGAACAGCAGGACTTTGAACGGCGCTGAAATCATGATCGGAGGCAACTGCACCATGCCCACCGAGAGAGTGACCGAAGCCACCACCAGATCGATTACCAGAAACGGAAGGAACAACACCGCGCCGATTTGGAATCCGGTCTTCAACTCGGAGAGGATGTATGCCGGGATCAGAATCTTCAGGTTCAGGTCGGCGGGAGTGTGCGGTGCGGGCTCATGCGCCAATTCGACAAATAGCCGGATGTCCTTCTCCCGGGCGAACCGGACCAGGAAAGCGTGAAGCGGCTTGACACCCTCGTCCAACGCCTGCGATGGCGTCAGGCGGCCCGCCTCCATCGGTTCCCACCCCTGGTGGTACATATCCGCCGCCACTGGCTGCATGATCACGATGCTGAGAAACAGCGCCAGGCCCAGCAGCACCTGGTTGGACGGCGCCGTCTGCGTGCCCAGGGCCTGCCTCAGAAAGTGCAGAACCACGGTGATGCGGAGGAACGGAGTGATGGACATGATGGCGGCCGGGAGCAGAGTCATCAGCGTCAGCAGAATGATGACCTGCATGGGGACGCTGAGTGTAGATCCGCCCTTTCCGGCCGATATGCCGAATAGAGAGAGAGGTTCGGCCGGGGAGGCCCAGGCCGGAAGCGTCAGTGCCAGCCCGCCCAGAATCCGCAGCACTTTCATCGCGGCGCCACCGCGGAGCCGGGGATCTCGCGACATGGCAGGCTGGTGACCAGCGAGCAGCCAGCCGGAGAACTGGCTAGCAGCAAGGCGGTGTCCCCGACGCGCACCAGATGCAAAGTCTGGTGCGGGCCCAAGGACAGGCGCTCGATGCATTCCAGCCTGCGCCCCCCGGCCTTTTTTCCCGGACGGACACCGGCGAATCCCCGCCGGCGCAGCCACCACAAGGTTCCCCACAGCAGGGTCAGAACCCCCGCCACCGCCGCAATCTGCTGTAGCACTTCCATTCTTTAACGCCCTTCAATCGTCGCGGAAGTCGGTGATGCGCACGCCGAGTGAGTTTTCGATCAGCACAATTTCACCGGAAGCGCTCAACACGCCCCCAATGTAGATGTCGATGTTCTCGCCGGCCGACCGCGACGTGCCAATGATGCTGCCTTCTTCGAGGCGCAGCACCTCGCGGGTAGTCATGATGCGCCGGTCGAGTTCGATTTCGATGTCGACCGGGATCTCGCCCAGCGGCGCAATTTCTTCCTGAGGATTCATCGGCGGATTAGTGGATTAAGTTGATAGTGTCCTGGCTCAATTGATCGGCCGTGGTCACCACGTGGGCGTTGGCTTCGTAAGCGCGCTGGTACACGATGAGACTGGTGAATTCGGTAGCGATGTCTACTGTGGAGGCTTCTACCGACCCACCTTGTATGCTGCCGCGGCCTCCCGTCCCGGGGGTACCGATCGACGGATTGGCGGTCAACGCGCTGAGTTGGAAGTTGTTGTTACCGGCCGCAATCAGGCTGTCGGGATTGCGGATCTCGGCCAACGCCACCTGGCCCACCACCACCTGCGTGCCGTCGGTATATTCCGCCACGATCGTGCCACCGGTGGCCAGCCCGACATGGTCCAACTGCGCCGCTGGCGACCCGTCCTGCGTTTGCGCCGAGGATGCCGAGGGTTGGCCGAATTGCGTAATTCTTCCCACTCCGGTGCTGGTGTAGGGATTCCAGGACAGGCTCATGTCCGTTGCACCGTCGCTCAATCCCGGAACGGTGAACGCGATGGGAGTGCCAGCCGGCGGGTCGGTGAGAGTGCCATCGGTGCCGAACGTCAAGGTGCCGCTGGCGCCGGAAATATCGAATGGCGTCCCGGCGGTTCCCCCGGTGATGTCGGCTCCCGGGATTTGAACCTGATAGCTCCAGGTGTTCGCTCCGGTCTTTTCAAAGTCGAGCGTCAGCACGTGCGAGGTTCCCAGGCTGTCGTACACAGTCAGAGGAGCCGTAAAGTCGGATGTGGAATCCGCGGCGGCGGTGGAATTCAGATTGAGATCGGCGGTGATGTTCCCCGTCGCCGTGGGCGGCTTGAGCGACCCCACCGGCACCACGATGTTGCCGACCGGCCCGTTGGTATCGACCTGGCCGGTCGTGGGATCGACGGTGGTCCAGCCCTGCACCTTGAAGCCGGTATCGGTGAGCAGGTTACCGCTCTTGTCGGTCTGGAAATTGCCGGCGCGGGTGTAGAGCTGGTTGCCGGAACTGTCGTTCACAACGAAGAAACCGTCGCCTTGCACGGCCGCGTCCAACAAGCCGCTGCTGGTTTGGATGGCGCCCTGGGTAAATTCGCGGACCGTCAGAGGCTGCCCGGTGCCGAATCCGACCTGGGTTTCGCCCAGGCCGGCGCCGAGCGATTCGGTAACCAGATCGCGAAAACAGACCGCGCTGGTCTTGAAACCAGGCGTGTTGAGGTTGGCCAGATTGTTCCCCACCACGTCGATGGCAGTGGAGTCTGCGTTTAATGCCGAGAGGGCACTTGAAAAAGTTGTAAACATACGATTTTCTCCGTCTTAAGATTGCGGAACCGTTCCGCTGCTGGGGGTGCCTGCCACAAACTGGTCCACATCCTGGCGAATCGCCGAGACATCCTGGCCCGTGTTGACCGATTGTTCAAGTTGCTGGAACGTCGCCAGTTGTTGCACGAACTGGGTGCTGTCCGTAGGATTTAGCGGGTCCTGGTTTTGGAGCTGTGCGACCAGCAGTTGCAAAAACATGTTCTTGTCTACGGTGGTATTCAGCGAAGTGCCTGACGATGCCGTCTGTCCGGCGCCTGAAGTGCCACTGGTTGGGGTAATGGTAGGTGACATGGAAGATCCTCTCTATTCGTCTACCGGAGCGAACTGAACAAACTTGAAAAATCCCTCCGGCTGGGTTTGCCTGCGGCCGGCTCTTCCGGCGCCTTTTGCCGTTGCTGCTGCTCATTCTGCTGTCCGCCCGAGTTCCGCTTCTCTGAACCCGAGGCATCCTGTTGGGGCGACCCGGCCAGGGGCTCGCCCGCGCGGGGGCCTTCGGCCGGCTGCGCTGCCGGACCGTGCCAGGTCTCGGAATGGAAGCCGGCCTGCTCCAGCCTGGCTGCCAGGCTCGGCAGATCCTCGCGCAACGCTCCGGCCAGATCCGCGTCCGGTGTGTGAACTGCGACCTTCACCTCCCCGGCTCTTGCGGCTACCTGAACCTGGACCCTGCTGTCTCCACCGCCGAACTGGAGCTTGATTTCGCGCGCGGCGGCCGGTGGGTTAACCGGCTCGCGAGCAGGTGTCGGATCCTGCCGCGTTGTCGCAGGAGGCACCTCGACACTGGCGCTCTCCGGCGTGCGATTCGACGGTCTTGCTTCCAGCACTGCTGTGGGCTGAGCCGTCGTCTGGCCCGCTGGCTCGGCTGCTCGCACCGCGGTTGCACTGGTGTCCGGGCTCTCTTTCCCGGTGTGTGCGTCTGGTGTGCTCATGGTCTTCTCAGGCCGGTGTGGCCGCTCCGCGTCCGTTTTGACGACTGTGTCCGGTTGCCTGGGAACGGGCTCGACTTGGCGTGGTACCGTGACCCGCGGAGGATCCGCCATCGCCGTGAGCGCAGCATCGCTGGCTCGCAATACAGGCTCGGGGGGGCGCGAATCGGCTGGTTTCGGTGCTGCTGCGTCGGGTGTGGAGCCGGGAGCGGCGGTGGGAACCAGGCGCGCGGTAAATGCCAGTTCGACGGGCTTGGCTTCGTCCGCAGACGTCTCCGGCAAAGCAGGCGCAAAGGGAGCCTGGGGTTGCCGGCCCAGTCGGTCGCCGCTCGAAAGCGGCACGACAATCGCAGCAGACCTCTCTTGCGTCGAGTCAACCGGCGTGGCCGCAGGTTCGGCCTCTGCCGGCGCAGGCGCGGAGGGCTCCGCGGACTGCTTTGCCACGGCGGCCTCGGATGTCACTCCACGCGTCTGCGTTTGTGCTGGCTTTCGGGATGAAGCCGGCCTGGCAGCCCGAGTCGCGCGGGAGGAAGGCGTGACGGCAGGTGCGGCTACCATTGAAGACTCCAGGGGAGCGTTCATGACCCCCTCTGAGACCACCGTGCGCACTGAGTCGTTGGGAATCGTGGATGGCGCATCATTGCGGCTGATTGGCGGGGGGGTGGCAGGTTGCGGCACGTCTGGCACCGCCTGCCCGGTA
>OKRF01000270.1:13956-19413 GCA_900290315.1 Candidatus Sulfopaludibacter sp. SbA3 | reverse complement strand
GCTGGACCGGCTGCCCACGCTGCAGGTGGCCGAATGGCTCCGCCAGGCGGGCCGCAAGTTCAACCAGGTGGCCGCCGCCATGACGGAGACGGACCAGATCTCGCGCTGGCATCCGGCGAGCATTCTGGGAGCCGCTGCGGTGATCGCGCTGTTGTACGCACCTCATCCGCCGGAGAAGTTTCGTCCCGAATTCGATCCCAAGAGCTTTCCGGTGGCCGCCGTACAGAGGATGCATCTGGACCCCGCCGCGCGGATCTTCACCTACGACCAATGGGGCGACTACCTTATTTATAGCCTCTATCCGAAGACCAAAGTCTTCATGGACGGGCGAAGCGACTACTACGGGAGCGAATTCAACCAGAAGTACCTCGACGTGATTACGGTGAGTTACGGATGGGAAAAGACCCTGGCCCGTTTCGGCGTCGACACGATTTTGATGCCCCCGAGCACGCCTCTTGCCGGAACTCTCAAAGAGTCCGCCCGCTGGCGCGTCGTCTATGACGATGGCGTCGCGGTGGTGTTTCGGCCCAGCAAGAAGACTGCGGGCACAACCAATTCCATCACTGCCGGTGATGGATCATGCCGTGATCGCGAGATCACGAAAACCGAGGCAAGTGATCGACGGATCACCAAAAATAAAACTAAGACTTAGGAGCGAAACACAATGACGTTTTTGCGCAACTTTTGGAATGAAGAACAGGGCCAGGACCTCATCGAGTACACCCTGCTCATGGCGTTTGTGGCTCTGGCTTCGGCGGCTCTTTTCCTGGGCGCCGGCGGCAACATCAAGGGCATCTGGTCTGTCACCAACAGCCAGCTCTCTTCGGCCAACAGCCAGGCCAGCTAATCGTTTTTGGGTGAGGGCATGCCATTACGCTGCCATCAACGTAAGGCATGCCCTATCCGAGCCGCCTGGTATGAGCGGCACGGGGCTGGAAAGTCTAACCAGCGATTCCGGGCCGCAACGTGAAAAACAAGCAGTATATCGGAGGCGCGTTGCGGCACTTTTCCAGCGGAATGGATTGCAGCATTCGAAGACGAATGCTGTGTTTGATGGCGCCAACAGAGGCCCTCTTGGCCATTAGGGAACTAGGATGAATAAACGATTTGTGGGCGTATTGCTCTTCGCGTTTTTGGTAGCTTCAGGCGCCAGCCTGCTGCTCTACCGATTGCTGATCAACCGGCCCCAAAGCAGTCGAGCTGCCGCGCCGGTGACCACGCAGGTCGTCCTGGCTACCAAAGATATTGAAATGGGCGCCGTATTAAAGGAAGAGGATGTCAAGCTCGAAGACTGGTCCGGCACCGTGCCTCCTGGCGCGATTCTGAAGATCCAGGACTTGGTGGGGCGCGGCGTCAATACCAAGATTTTTGCCAAAGAACCGATCATCGAATCGCGCCTTTCTCCGAAGGGCGCCGGCGGCGGTCTGGCCTCAATGATTCCTCCCGGGATGCGCGCGGTCGCGATTCCGGTGAATGATGTGGTGGGAGTGGCCGGGTTTGTGGTCGCGGGCATGCGCGTCGACGTGTTGATCTCCGGCACCAAGCCCAACGGCGATGGAGCCCTCGGCCCGGTAACCACGACAATGTTACAGAACCTGGAAGTGCTGTCGGCCGGACAGGAATTCCGCAAAGACGCCGAGGGCAAGCCGGTGGCGGTGCCCGTCGTCAACCTCCTGGTGACCCCGGACCAGGCGGAGCAACTGAGCCTGGCATCCAAGCAGACTACCATCCAACTGGACTTGCGGAACCCGCTGGATCATGAAGTAACCAAGACCAGCGGCACGGCGCTGGCCAAGCTGTTCGGCGGGGTCAACCCGAAATCGATGCGGTCGCCTAGCAGCAGCGGCGACGATATGGATCCCAAGCCGGACGTCCGCCGGGCGCCGCGGCCTCGGCCCGCAGTCACGGCCGCGGTCATCCCGGTTTCCCAGCCCGTAGCAGTTCCCAAAAAGGAAACGCCCTTCGTGATGGAAATCATCTCCGGGAATAAAAAAGATCACATCAACTTCGAGAACAACCAAGGGGGCAAATAAGTGTCACGGCTGAAAGATATTGCGATCTTTGTGGGACTGGCGGTTTGCGGCAGCCTGTTGACCCGTTTGCCGGTCCGTGCCGCCGACGAAGTCCGGCCGGCCGATGCGGTGGCGAAACCGGCTGACGCCACGGCGAAGACGGTTGACGTGGCCCCGCAGCAAAAACCGGCCGAACAGCCTCCCGCTCCGCCCGCCGGCGGCTTTACCGGGAAGCTGATCGTCACTGTAGGAATGTCGATTACCATTGACAGCCCTCTCAACATCTCGCGTGTTTATGTAGCCAATGGGGACCTGGCTGAAGCGGTCGGCATCACGCCCAAAGAAGTCCTGATTACGGGAAAGGGAGTGGGCATCACCACCCTGATGGTCTGGCAGCAGAGCGGCAGCCGGCTCATGTACGAGCTCACCGTGCGTCCCAGCCCGGTAAGGCTGGAAGCCCTCCGGATGCAGGTGGCGCGCGATTTTCCCGATGACGATATCAACATCACCTACGACAACGATTTTGTATTCGTACGCGGCACGGTGAAAGACGTAATCGCCTCCGATCGTATCATGGCCATGGCCACCACGCTGGGCAAGTCGATCAACCTGCTGCGGGTGAAAGTGCCCGAGGCGGAACCGCAGATTCTTCTGAAGGTGAAATTCGCCGATGTGGACCGCAGCGCCTCCCAGAGTCTGGGAATCAACAGCGCCTCCGCCGCGTTTAACCAGGACACGGGCATTTCGACCGGCCAATTCGGGCCTGCCGGAATCGATAATACCGGCACCTTCACGCTTTCCCAAGCCCTCAACATTCTACTGTTCCGCAAGGATCTGAACCTGGGCGCCACCATCCAGGCCCTGGAATCGAAGAACCTCCTGCAGGTGCTTTCCGAACCGAACCTGCTGGCCATCAACGGCCAACAGGCCAGCTTTCTTTCCGGCGGCCAGTTTCCGGTGCCCACCGTTCAGGGCAACGCCAACCTGGGCACGGTGACCATCATGTTCAAGGAATACGGCATCCGGCTCACGTTCACTCCCGTCATCACGCCGCGCGGCACCATCCGGCTCAAGGTCAATCCGGAGGTCAGTTCGCTGGATTTCGCCAATGGTGTGCAGATTTCAGGCTTCACGGTTCCGGCAATATCCACGCGCAGAGTGGAAACGGAAGTAGAACTGGAAGCGGGCCAAAGTTTCATTCTGGCTGGCCTGCTTGATAACAGCACAACGGAGAACTTCAGCAAGATTCCCGGACTGTCAAGTATTCCAGTGCTCGGCAACCTTTTCAAGAGCCGCGCGATCACCAAAAAGAACACGGAATTGATGGTGATTGTGACGCCCGAACTGGTTCGGCCGATTCCGCAAGGGCAACCACTGCCCGAGATCACACGGACCACGCCCTTCCTGAAGAGCAGTGGTGTGCCGCTGCAGCAGCCGGGGATGGACAAGACCGGCCCAGTGCCCTTCCACCCGCCCAGCGATACGATGCCCATAGAGCAGTTGATTCAGGACCGGAAGAAAGGCCAGCAGGCCCCGGACGCGAATCAGCAGCAGAATCAGCCGCTGCCGCAACCTCCGATAGCGGGTGCAAATGGAGCTCCCACCGGAGTCATAAAGTGATCTGCCTTCGGGGAAACGCATCATGTATCCACTGACCATCGGGCTGGCAATTGAAAATCGCGACCTCTGGGAGCAGGCCCAGGCTTGCCTGGCGGATCTTCCTTTCCGCATCATCGTCGAGCATCAGGATGTCGGTGACGTGAGCAATTTTCTGGACCGGCTGGAGCGCATGCGTCCGGACGTCGTGCTGGTGGACATCAGCGGGTGGAAAGAGCCGCTGGAAGGCCTCGTGGCGTCCATTCGCAACGCGATCGGCGATCCCATGATCGTGGCGCTGAATACCTCGGCGGATTCGGATGCGATTCTTTCGTCGCTGCGCGCGGGCATCAACGAGTATCTGTTTCCGCCGCTGCAGGAGCCGCTCAAACGGGCGCTGGAAAAGCGTTCGGCCGAGCGCAGCCGCCGGCGCGATGGCGGCGCCAAGGCAGGTGGCAAGGCTTATGCCTTCATGTCGGCCAAAGGAGGGTGCGGCGCAACCACGCTGATCACTCACGTGGCCGCCGAGCTCGGGCGCCAGAATCAGAAGGTGCTGCTCACGGACCTGGACCTGGATGCCGGCATGGTGGGCTTCATCACTAAGACCAAAGCCGTCTACTCCATTCTGGATGCAGTCAACAACCTGCACCGGCTGGACATCCATTATTGGAAGGCGCTGGTCTCTAACGGCATCCCCGGCGTGGAGATTGTAGCATCGCCTTTGGCACTGGCTTCCAAGCAGCAGCCCAAGGATGAGCAGGTGCGTCACGTTCTGGCCTTCGCGCGCCCGCATTACGACGTCACCCTGGTGGACCTGGGCCGCAGCCTCAGCCGCATGGGCATGGCGGCGCTGGAGGAAATCGACGAAGCCTGCCTGGTGACTACCTTGGAAGTGCCAGCGTTGCACCAGTCGAAGCAGATCATTCAGACGCTGCTGGACAGCGGCTATGGCAAGAACCGGATCCGTCTTATTCTGAACCGCGCGCCCAAGCGGCTCGACATTACTCCCGGCGAACTGGAAAAGATGCTGGGCATCCCCATCTTCTGCATGATCCCCAACGATTATCCGGAATTATACGAAACGTATGCCGAGGGACGCATGTTGAATCGCAATTGCGAACTGGGCAAGCAGATCGCCAAGCTGGCTTTGAAGCTGGCCAACCTGGAGGAGACGAACTCCAACAGCGCCAAGAAACGCTTCTCGTTCATGGGGAAATGATTTCGCGCATGCGGCGGCTGTTCCGCCGATAAGGTCGATAAGACGGTTAACGCGCGGCCACGATTCTAGTGATTGGGTAAAAGGATAAAACGATATGGGTGCAGTGTTAGAAACAACATCGCGGCATGGCGAAAACCGGGAAACCGGGTGGGTAAACCGCCTCTTTAACCGGGACGGCTACACTCCGGAGTACCAGGAACTCAAGTTCACACTCCACCGCAAGCTACTGGACCGCATCAACCTGGAAGCGCTCTCGTCGATGGCGGGAGAACGCGTCCGGGCGGAAATTCGCGCGGCCGTAGCCAAGCTGGTGGAGGAAGAGAAGACACCTCTCAGCCTGGTGGAAAAAGACCGCGTCATCGAAGAAATTCTGGATGAAGTTTTCGGCCTGGGCCCGCTCGAGCCGCTGCTTCAGGATCCCACGGTCAGCGACATTCTGGTGACCACTCCCAAGCTGGTCTACGTGGAACGCGGCGGCAAACTGTATCGCACGCCGGTGGAGTTCAAAGACGACGCCCACCTGCTGCGCATCATTGAAAAGGTGGTATCGCGCGTGGGCCGCCGCGTCGATGAATCGTCGCCGCTGGTAGACGCCCGCCTGCCCGATGGCTCGCGCGTTAATGCCGCCAT
>OKRF01000270.1:5701-13946 GCA_900290315.1 Candidatus Sulfopaludibacter sp. SbA3 | reverse complement strand
CCCGCCTGCCCGATGGCTCGCGCGTTAATGCCGCCATTCCGCCCGTTGCCGTCGACGGGCCGCTGCTTTCCATCCGGCGTTTCGGCCGCCATGCGCTGAAGGGCGAAGACCTGGTTGCCAAACTGGCCATGACCGAAGGTATGCTGGAACTGCTGAAGGGATGCGTAAAGGCGCGTCTCAATATCCTCATCTGCGGTGGTACCGGTTCCGGTAAGACCACGCTGCTGAATGCCGTCTCATCCTACATTCCGGAAGACGAACGCATCGTAACCATCGAAGACGCAGCCGAATTGCGGCTCCAACAAACGCACGTGGCGCGCATGGAAACGCGTCCTCCGAACGTGGAAGGCACCGGCGCAATTCACATCCGCCAACTGGTCATCAATGCCCTCCGTATGCGCCCCGACCGAATCATCGTCGGTGAAGTCCGTTCGGAAGAGGCGCTGGACATGTTGCAGGCCATGAATACGGGTCACGATGGCTCGCTTACCACCCTGCACGCCAACACCCCCCGCGACGGCCTGGGCCGCCTGGAAGTAATGGTGGGCATGGCCAATTCGAACATGGGCATACGCTCGATTCGCGCGCAGATCGCCTCGGCGGTGGATCTGTTCATTCAGACTTCGCGCTTCAGCGATGGCACCCGCCGCATCACACATATTACCGAGGTGGTGGGCATGGAACAGGACATCATCACGCTACAGGATATTTTCCTGTTTGAAAAGACCGGCATCACGGAATCCGGCAAAGTGCTGGGCCGCTTCCGCGCCACCGGAATTCGTCCGAAGTTCTACGACCGGCTGAAACAGTGCGGTATCACGCTTGCTCCGCAACTCTTCCAGACCGTGGTGGAGATCAGTTAATGCCCGCCGCGTTGATCGTATCCTTCATCGTTCTGTTCGCGCTCGTTCTGCTCGCTGTGAGCGTGGCGTTGAAGTTCTTTGACGCCCGGCGGAAGAAACAGGTCACCGGGATGCTGCAAACGGCATCCGGCGAGACTGTGGTTACGGTCACGAACCTGCTGAAAGAGATCGAGCTGGAGAAGCCCGGCGGCATCAAAGGGCTGCTCAAGACGTTCCAGTTCACCAGGCATGCGCAGGAGCAGATCCAGCAGGCCGGCATGAGCTGGTCTTCCACGCGCCTGCTGGCGGCGATGGGCCTGGCCATGATTCCCGGTCTCGGCCTGGGAGCCTTGTTGCCCTTCCTCATGAACGGGCCGACCACCGCTTTGGTCTGCGCATTCACGTTCGGCGCTTTGCCGTATCTGTATGTGCGCCACAAGCGCAAGAAGCGCCTGGAGACGCTGGAAGAGCAGTTCCCCGAGGCGTTGGACTTTCTGGCGCGATCCATGCGCGCCGGGCATGCATTCTCGATCAGCCTGGAAATGGTGGGTGAGGAGCTGCCCGACCCGTTGGGTCAGGAGTTCCGCGCGCTCTTCAACGAACAGAACCTGGGCGCGCCGCTGGATGTAGCGCTGCGCAACTTCACCGACCGCGTACCGCTGCTGGACGTCCGGTTCTTCACTTCGTCGGTGCTCTTGCAGAAGCAGACCGGCGGCAACTTGAGCGAAATTCTCTCCCGCCTGGCCTATGTCATCCGGGAACGGTTCCGGCTGAAGGGACAAGTGAAGGCCGCCAGCGCCCACGGACGCCTCACGGCTACCATTCTCACCTTGCTGCCGGTTGCCACCATGCTCGGACTTCTCGTAGTAGCTCCCGGATACCTGCAGGGTATGGCGGAAGACTCCGACGGCAAATATATGATCGGCGGCGCGATTGTGGCGCAGATCCTGGGCAATTTCTTCATCAAGAAGATTATCAACATCAAGGTGTGATATGGAACATCCGTTTATTCTTTGCACTTGCGCGTTTCTGATGTTGATGGTGCTGCTCACCTGGGTGGGCTACCGCATCTTTTACAAACCCGGCAAGTTTCTCAAGCAGCTTGGCAACCCGGTCATTACCACGGACCGGAGACAGCAGCTCAGGGACGACGGCTCGGAGCCGGAGGGCAGCACGCTGGTTACGGTGCTGCATCAGATCGGCGCGCATATGCCTGCTTCCGAGGCCGAATCGGCGAGTCTGCGTACCGAATTGATCCGCGCCGGTTTCCGCTCGGAAAACGCCGCGCCGGTGTTTTACGGCATCCGGATCATCTCCACGCTGATGATGCTGATTGTGAGCCTGATGCTGGACTCGCACATGCCGCCCAATCCGATGATGAAGGTGGCCATGTTGTTTTTCGGCTGCGCGGCGGGTTGGATTCTGCCGAAATTCTGCCTGGAAAAGAAGGTCCACAAGCGGATGGAAGTGATGCGGCTTTCGCTGCCGGATGCATTGGACCTTCTGGTAGTGTCGGTGGAAGCGGGTTTGGGCCTGGACCAGGCGATTCAGCACGTAGCTCATGAATTGCGGGTGAGTCATCCCCAGTTGAGCGAAGAAATGTCGTTGGTCACTCTGGAAATGCGAGCCGGCAAGCGGCGCAGCGACGCGCTGCGCAATTTTGCCGAGCGCTGCGGCGAGCCCGAAGTGAAAAAACTGGTTGCCATCTTGATTCAGAACGACCGTTTCGGAACCAGCATGGGTGAATCGCTGCGCAACCATTCGGATTTCTTGCGCACGCGCCGGAGGCAGGAAGCCGAAGAGCGGGCGGGGAAGGTCGGCGTGAAGTTGGTATTTCCGATCTTCTTTTTCATTTTGCCGTCGATGCTGATTGTGGCGGCAGGACCGGGCATCTTACAGGTGTTCAAGTACCTGTTCCCGATGATGAAGACCGTAGGTTAGAACCAATAGAAAGGAGAATGCAGCCATGAACGCAACGGCACTTCAGGGAGTGATTTGGATAGTGGCGGGGGGCGCCATGTATCTGTATCTGTTCCTGCGACGGCGCCGCACGCGCCGCACACAGCGATAGCACCGGCGGGACAGGCACACGAAACCGCCCATGAAAGGAGAACTGTATGGACCTTGCGGTACAAGGAGCGATTTGGCTGGGAGCGGGAGTGACGCTCGTCATGCTGTTATCGCGCCGGCGGCGGCGCCGGGCGATCAGATGATGTTTTGCTATTAAAGGCTGGCGGGAATTCGTGAGCGAGACCTGTCTGTCCGCCAGCCTGAGACCCCTCATGTCAATCAGCACTTTGGTAAGTAAGCAAAACCCCGATGGCGGCTGGCCCTACGTCCACGGCGGTTCGTGGACCGAGCCCACAGTGTATGCCGTAATGGCCCTGCTGGCTGCCGGCGAGACCGAGTCCGCACGGCGCGGCCTGCAGTGGATTCGCGCGGCACGGCGGAGCGACGGCGGGTGGCCTCCCCGTGCGGAGATCGACCAGAGTTCCTGGGTGACCGGACTGGTGGCGCTGTTGCCCCTGTCCGACCTGGGTGCGGCAGTGCATGACCGTGCCATCGAGTGGCTGCTCGGAACGCAGGGCAAGGAAACCACGCGCATCTACCGGCTGCGTGAATGGCTGCTCGGAATGCCGACACCGGTAGAACAGGATTTCCCGGGCTGGCCGTGGGTACCCGGCACGGCAGCCTGGGTGGGCCCGACCTCCATCGCCATCCTGGCGCTGAAGAAGGACGAACAGCGCCGGCCCTCTGCCAAGGTGGCTGACCGCGTTCAGGAAGGACAGAGGTTCTTGCTGGCCCGCATGTGCAAAGAAGGCGGTTGGAACCACGGATCCTCCAACGCGCTGGGTTATGCCGCGCATCCCTACCCGGAAACCACCGGAATGGCGCTGGCGGCTCTGCGTGGCATACGACATCCCAAGATCAATTTGGCGATTCGGGTGGCGCTGCAGTTTCTCAACGACTGCCGTTCCGCCGATGCGCTCAACTGGCTGCGGCTGGGCCTGCGGGCCCACGATCAACTTCCCGTGGGCTTCTGCCCTCCGGCTGACCTTACCCAGCACACCATTCCCGAAACGTCTCTGGACGTGTTGGTCACCACCGCCGAACAGCAAGGCCGCGATCTCTTTGTGAACGTGGTTTGAGTATGGCGAGCCAATCTACAGCCCGGTTCCGGAAGACGACAGGCCCGAAAAACAGGGGCCGGGGGCCAGGGTTGTGTCCGCCCCCTACCGGCGACCAGATCGCCGGCCCTACCGGCGAGAGCATGACCCGCCGCGAGTGGATGGCCGCCGCCGCGGGAACCGCGGCCCTTTGCCTCTCCAGTTGCAGCACGGAGCGCGCCGTGGCCCCAGCGCTAGTTTCCGTGGTGAAGGCGCCAGCTTACGATCAGACCATCTACGACACCATGCGCCGCATGCTCGCCTCCCACCAACTGGACATCCGCGGGCGCAAGGTGGTGTTGAAGCCCAACCTGGTGGAGTTCGAACCCGAAAGCAGCATCAACACCAATCCCCTGGTGGTCCACGCGGCTTTGGAAGCATTTCGCGCCATGGGCGCCGGCAGCGTGCAGATTGCCGAAGGGCCCGGCCATCGGCGCAATACCATGGATCTGGCCGATGCCGCCGGTTATCGCAGGATTGTTCCGAATTTCGAGGACCTGTTCACCGATCTCAATCTCGACGACGTGACGCGGGTCTATCCCACTCGCCAGTTCTCGCGTGTGGACAAGCTCTATCTTCCCAACACGGCGCTCGGCGCGGACCTGCTGGTTTCCATGGCTAAGATGAAAACGCACCATTGGGTGGGTGCGACTCTTTCCATGAAAAACCTCTTCGGCGTAGTGCCGAGCGGCATATACGGGTGGCCCAAGAACGTGCTCCACTGGGCCGGCATCGACGAATCCATCGCCGACCTGCACGCCGCATTTCCGCGCCACTTCGCGATTGTCGATGGCATTGTCGGTATGGAAGGCAATGGCCCCATCCAGGGCGTGCCGAAACATGCGGGAGTCCTGGTAGCAGGGCGCGATCCGGTGGCGGTGGATGCCACCTGCTGGATCCGCTCCAGATTGCCTACCTGCGGCTGGCGGCGCAAGCGGAAACACACCTGATGGAAGGCGGCATCCAGCAGATCGCGGAGGCGATTGCGGATGTGGCGACGCCGTTCGCCCTGATACCGGAGTTTCAACATCTCCGGCTGGAGAACATATAGATGTCTGTCAAAACGAGCAACGGGTCGGCGGGACGGCTGACCTACGTGTTGACATCGCTGTTGCTGCTCGCGCCATGTTACTGGCAGCCTCGCATTCAAGGCGGGGATCTTACCAGTCACATGTATAACGCCTGGCTGACGCAGTGGATTGAAACGGGGGGCTCCGAAGGGCTTCTCATGGTGCGCCAGACTACCAACGTGCTGTTTGAGCTGCTTCTGGCGGGGCTGTTCCGGGTGTTCAACGCCGAGTTCGCGCAAAGGATCGCGGTATCGATCGCGGTGCTGACCTTTGTCTGGGGCGCCTTTGCTTTCGTGAGCGTGGTGGCCGGACGGCGTCCCTGGCACCTGCTCTCCTGCATCGCGATTTTTGCCTATGGCTGGGTGTTCCACATGGGCTTCTTCAGCTTTTACCTGAGTCTTGGGCTGTGCTTCTGGATTCTGGCCCTGTTGTGGCAGCCCACGCGGCGGCGCCTCGCCTGGGCGATCCCTCTGGGCCTGATGGCCTACGTGGCGCACGTACTGCCGCTCCTGTGGACGGTGGGACTGGTGGCATATCTTTGGATGGCGCGCCGCACTTCGGAGCGCGTGCGGGCTTACGTGACGAGTGCTTCGCTGTTATTGATGGTGGCGGTTCACCTCTGGATAGGTCGTTCGTTGTTTGCCGCGGTATCGCCGCGAGACATGCGAATCGCCACCGGATTGGACCAGGTCTGGCTCTTCGACGGCAAATATTACGTGGTGTTAGTGGGCTTGCTGCTGGCCTGGGGCTTGATGTTTCTCGAGGAAATGCACAGTTCCGGAGCCCGCCGCCTGGTTAACGGCGTCCCGTTCCAGATCTGCATTATCAGCGCCATGGGCGTCGTTCTGCTGCCGGTTGCGGTGTTGATTCCCGGCGTGAATCACGCCCTGGTGTACATCGCCGAGCGGATGTCATTGGGCGTGGCGATTTGTGTGTGCGCCCTTCTGGGCTCGGCCCAGCCGCGTATGCAGGTTCGCTACGCGTTGTTTCTGGTGGCGCTCATCTTTTTCGGGTTCCTCTACGGCGATGAGCGCAAGCGCAATTCCTATGAAGACAGCCGGCAGGATACGGTGGCGCAGATGGAAGTTCCGGCTGCAAGTCATGCTGCGTCCGGGGCGATTTCACGCAGCAACCGTACCATGTTTTGGCGCTGATTCTGTTCGCCGCCGTACTATTCCGTCAGTCCTATTACCGCACTAGCCATAGACAATCTTGAAATCGGACTCGGGGCTCGCTATAGTCCTACTTGTTGCCGGATGCAGTGATATCTGCGGACCAGGCAGTTCCGTAGGGGCTCTCAAGTGGAAATTGATGCAAAGGACTCGACGACCCTCAAAGGCATGGCGATTCTCGCGGTCGTGCTGCATAACTACTTCCATCTGCTCAGCCCGGTGAAGGAAGACGAGTTCAGTTTCGATCCCGCCAGGTTTCACGCGCTCCTGGCCGCGATCCGGCAACCGACTGAAGCCGTCCCGGCCTTATTCTCGTACTTTGGACACTACGGCGTACAGATCTTCATATTCATTTCAGCCTACGGCCTGGCGGTTAAGTACTGGGATGATGAGAAGTCCGGAGTCGCATTTTTCTGGCAGAGGATCAAGAAAATCTATCCGATGTTCGTGTCGGCAATGCTCTGCTGGCCGCTTTTCCTGATTCTCCGGGCCGGGCCAAATGGCGCGGTAGAGTTCTTTCGCGAATGCATTGGATCGCTGTGGCTCACGATCCTGGGCATCCAGAACATCGTTCCGCATGACAGCCTGCCGCCGGTCGGCCCATGGTGGTTCCTGCCGTTTATTCTTCAGTTTTACGCTCTGTGGCCCGGGCTGCGGCGATGCATCATTCGCACGGGAACGGTGGGAATGGTGATCCTCTCGTCCGCTTCACTGCTAATGACTTACTGTTGCAATGACTTTCTGTCGGCGCGCTGGCATATCAACCTGTTGCAGACCCCGATCGGACACTTACCGGAGTTCTGCCTCGGAATAGCGGCGGCGCGATATGGATTTCTGCCCAGCCGCAGGGTGGTGCTGGCAGCCGTGGGTGTCTTCGCGCTGAGCAATCTGGACGCACATTTCTGGCTGCTCAGTTTCAGCAGCTCCCTGGTGCTCATGCTGGCCGTGTATCCGAGAATCCGAGGCATTGTGAGACAGTCACCGAAACTGTCTATGTTGGGCACATTGTCTCTGCCTCTTTTCCTGGTGAACGGATTTGTGCGGCGCCCCTTTGTGAACCTGGTATTCCTGAACCACTCCTGGCTTCTGGAACTGGCATTTGCGGTAACAACCACGGTAACTGCTGTTTGGGTGGCGGCATATCTTTACAGGATCGAGGGCGTTCGGACAGGTACGGGCCCTGGCATACTAAGTTCCCTGCGGGGTTTTAGGGGCCGCTTGGCGCCGCGGATGGCAATGCTTTAGCGGGAGCGTATCGCCGTGATGCCTCGCAACCTCAGGCGCAGTCCAACTACAAATGTTCCAGTCCGCGCTGCAGAGCCGCCACCACTGCCTGCGTGCGGTCGGCAACACCGAGCCGTTCCAGAATGACGCTCACGTGCGATTTCACGGTGGCTTCGGTGATACCCAGCAGCGTGCCGATCTCCTTGTTGCTGCGGCCCTGGACCATCAGCGACAGCACTTCGCGCTCGCGCGGGCTGAGGTCCGAATTGGGCGTGCGGGAGGCCAGGCTGCGGGCCACCGGCGATGGCAGGAAGCGGCTTCCGGCGTACACGCGGCGGAGCGCCTCCACCAGGGTCTCGTGGGACATGGCCTTGATGATGTATCCGGCGGCGCCCGCGGCGAGCGCCTGGTGGATATCCTCGTCGCCTTCGTAGGTGGTGAGCACCACGCAGCGGGCCGTGCCATCTTCCTGGCGGATGGCCTTGAGCGCAGCGAGTCCGGACATGCCCGGCAGCCGCAAGTCCATCAGGGTCACATCGGGATGGTGCTTGCGGAACATGCGGACAGCATCTTCGCCGGAAGCGGCCTGGGCGCAGATTCTCATGTCGGGCTGGGCGTCGATGATGGCGGCGATGCCGAGCCGCATGATGGGGTGGTCATCCACGATCAGTACGGTGAATTTCTCCGGCGCGCTCATGAGCGGAGGTCCACTCCCAGTTTCACGGGCACCTCGGCGGTGAGATCGGTTCCGAGTCCGGGGCTGCTGCGGC
>OKRF01000270.1:0-5691 GCA_900290315.1 Candidatus Sulfopaludibacter sp. SbA3 | reverse complement strand
CCCCCCAGCCGTTCGATGCGCTCGCGCATGCCCACCAGGCCGAAATGCTCGCCGGAGGAGATGAGGACCTGCTGCGGATCGAACCCGCAGCCATCGTCATGCACCTGCATGCGGATGCGGTCCTGCTCGAAATCCACTTGCAGGCGGACTTCGTGGGGCCGCGCGTGGCGGACAGCGTTAGAGACGGCCTCGCGCGCGACCATCAGGATATCGTGCTCCACCGCCGGGTCCAGCGGCACGGCCCTGCCGGAAGTGCCGATGTGAATGGGCACCAGCGACGCGGGGTTGATCTGGCGCGCGATCTGTTCGAGCAGCGGACCCACCTCTGGAGAACGGCGTCCGCTCTGGCGCAGATTCCAGACGGCGCGGCGGGCTTCCTCCACGGTGGCGCGCACCTGGCCGCGGGCGCAATCCAGCAGTTCGCGGCGGGACTCCTGATTCTGCGGCGCGATGGACGCCGCTTCCAGCAGTGCCGAGACGCTGGCGCAGCCCTGAATCACGGTATCGTGCATTTCGCGGGCGACGCGGTTCCGCTCTTCCAGCACCGCGGCGAAGCGCGCGTGTACCTGCCGCAGGCGCAGGCGATACGTGGCCAGCACCGCCATCAGCAGGGCCACGCCGCAGAGCACCAGGAACCAACCCGTGCGGTAGAGATGCGGCCGCCATTCAATGGCCAACGAGGTCTCCGTGACGCTATCGGGCATGTTCATCTCGAAGGCCTGGACGCGGAACGTGTACCCGCCCGGGGGCAGATTTGTATAGTAGGCCACGCGGCGGCGCAGCGCGTCGGTCCACGAATGCTCGAACGGTTCCAGCATGTAGCGGAAGCGCAGGCGCTCCTGCGAGCGGAGGCGCACGGCGCTGTAGTCGATCTGCAATTTGCCCTCTCCTGGCGGAACCACAAGGCGGCTGGAAGCGGGAATCTCGCGGCCATCCACCACCACGCCTTCAATCACCACCTTGGGGACACTTTCGGCGCGGGCGAGAGAGGGCATGATGCGGACCGGTCCACGGTTGCTGGGAAACCAGACCTCATCGCCGCTGGTGAGCGCGCCGGCGGGTTGGACGCCGCCGTACATCTGGGTAGCTTCCACGCCGTCGGAAAGGCCGTAGAGCGTGACGGCCGGATGGAAATCGCGCTGCTCGGCGGCGCGATTGAGGTCGTCGCGCGAGACCGCGGAGATGCCATTGGGGCCGCTCAGCCAAAAGGTCCCGGCGGCGTCTTCCAGAATCTGGAAAATGCTGTTGCTGGCCAGACCCTGCGCGGTGCCGAGTTGGACCAACTGATCCTGGCGGTGGCGAAAGAGACCCGCGCCGCGCGTGCCGAACCAGAGGCCGCCATCGCGATCCTCGTGAATGGCCCAGATTTTTTCCGGGCGGAGCCGTTCGGTGACGCTGTCCGTCACGAAGCGTTCGTGGCTCCAGTGGCTCAGCCCGCGCTCGGTGCCAATCCACACATCGCCGCGGCTATCGCAGAGCAGCGCGCGAATGCTGAAGTAGGCCAGCCCCTGGGGCTCGCGGTAGTTGTCCATCACGCCGTTGCGCCAGCGGGAGATGCCTTCGTCCGTGCCAATCCAGATGCTGCCATCGCGGCTTTCCAGGAAGGCGCGGACGAAATCGTTGACCAGTCCGTCGCGGCGGGTGTACTGCACAGTCTCTCCTGTGCCGCGCGAGCGGAACACGCCTGCTCCTTCGGTGCCGATCCAGAGAGCGCCGGTGCTATCGCGGAAAACCTGGCGCACACGCACGCCGGGCAGCGGCGGATCCACCAGGGCGGCGGCGTCATGCCGGGCGTTGATGCGATACAGTCGCGTGCCGGCCACCCACAGGGAGCCGTCGTGATCTGAGTAGAGCGTGCCGAAGTCCGCATTGGCCGATTCCGGCAGCGGGAACGTAGTCATGGCGGTGCGGCTGAGGCGCAGCAGCCCAGTCTGCATGCCGGCCCAGATATTGCCTTCGTTGTCTTCAAAGAGCGCCAGAACCGTGCTGCTGGGCGGGGAGTCGGGGGAGGTGATGCCGGTGAAGCGGCCGGCATCGTAGGCGAGCAGGCCGCCGCCAATACTGCCGATCCAGAGGCGGCCGGCGCGATCGGCCAGCAGGGAGCGGACCGTGCTCGCGATCTCGGGAATCCTCTCGAAGCGGGAGGCCTCGCCGGCCGGGTGCGTCATCCGCTGCAGGCCGGACACCGTGCCCACCCAGATGGCGCCATCGGGCGTTTCCAGGATGGATTTCACGCGGCCCACGCTGCCTTGTCCTTCCAGGTGAAATTCCTTGCACTCGGCGCCGTGGATGCGCAGAATCGTGGACCCGCCCACCCAAAGGTTGCCCGCGCGATCGCCGCGAATCGCGTGGACGGCCAACGCCGGGATAGCGCCCGTGCCATCGACGCGCACGAAGCGGTCGCCCTCCCGCCGGAACAGGCCGTCGTCGGTCCCCGCCCAGAGGACGCCGGCGCGGTCTTCGAACACCGCGCGGACGAAGTCGTTGGTCAGGCCGGAAGCGGCGGAATATTCGCGAAAGACGCCGTGCTGATAGCGCAGCAGGCCTCGCCCATCGGTGCCTGCCCACAGGCTGCCGTCGCGCGACACCGTGAGGCAGAAGACGCTGTTCTCGTGAATGGCAGGCGTGTTGTCNCCGTCGCGCGACACCGTGAGGCAGAAGACGCTGTTCTCGTGAATGGCAGGCGTGTTGTCGCGGTCGAAGAGCAGGAAGCCCGCGCCATCGAAGCGCACCAGGCCGCCGCTGGTGCCGATCCAGAGATAGTTATCCGGCGTTTGCGCGAAGGCCTGGACGGTGTTCTCCGGCAGGCCGTCCTGCGTCTGCCACACGCGGCGGGTGTAGCCGTCGGGCAGTCCGGGGCCCGTGGCGGCCGCCAGCGCACACACCGGCCAGAGCATAAACACCGCAATGCAACGAGGCGAAATCATCCCTGAATCCGGAGGTATTCTAACATCATGGAGCAAGCAGGACGGCTAATCGTTTACCCAGCGATGGAAGCATGGCGGCCTTTTTTCGACGTGCAATTGAAGTGCACCTGTGCGCAGGAGAGATCATGAGCGATACACCGAGCAAGCCGCGGGTCTACGTCAATGCGTTGTTTTGCGATACCGTTATCAAGGAAAGTGAGAGCAACCTGCTCACGGCCGTCCGAATAACTGACGGCTACACCATTAACCCGCTTGCTGTTCCACCGAGACTTCCAGATGGAACGTTGGACCACGAACACCCACTCATGGTCTTCCAACCCTTGCGACTTTCGGCTGTATTCAACTTTCGGACCGAGCAGCCCTCGGAATTCAGTTTCGTGATCAAAGGAACCCGCCCCAGTGGTAAGCCGCTCAGCAGTTCAACCCCCACTCCAGTTATGATGCGCACGGGCGCTGGCGCGGAGGGAAACATTCTCAACGTGAGCTTTACCATGTCCACGGACGAACCCGGTGATTACTGGTTTGAATTTTGGATTGACGACGAAATCGCGACAAAGGTTCCCATCCGAATCATCCATGGAGCTGCAGCGGTTGCTCTCGGACCAGAGTCGGAATTGGCGTCTCCACCTGTGCCAGCCAAAAATCCAGGGAAGTAAGAACAAGGGTGACGCGTTGTGAACTGGACGACGAAAATGCGCGGGGGATCTCAGCAGGCTCTCTCAATGCAAAAGAGATGCCGCTGCCCAGCAATTTCCTCATGCCGTCTCTCAGTTCACTGGCACTCAGGTAACCGCCAGAATACTCCGAAAGGCTCAGTTCGATCTCGTCTGCCAGGTCTTCCGCCTCTGGGTCATTGCAGTGATGGATGTTCCAGGTTGCCGGAACGAACCAGTCCTCAAACTCCGCAAGTGAGATTCTCCCCTCGATCCAATCAGCCAGTTGTGCGCGAATCTGAAGAGCGTCAGGCATGAGGCCGCAAGTCCCAGACAATATTGTAACGCGTGTGGATACCGTTGAATTGTGCAGAATCTTCCATGAAGGCCAATACGTTGAAAAGGCAGAGCGTGGAGAACTCCGAATGGTTGTCAAGAAGACAAGAATCACTCAGATGACGTACATCAAGAATTGGGTACCGGGAACCGAATCTCAGGAGCTTCATTTCCTGGACTCTGATGACAATGTGGTCGCCAAAGCCCATCGCTTTTTGCGGCCAGACGGCAAACTTGCGGCAAGTGGCATGGTTGATCCCAAGAGAGTGTTCAGCGAGGGTAAATGGTACGGTCTCGAGTCCCCCGCTTCTGACGCCTAGCAGAACCGCGGCGGGCGGGTTGCGGTTTCTTGCCTTAAGTACGCCACGCCCCCTTACTTCTCGAAGAACGGGTGCGTGCTGAAGGGAAGATTTGGAATGTCCCCGGTGGGACGCTTCAGACTCATATCCTCGAACAGCATCGAAGGCACCGCGGCCGAAATCATGTTGGGACCGCCAGGTTGCAGGAAGCCGATGGCCGCAAGCGGAGCGCGTTGGATAATCCGGATTGGCGCCGTGTACACACTCGCCGGCTCGGACATCGCCAATATATTGCGAAAGTCTCCTTGCGTCAGGCCGTCGATCGTCAAGTTGCGGACCAGTTCCTCATGGCCGTCCGGGAACACCTTGTAGGCCTCCAGGACCGGTTCCACGGCGATGCTGCTGGGGCCGTTCGACGAGCTGAAGATGATAATCCGGCTGCGCCCCAGCGAAATCGCCAGCGTGGGATTGCCGATCCGCCGCACCACCACGCCGAATTCCTTGTTCCGCTGCTTCACCTGCTTGATCAGCTCGGCTTTGAGCTGTTCCGGCGTCATCGCCTTATCCACCGCGAACAAAAGGTTGGACGGCATGGCGCCTGAACCGCGGCGGCTGGCCGTCGAGTGGGTAGTATCGGGAATCAGCGCGCGGGTGTGCAGCAGGGTTTTCAGAACGCCCTTGTCGATCAACTCCGTTTCACCCGCCTTGACGCCGTCGTCATCCACCTGGTAGCCGCCGAACAGCGGCTGGCCGTGGAATTCGCGAGCAGCAGGAGCGTCTTTCAAGCTGAGGGCGTCCGGCAGAATGCGCGAGCCAATCTTGCTGGCGAGGCCGCCGTTGTTGTTGTAAAGGCCGTCCAGCCTAAGATCGTCCACCACCGTCCGAGGCACCCCAACCATCGCGCCACCCAGTGCCTGAAAGAACAGCTCGGCGGCGGCCTGGCCTTCGAAGATCACCGGCCCTGAGTACTTCTCCAGCAGCGGAGCCTTGCGCATCGCGTCGATCCGCGCCGCCAGGGTGCGAATCCGCCTGGTCATCTCGTCGCGCGACGGCAGTTCGGCGATCGACCGGGCGCAGGCGAGGTCAAAATCCGCCAGCGGCATGCCGTCCACGGCCTGCGTGTCGACGTTCACCTGCAGGGTTGCGAACGACTTTTGGCGCGTGTAGCTGGTGCCTTCCGAATTCACATACCGGGTCAACCAAGTCTGGGCATTGAGCCGCACTTCGGAGTTGTCGATCGCCGGCGTCTGCCGGAAGAGCGCGGAAAGAGCCTTCACCGTGCCCTCGATCTCCTGGCGGTTCCAGGTGCCGGGTGCTTCGTTCTCTTCCACCGTGATGGCCGGCTCGTGGCTGAAATCCGGAGCGTCGTCCTGCCGCGTGCGATGTTCCAGCGCGGCCTTCTTCTTGGCGTACATGTCCAGTGCGGTCTTATAGGCGCTATCGGTGGCCAACCATAACTGGCGCCGGATCTCGTCA
>OKRF01000268.1:10109-17848 GCA_900290315.1 Candidatus Sulfopaludibacter sp. SbA3 | reverse complement strand
CCGCCATGGGCCCCGCGGCGTCCGACCCTGGACGCAGCCGCGACCGGCTGTCGGCGGGCTATCTGATCGCGCTGGCGGCCCGCGTCGTCCGCGAAGTCAGCGAACTCGCCACCCGCGCACGCGAAACCGGCAAGCGCCTCGCCACGCTCTCGATCGACACTGAGATCCGCTTCCGCTCGGCGGCCGAGCGCGCCCAATTCAGCAGCGAACTCACCGCCGCGATCACTCAGCTCGCGGCCCGTTATCATGACGCTTCCGCCCTGGGCGGACGCACGCACCGCCTGGTTCTGGTGGCGCACCCCTTACCCCAAAAAAACAAGGAGACCGCAGTATGAGCGTAAAGAAAGAAGCGAACGGACGCCGTTAAAGAAGCGAACGGACGCCGTTCGGTGCAGGTGGAAGTGGAAGTACCGGGAACGCCGGAACAGGTGTGGCAAGCAATCGCCACCGGTCCGGGCGTGGGCGCATGGTTTGTGCCCACCGAGATCGATGGCCGCATCGGCGGCACCGAAACTTCCCACTTCGGAGGGGGCATGGACTCCGCCTCCACGATCACCGAATGGGACCCGCCGCATCGCTTCGTGAAGGAAGGGTCCTGGGGGCCGAATGCGCCCACCGTGGCCACCGAATGGACTGTGGAGGCCCGTGGCGGTGGCACATGCCTGGTGCGCGTGGTGCACAGCCTCTTCGCCGAAACCGATGATTGGGACGATCAACTGACCGGTGTTGAATCCGGCTGGCCCTCATTCTTCCGCATTCTGCGGCTGTATCTGGAGCACTTCGCCGGCCAGCCGAGTTCGCAAATCCAACTCTTAGCGATGCCGGCTGCCTCGGGCGCATGGGAGAAGCTCGCGAGTGCCCTGAATCTCGCGGGGGCAGCGCCGGGCGAGCGGCGCGATGCGGGCGACGCTGCCCCTCCACTGAGCGGCACCGTGGAGTCGGTCAATACCGCCGGGCATCCACACACGCTGTTACGTGTCGATCTGCCCGCTCCGGGTGCGGTGTTTGCCACCGCGTGCCCCGCCGGCGAGAAAGCATTCGTCACAGTGAGCTTCTATCTCTACGGCGACACGGCAGCGGCCGTCGTGGCGCGCGACCAGTCNCTTCTATCTCTACGGCGACACGGCAGCGGCCGTCGTGGCGCGCGACCAGTCCGCCTGGACTGCCTGGATGACGAATCTCTTCCCGGCGTAAACCCGGAGGGCCCTCATTTGGCTGAGCTTTGCACGCCTTGTGGTGCGGAGCTTCAGCCCCGACGGTGTCGGGTGGAAAACTCGAGATGACGTAGGGGCCGCTACCCGCCGGGCACGCGACTCTCCAAATCATGGTCTTCGCGGAGGGGTTGCCTACGGAAGCAGACGATGGAGCCGGTGTTCGGACAGATCAAAGAGGGCCGGGGCTTCCGGCGGTTTCTGCTTCGCGGCCTGCAGCGAGTGCGGTCGGAATGGCGGCTGATCGCGCTTACGCACAATCTGCTGAAACTCTTCCAGCCTAGCTAGAATGTCCGCAAATGCGATTCCGGCAGTCGCCTGAAGGGTCGCAGCCCGTTTCCGGGCACGAAAACTCAACCAGATAGACAATTCAAGGCAATTGAATAGCGCGGAAACGGCGAGAGTCCACTTTCCGGCGTTAACTGTTTGTGTCAAAAATCGGGACAAGTCCATGCCACAATGACGTTTGCTATCTGGAGACCTCTTGCAACCAGATCGCTCATCGGCTTGAAAGCTTCGTCGGGAATCAGCGTGCGCCGGACCTGCTCCGGTAGTATCTNNACGCGCGAGAGCTCCATAACGTTCGCTACAAAATGTGCCGCCGGAGCAGAGATGAGCCGTTTTGGCTGAGAGGTCATAGAGGGTTGTCTTAAGGGAATAGCACCTTGAAGTGGACTGTAATGACCGCGCCGGTGAGCAGCAGAAAACCGAACGCAAAAGATATTGACTGACATTTCAGGAGCGTGCTTGTGCGCTTGTTGGTTCGATCGGCTTTTTCCTTGAACTCCACGACCTCCGCAATCTCCTTCGGGTCGGTTATGGAGCCGGGATTGTCCCGCATTTTGACGATACCCTCAATCGTCAGCCGTACGTCGTCGATGCGATTCAAGAGTACGAGCAAACCGAAGATGATGGCGACAAAGAGGATGAGTATGCCTCCGAGCAGCAGGGAGACGGATGTCGTATCGATCGGGGCTTTCGCCGAGGTAATGATATTGACGCCGTACGCCGCCCTCGCCGTGGAGAGCGTTAGCATGAGGCTGATGGCGCTTGAGACATTTGAGGCGTTCATGCTCTGGAAGTGCCTCAAGAGCGCGGCGTGGTCGATCCTTTCGGGAGGCGATTGAGGTGTCATTTGCCTGATCATAGCCCAAGAATTCGCACAGTTTGACTAATTTCTATTTCCTGCCGAATCAGACAGATGAAGATATTCACGGACTTCAGCAATCAATTGGCGGATAGGGACGTTAGCGGGGAGCAGTGCGCCACCCGAGTTTTGCAACGTCGGGGTAGTGTCACCTCTGATTAATCACGTGTGCGCGGTGAAGGCATGCGGCGCGGGACGACGGAAAAGCAGAATGGACTTGTCCCGATTTTTGACACCAACAGTTAAACTAGCCTAAGCCTAGCATTGCGCCTAACCCCTTGGGAACAGCCGCGTCCAATTTGAACTAGAGTCTTTCATGAAGTTCGCCAGCAATCTCAGGCACGCCGCGCGGTCTCTACTCCGGGAGCCGGGGTTTACGGCGCCGGCGATTCTCATGCTCGGGTTGGGCCTCGGCGGCACCAGCGCGGTGTTCTCGCTGGTAAACGGCATCCTGCTCAAGCCCCTTCCGTATGCGCAGCCGGACCGCCTGGTGAGCATTCGCGAGGTGATACCCAGCATCGCCCAACTGTATCCCACGCTGCCGGTGAACGCCCGCCATTTCACCGAGTGGCGCAAAGGGTGCCCCGCGCTGGAGGGCATGTCCGTGTTTCAGCCGGGAACGCTGAATCTGACCGGTTGGGGAGAGGCGGAGCGGCTGGAGGGAGCGATCGTGTCGGCAAACCTCTTCCGGGTGGCTGGAGGGAGCGATCGTGTCGGCAAACCTCTTCCGGGTGCTCGGAATCCGGCCGGCGCAGGGCCGCGATTTTCGCGACGACGAGGAGCAGGAAGGTAAGGACACGGTAGCGATTCTGACCGACCGTTTGTGGCGCCGCCGGTTCCAAGCCGACCCATCGCTGGTGGGCCGCACCGTGTCTCTCAATGGCCGGGCGCGCACGGTGGTGGGAATTCTGGTGGCCGATTTCCGCTTCCCGGACCGCAACGCGTTTGGCACCGGCCAGGCGGTGGCGCCGCAGGCTGAAGTTTTCGTGCCCAAGGTTTTCACCAGGGACGAGCTGGAGCAGTTGCTCGGAACCCACAACTATGGTGTGATCGCGCGGCTGAGCGCGGGCGCGTCGCGAGAGCAGGCGGTGGCGCAACTCGAAGCCGTGCAGGCGCGCATGGAAGCCATGGCGGGCGAGAAGGTGAACCTGCGGGCGGTGGTGACTCCCCTGCTGGAGACCGTAGCCGGTAGATCGCGGCGCGGCCTGCTGGCGCTGATGAGCGCCATTGCAACGCTGCTGCTGATTGTGTGTATCAACATGGCGAACCTTCTGCTGGCACGCAGCGAGCGCCGCAGCCGTGAGTTCGCCGTGCGCGCGGCGCTGGGCGCTACGCGGGGCGCGCTGATCCGGAATGGATTCGCCGAACCGCTGCTGCTGGCCGCGGGCGGAGGACTGCTGGCGGCGGGCGTCGCCGCCTTCGGAATCGACATTCTGAAGGCGTACGCTCCTGCCGGCATTCCACGACTCGACGAAGTGGTGCTGGATGGACGAGTGAGCGGGTTCGCCTCCCTGCTGGTTGGCACTGCGGCGGTGCTGTTCGGGTTTCTTCCCGCCTGGCGGGCCAGCCGCAACGACCCACAGGACACTCTGCGTGCGGCCACCCGAGGCGCTACCGCCTCATCCGGTGCGATGCGGCTGCGAAGCATCCTGGTTGCTTCTGAAGTGGGCCTGAGCGCAACCCTGCTGATCCTGGCGGGAATGCTGTTAAACAGCTTCGTCCGGCTGGTTCGCGCCGACAAGGGCTTTCGCGCGCCCACGGTTCTGGCGGTGGACATCGGCTTGTCAGGCGACAAGTACCGACCGGATGAGGCGCGCGACGGTTTCTACCGGAGGCTGTTTGCCACGCTCTCCACGCAACCGGGGGTGCAGGCGGCCGCCATCTCTTCGGCCCTGCCCCTGCAGGGTGAAACATGGGTCGACGGCGTTTCCACCAATGGCGGTTCCAGCCCGGGGTTTTCAGTGAATGTCCGGTTTGTCAGCTCCGACTTCTTCCGCACCATGGGCATTCCGTTGCGCGCCGGACGGCCGCTCAGCGAAGGCGACCGCGGCCACCAGCGGGCCGTGATTTCGAGCCGCCTGGCAGCGTCTTTGTGGCCTGGGCAGGACGCGGTGGGCCGCCGGTTCACGCGCGGGAACAACCAATGGTTCGAAGTGATCGGGGTGGCCGGCGATGTCCGCGCCGAAGCGGACCAGGCGCCGGTGGCCATGATGTATCGCGGCTATTGGGAGTGGATGCCGTATCGCACGGTGTTGGTCGCACGGGCCGCGGGCACCCCTCAGTCCATTGCCGGCTCACTCCGCGCGGCCATTCGCGCGGCCGACCCGGATGTTCCGGCGCCGCCGATGCGTACTATGTCCGAGGTGTTCGACGAAAGCGTGGGCCTGCGCCGCTTCCAAATGCTTCTGGCCGGGGGATTCGCCCTGATGGCGTTGCTAGTTGCCAGCTTTGGAATCTACGCGGTGGTCTCGTATTCCGTGGCGCGGCGCACGGCGGAGTTGGGAATCCGCGCGGCGCTGGGGGCGGGGGCCGGCAATCTGTACGGCTTGATTCTCTGGCAAGGCATGGCGCCGGTGGTGGTGGGACTGCTGGCCGCCGCCGGCGCTGCCTGGGCTTTCGGCCGCGTGCTGGGGAGCTTGCTGTACGAGGTGGACGGGCGCGATCCGCTCACCATCGCGGCGGTCATGGCACTCCTCGGGTTGGTTTCCCTGGCGGCGTGCTTCATTCCGGCCCGCCGCGCGAGCAACCTGGACCCCTTGGACGCGCTTCGCTACCAGTAGGCGACGGGCGATCTCTCTCGCCCCATTCCGGGGCTTGCCGATCCCGTGGCAGATTGTGAGATCCTCGTGTTTATGCCCCAACTTACAGTGAGTTTCACGTTCCACAGCGGTATTAAGCGCCACCTGCTCGGGAATGTTCGCCTGTGGGGAAGCTGGAATGCCGCAGGGCAACTCTCGGATCAGTGGACCGCGGCGCCGATGGCGCAATCGCAGGGTGAGACTGGCTGCGACGCTTATCACGCGAGTGTGCAGTTTGACGCAGCTCAGGCCGGCACCACGTTCCAATGGGGCGTGATGGCCGATATCCAGGGAGCGCCGGACACCTGGGTGGTGGTGACCGAGGTGCCGGATGAAAACTCAAACGAGCGGCAGCGCAGCTTCGTCCTCGACGCGGACCAGACGCAGCAGGATTACTGGTTCGCGACGGGTCGCAGGTTTGGCGCGCAGAAGTATTTCGCGCCGGGCTCGGCGGCGCCCGGCGTCCGATTCGCGGTGTGGGCGCCGCATGCCAGAAATGTCGAAGTGGTGTTTGCTCCTTTCGATCTTTCTGGCAGCACCCCAACGGGCTACATCGCCGATGACGGCACGGGCATCGATCCGGCCGCTGCGGTGCTGCCGCTCGCGTCGAAGGGCGGCGGCATTTGGGAAAGCGACCCTGGAACCACGCCTGACTTCGAGGCCTACCGGGATCGCCTGTACATGTATCGCATCACCAATGAACAGGGCGCGGCAACTTATAAGGTCGACATCTTCTCGCGCAACCAGGTGGGCCGTGGCGGTATCAATCCAGGTGGGGCACACTATAGCGGATCCTATCTGGATCTGGACGGGATCGTGAGTTGTTCGGTCGTGTCCGATCCGGACCTGGTGACCCGAAACTTCCAAGACACGGGAATCGACAAGCAGACACTCATTCCCGACTCGGACTTCTGGGCTAGCGAATACACCCCCGGACGAATGCCCCCGCGGCACATCGAGGATCTGATCATCTATGAGATGCACGTCGGGTCTCTGGGATTCCCTTCCACCTCCGCCGGGACATTCGCCGATGCGATTGAGTTTGTGGACGGCCTGGCGGACCTGGGTGTGAACGCTGTAGAGTTGTTGCCCGTGTTGGAATTCGATGGCTGTTGTCAGTGGGGCTATGGGACTTCGCTATTCTTTTGTCTGCAGACGAGCGCGGGCGGCGCGAATCAACTGAAGTATTTCGTGCGGGCGTGCCACCAGCGGGGTATCGCCGTGATTCTGGACGTGGTGTACAACCACTTTTCGACCTCGGACAACGAGCGGGCGGAGTGGGGATACGATTCGGACCCGAACATCGCGCCGCAGAATAATACGTGGTATTGGTACCAGGGGCAACCCACCGATTATCCCGGAAACATCAATGGCGGATACCTGAACAACCTCTCGTCCGGATACACGCCGCGCTTCAGCGAGGAGAACGTGCGGCAGATGTTCACCAGCAGCGCGGCAACCCTGCTGGACGATTTTCACATTGACGGGCTGCGCGTGGATCTGACCGACGCCATTCACCAGGACAACACGCTGAATGCGAACGGGGCTTCCATCGGCAGCGCCAACCAGTACGGGACTAAGTTTCTGCGGGAACTGACCCGGACGGTGAAGATGATCAATCCGGCGGCATTCC
The DNA here is from genome assembly GCA_900290315.1 of Candidatus Sulfopaludibacter sp. SbA3. Taxonomy (GTDB): domain Bacteria; phylum Acidobacteriota; class Terriglobia; order Bryobacterales; family Bryobacteraceae; genus Sulfopaludibacter. Next base: position 11,059 of record OKRF01000268.1, on the reverse strand, counting down.
TGATGGCCGAAGACCATACCGGCTGGAGCGCGATGACGCAACCGGCCGACCAGGGGGGCGTGGGGTTTGACGCCGTTTGGTACGCCGATTTCCATCATCACTTGATTGGCGACGGTAACTATGGCGACAACTATGCGAAGCTGCTGAGGAATGCGGGTTACGGTACGGCGGGACCGCTCCGCATCGACTATTTCGCCGGAGCCCTGCTGGCGACGCAATCGAACAAGGTGGCTTATCACGCAAACCACGACGAAGCGGGCAATGAGAGCAACACCGGGCGCACCATCGTAATTTCGGTGAATCTGGCGCCGCTCTTAGGCAGTACGCGGAAGTATGCCGAAGGGCGCAGCCGGTTCGCCTTCGGCCTGGCGGCGCTGTCCGCGGGAACGCCCATGTTTCTGATGGGAGAAGAGATCGGCGCGGCAAAGTATTTCCGCTACAACGATTTCTTCTTGAACAAGGAGGACCTGGTGGGCGGGAGGACGGGCGACGGGCAGTTCCTGTTCCGTTTCTATAAGGACCTGATCGGGATGACGACGGCCAAACCGGCCGCACGCTCGCGCGCACTGGATGTGATTTACGGAGACAACAACAATCGGGTGATCGCATTCACGCGCAACGCTCCCGGTCAGCAGCTTCTGGTGCTGGCGAGTTTGAATGACGCGCCTTTCGATCACGGGTACGTAATCAGCACCGACCCTTCGCGGCTGCCGGAGGGTGGCTGGCAGGAGGTCTTCAACAGCGACGCGGCGGTCTACGGGGGAGACAACGTGGGGAATGCCGGCGCGACATTGCCCGTGAGCGGCGGCCAGATCAATGCGGTGATCCCGGCGCATGGGTTCGTGGTGTTCGAGAAAGTGGGGTGACGCCGGCGGTCTCGGCGCCGGTAGGGTTGGCTGACCGGCGACGAGATCGCCGGCGTTACCGCCGCCGCTTTTTCGAGCCTTTGT
>OKRF01000268.1:6880-10099 GCA_900290315.1 Candidatus Sulfopaludibacter sp. SbA3 | reverse complement strand
GTTACCGCCGCCGCTTTTTCGAGCCTTTGTGCGGCGGGGCTGACGCGGACGATTCCTTAGCGGCGGCGTGGTTGGGATCGAGCTTGCTGAGGACACGGTCCCGGATCCAGTGCTGATCCCACCATTCGAGCGGATTCACCTGGACGCCGTCGATCTGCATGCTGAAGTGGACGTGGATGCCGCCAGCCAGTCCAGTGGACCCGGCGATGCCCATTTTCTGTCCCTTCTTCACCATGTCGCCGACTTTCACGTCGATCTGGTGCATGTGCCCGTAGATGGATTGCAGCGAGTAGCCATGGTCTAGCACCACGCAATTGCCGTAAATGCCCATATCGGACGCCCAGACCACGCGGCCATCATTAGCGGCGCTCACCGGACCGTTGGCCACGTCGGACAGATCGAAGCCCAGGTGCACCTGCTGGTCCACCTTCTGGCCGTGATACATGTAGTTGCGGACGTCGGCGAAATCGGCCTCTTCCTTCCCCCAGTGGATGAAAGGACCATTCCACAGGATCTTCTCTTCCGTCTTGAAGCGCAGGTCGGCGAGTTGCTGGTTGTTCTTGCGCCGCATCTCGCCATTGATGTAGAGAAAGCGCGCCAGCATATCTTTGCCGGGGGCGAGTTGGCCGGTAGGGTCCACCGAATTGACGAGTTTCTCCATGAGCGCGTCGGTCAGTTCAAAATCGCGGACGCGGAATCTCTTCGGGTGCAGCTTAAACCAGAAGTGGGCGGTGGTTTCGGTGCCGGCCTGGTTGCGCGCGTAGGCTAGCGGCACCACGTCGGGCGGCAGATCCCAGGGGTAGGCGAACATGGCGAAGCGCTCGCCAGCCGTGTTGCCGGGCAGCGGAAAACTGCGGAAGGTGTACTTCCCTACCCTGACGCCGGACTCGTTGTAGTTGCCGCTGGCGGTCAAAGTGACCAGTTCCATGCCGCCCTGATTGATGTGGTGTTGGACCTCGTCGGCGACGACGCGCGGCGGCGCCAGGACGACATCGACATCGGTGGCGACGGTATCGGTGCTGCCGCGCATGTCGTTGGAAACGGCCTCCACTACGAGGTGCGCCTTGCCTTCTTTGAGGTTCGGGGCTTTCGTTTTTCCGGCCTCGAAGGTGAAGGTGTGGGCCGGCTCGTGGCGATGCCAGAACAGACGGGTGGACGGGCTGGATTGATCCAGCAGCGCGAACTGCTGGCCGCCCTGTTCCAGATACGCCGTGATGTGGCGGACGCCGTGCGGATTGGCGGCCTGTACCGTCACGGGTGTGCTGATTCCCACGGTCTTGACCGCGGGATTGATGCTCAGCGTGGTGTGGCCGGAAAGGACGAACAGCGAAATGGTTCCGATGAGGATGAGGGAAACAACGATGATGATGGCTGTCACTTTATTTAGGTTCACTTCTTAGACCAGGAGTCTAACCAATCGATGACGGTTTTATACCAGAGCAGGCTGTTTTGCGGCTTGAGCACCCAATGGCCTTCATCGGGAAACAGCAGAAGTTTCGACGGCACCTTTTGCATTTGAAGGGCCGTAAAAAGCTCCAGACCTTGGGTGTAGGGTACGCGGAAATCCTGCTCGCCGTGCACTACCAATGTGGGCGTGTGGAAGTCTTTCACGTAGCTGCTGGGCGACCATTTCTGATAGTCATCGGGCTTGTCCCACGGTGTGCCGCCGTACTCCCACAGCGGAAACCAGAGTTCTTCGGTGGCGCCGAACTCGGCGGTGAGGTTGTACACGCCATCGTGCGTCACCAGGGCCTTGAAGCGTTGCGTGTGGCCCAGAATCCAATCGATCATGTAGCCGCCGTAGGACGCGCCGGCCGCGACCATGCGGGTGGAATCGGCGTACGGCAGATTGGCGGCGTAATCGCTGACGGCCATGACATCGTCGAACGCTTTACCGCCCCAATCGTTATTGATCTCGTCGATGAACTTCTGGCCGTACCCCGTGGAGCCGCGCGGGTTAGGCATCACCACCACATAGCCCGCGGCGGCGAAGACCTGGGCGTTCCAGCGGTAGGTCCAGCCGTATCCCCAATTGCCCTGCGGGCCGCCGTGAATCATCAGGAGGACCGGATACTTGCGCGACGCGTCGAATCCGTACGGCTTCACGATGAAGCTATGGATGCGCGCACCATCGGGCGCGTTGACCCAGACCTCTTCCAGAGCGGTGAGTTGCGCGCCGTTCAGCACCGAATCGTTGAGATGGGTGAGGGCCACCGGCTGGCCTCCGCTGGATGCGGCGCGATAGATTTCGACAGGCGCGGTGCCGGTCTGCTGCGTATAGACCATCATCTTGCCGTTGCGCGTGAGCTGCATGTCGTCGAGTTCGCTCTCCCCGCTGACGACGGGGCGGATGGCGCCGCCGTTGACTGAGAGCAACTGAATTCCCTGGCGGCCGCGATCAGCCGTGGTGAAGAACAAACTCGTGGAATCCGGAGACCAGGTGAAGCTGTTGACCCAACGATCCACGGTTTCGGTGATATTGCTCAGTTTGCCAGTGGCTCGTTCCAGCACCAGCAGGCGGAAGCGGTCGCTTTCATACCCCGCGCGGAACTGCGCGCGCCACGCCAGGTATTTGCCGTCCGGAGAATAGTGCGGGCTGGAATCGGAGCCGGGGTTGCTGGTGATTTTGCGGGGGTTGCCGCCCGCAATGGATACGGCGTAGAGATCGGAATTGGTGCTGATGGCGGGCACGGGGTCGCTAATCATGGAATAGCAGACTTCCTGGCCATCGGGCGAAACATCGTAGTCGTCGGGTCCGCCGAGGGAGAAGGGCGGAACGCCGCGGTCGCCGGGGGTGAGATCTTTGGGGGCGCCGCCGGCCGTCGGGACGACGAACAGGTGACTGCGGCGGCGGCCTTGCCATTGCGTCCAGTGGCGATACAGAAGTTCGGTATAGATACGCGCTTTGACCTTGCTGCTCTTGTCGGCGTCGAGGTTCTTCCTGTTGCAGGCATCGTCGCCGCCGCAATCGGGATAGACGGCGCTGGTGAATAGCAGGTTCTTGCCGTCGGGCGAAAAGAGAACGCCATCGGCCTCGGTGGAAAGGCTGGTGACCTGTTTGGCGTTGCCGCCATCGGGGTCCATGAGCCAGATCTGCGAAGAGCCGCCACGATTCGAGACGTAGGCGATGCGCCGGGAGTCCGGCGACCAGCGCGGGCGTTCATTGGCGTCGCCATCGTGAGTGATCTGGCGCGGCGTGCCGCCCTCGAGCGGCACCAC
>OKRF01000268.1:4443-6870 GCA_900290315.1 Candidatus Sulfopaludibacter sp. SbA3 | reverse complement strand
AGCGGCACCACCCAGACCTGCACCGGCTTCTGATTGGCGGCGACATCGACACTCTGCACGGTAAAGGCGACCCACTGGCCGTTGGGCGAAATCTGCGGATCGCCCAGGCGCTTGAACTGCATCATCGTGCTGGCGTCGAAAGGCCGCTTCTGCGCGAAGACGAGCGCGGTGAAAGCGAGGAACAGGAACAGGCGGCGCATACATGACGATTGTAACGCCAGTGGAATCGTGGGGCCGCCAATCCTGGCGGCCGCCGCCCCTTTCAAGGCGGCACAGGTTATTCTACGGATTCGTCTCGCCAATCGAGAAGAAGTTCGTCTCATTGGGCGAGCCTCCTCCGGTCGTGGTGACGAGTCCGCCGGTGCCGTTGAAAACCAGGCAATGGTCGTTGGGCACGTTGGTAGGCGCGCAGGAGGACGATACCGTTACGCCGCCCGTCCGGCTGGTTCCCGCAGCGGATTCCAGACGAAAGTAGACGATGGGCTTGGTGCCTTCCACCACCTGGACCTATTGCGGTGGCTTCGAGGGCCCGCACGCAACCCCGGCGAGCACCGGCAAAGCGGTCCAAAGCAGGCGCCATTCCATAATGACGCGTACAATATCACCGTCAGGGTTGACCGCGTTCCTTCGCGGAGCGGTCTAAAATGAGGCTCTCGAGTGCGGCGTAGTCGGCCAAACTTCCCAGAACGAACTGGGGGGACTTTCGTTTCAAGGCTGAGTCTTCAAGAAACCCTGAGGGAGGATCGGGATCTTTCGGAGCTGCTTCGCTTTGAACTGCTTCCCATCTTCTGGCAGCATTTGCTCGATATTACGCCGTTGGCGAAAGCCTGTGAATAACGAATAGTCGAGCATGTATGCTTCATACCGCTCGCCGGCCTTATGGGGGGTGATAGTCTGATGCAGCAGGTGCACGAGCCTCAGGTCACTGAGTGTCTGGACCGCCTTGTATTCGTCGCTTGATTCGCTTCTGATCAGAAACGCATTGACTTTATTCTTTTCTGATTCGAGACAGTGCTCTTCAATAGCCTCGAGAGCCCTCTTCAGTAGGTTCTGCTCGTTGCGAGCGTCTTCCTCCAGTTCCGCCATCTTCTGTCGCCCGAACTCTCCTATCGCAAGATTGGCGTCGCTCAACTCCACCCTAGGCCGCCCGGCTCTCCTGGCGTGCTCGATGGACTTGGAAAACATCTGTAGGAAATCGCGAGGCACCCCTGCATTGGCCCAAACAAGCCGATGGAATGCTCCTTCTGCCACCGCAGTCGCCAGTTTATCCACACCAACGAGCCTAAGAAAGTTCAGAACAANNCCAGCGTGAAATCAAGCGAGATTACTTGTGCGTCGCCCGGACTCTGAAGGCCTTTCTTGGTTGCAGGATCGTATACCCTCAGGAGCGAACGGAGCCCTGCGACCTTCAGCCATCCCCTTGCCCCCTTTAGTCCGCCGTGAATCGCCTCCGCTACCCTCGGCTGTTGGTCGGCGTGAACAAGATGATAATCATCCAGAAAGACAAACAGCTCAGCGTCGACAGAAGTAGTTAACGCTGAAACCGCTCTCCGCAGTGCCGCGCTCGCCCGCTCCGGCTTCACTCCGCCCGTGAACAAATCGTCCGCGAACTGCTCCAGCGCCTTTATTGCTTTCGAAGCCTTCGGATATTTCACGGCGGCGGCCTTCGAAATCCCCTTTGCCAGGTCCGTTAGAACGTCGATTAGAACCGAGTCGTCAGCACTGCTATAAGGCTGCATGTCCAATACGACCGGCAGACCGCGAGATCGTTCGAGAAGTTCTTTTGCCTTAAGGATTAGAGTGGTCTTGCCGACCCCGCGGCGCCCAACAATCAGATGGGTGGCAGGCTGAATCGCTTGGGTTTCTTCGTTGTTTTGAAACGGTACATACTGACCGGGAAACGCATGTGCCGGCGGCTGGCCTACTATGGGCCGCGTTGATCGAACCAGTAGGCCCCGGAGAACATTGGCTTCCACTGAATCAGGAAATCGCTCGTGCGGATCGACTTGTAGTCCGATCAGCCCCCGATACGGATTGGTATCGGGCAGCCCTTCCAGAGTTTCGCGGAGAGCATGATCATAGACTGGCGCCCGGCGCCCCACACGGAATTTGAGGAATTCTTCAGTCCCCACCAAATCGACAACGGCTGACACTTCCGGCAGCCCTAATGCCTGCGCAAAGAGCCCAGACGCCTCAAACTGGGCCTGCTCAAGCTCTATGTCGCTAGGAGTTCGTATCATACCTTTAATCCATATTCTGCGAGCAGGAATTGCTCGGCGGCTTTGAGAAACTCGGCAGCAGCAGCTAAACAAGCTGCAGGTGACAGCACGTTCTCGACCGCGGTGTCTGACCAGTTATCATAGTCCGCCCGAAGTCTGTGTTCATAAAGGAGGGGCAACTTCGCGACCCACGAGTCAACGTCGGGAA
>OKRF01000268.1:0-4433 GCA_900290315.1 Candidatus Sulfopaludibacter sp. SbA3 | reverse complement strand
GCAGGCTCACAAAACCTCGGACTACGTAGCGCACGGCCTTCGATGCGTTGTAGGCCGCGTAGTAGGCGCGTGAGTACACTGACCGCGGACTTCTCCGCGCATCGACAGCGTTCGCATCAGCATAGTGCGTACGAGCGAGCTCGAACCATTGCCGAGCAACTGCATAGACGTGCGATTCTAAGATCGGAAGGTCGCCTTTCATGCTGAGCGAGACGAGGGTAGCTTTGAACTCAGCGTGGTTCCTTAGCAGTTCCAGGGCCTTTCGTTCGTCAGTTGATCCAGGCATGTCCCTACGGCAATAGCTTAGCAGGCGCAGCAGCCTCCGGTTCGGCAAACGCTACGTTCGACGCCGGGGATTCAATGGAGCCGCATCGTTCGCGAGGCGAGTGCGGGCGAAACTGAATCAATCCAGCGATCCACACCTGCTGGTGAGTGTGGCGGAATACCTGGGGAATCCCAACTCCCCGACAGGGGCTTCGACCGGATCGCACTTGCGAAAAGGTACGTAACGCGGGCACTAGCGAAGCAGCCGGACGACGAGGAGGGTCTCAGGGTCAAGGTGTACCTGGACTGGTGGGATAACGAGCGGCGATTCGCGCGCTTGCCTGCGCTCGTAGCCGGGCTCAGCGTCACCGATCGAATGAAACTGCTCGACCGCGACATTGACTGCCGCCGGCCGCCCACCAGAGGATTCGCGTTGATGAGCCAGTACGATGCGCACCAGGCGGTGACACTGGCAACCGAACACCCGGAGAACCCGATGGCGGCAGACCTGATTTTCGACGCCAACACCCGGTTGGGCCTAGAGGCGCTCCGGGGGCGGGACAAGCAGGCCGCGGTCCAATACCTGTTCGCCGCCACTGAAACGCGCGGCTCCGAGCGACTGCGTTACGTCGGCTTCACGACGGAATTGCCGCGATCGCTGGTGGACCGGGGCGAGCGCTCCGCCGTCGCGGAGTTCCTCGATCGATGTGTGAGGTTCAGTTCTGCGGAGCGTGGTAGACAGTTGCAGGATTGGGCGTCGCAGATCCCCAAGGGGACCAATCCGGACCTGCAGCCCTCCAATCCGGCCGTGGTGTTGTAGGCCGCAAAGGCCGGCTGGCATAGACCACTGTGCTAGCATGGGATTTCCAACCATTTTGATTAAAGCCGTCAAAGGAACCAGGGACTTACTACCTCCATCGACCGAAGTATGGAACCGCGTGGAAGCGGTGGCGCGCGCCGTTTTTCGGGCCTACAACTACCACGAGATCCGCACTCCGATTCTGGAAGAGACGCAGCTTTTTGCGCGCGGCGTGGGTGCGGAAACGGACATCGTCACCAAGGAGATGTACACCTTCACGGACCGCGATGAGACTTCGCTCACGCTGCGTCCGGAGAACACCGCCAGCGTGATTCGCGCCTACATGGAGCACCGCCTGGACCAGAAGCCCGGAGTGCAAAAGCTGTACTACATGGGCCCCATGTTCCGGCGCGAGCGTCCGCAAAAGGGCCGCTACCGCCAGTTCTTTCAGATTGGGGCGGAGGCCATCGGCAGCGAATCGCCCGTGGTGGATGCGGAAGTCATCGAGATGGTCCTGGAGATTCTGCAGGGCGCGGGTCTCAGCGGCGCCACGTTGCTGCTGAATTCGGTAGGCGATCATAACTGCCGGCCGCAATATGTGGAGCTGCTGCGCGAGCAACTGCGGGGTGTCGCCGCCCAAATGTGCGGCGATTGCCAGAGGCGCGCCGATACCAATCCGCTGCGCGTGCTGGATTGCAAAGTGGAAGCCGACCAGCCCATCATCGACAAGCTGCCGAGCATCCTGGATTCCCTGNNAGCAGTACCTGGACGATCGCGGCATCGCCTATGAGGTGCGGCCCCGCATGGTGCGCGGGCTGGATTACTATATGCGCACGACGTTCGAAGTGGTGCACGGGGCGCTGGGTGCGCAGAATTCGGTGCTGGGCGGTGGCCGCTACGATGGCCTCGCGGAATCTCTCGGCTCCAAGGTGCATTCGCCGGGAATCGGCTTCTCCATCGGGGAAGACCGCCTGGTGATGAGCGTGGAAGAGGCGCACAAGCCGGCGCCGCTGGGTCTCTTCATCGCGCCCTTGGGTGAAGCTGCCCTGCGGCACGCCTGCGTGATGGCGCGCGATTACCGCCGCGCCGGCTTCTCGGTGGAGTTGGTGGAAGCCAAGCTGAAACGAGCCATGGAACTGGCCAACAAGCTGGGCGCGCGCTTCACCCTGATTGTGGGAGAGAATGAAATGACGGCGGGCCGCTACGCGCTCAAGGACATGTCCACGGGCGAGCAGTGGGAACTGACCAAGGATGAGATCTCCGCCCAACTCGCCGCGGCGCTGAACTGAAAACAATCGATATGGAAACCTCTGTTGCACTGGATTTTCTGGGCGACCTTCGCCGCACCCATATGTGCGGCGACCTGCGTGCCGCCGACGAGGGCAAGACGGTCCTCCTGATGGGATGGGTACACCGCCGCCGCGACTTGGGCGGAGTGATCTTTCTGCACCTGCGCGACCGCGATGGCGTGACGCAGTTGGTGTTCCGTGAANNGTACGTGATCGCGGCGCAAGGCACCGTGGCTCGGCGCACCCCGGAGACGATCAACCCCAATCTCGCCACTGGCGAGGTGGAAGTGGTGGTCAGCAAGCTTTGGATTCTGAACGAATCGCGCACGCCGCCGTTTCCCATGGAAGAGGAAGTGGACGTCAGCGAAGACGTGCGCCTGAAGTATCGCTACGTAGATCTGCGCCGCCCGCACATGCAGCGGAACATCATTCTGCGGTCTAAGATTTCGTTTGCCGTGCGCGAGTTTCTTTACTCGCAGGGCTTCCTGGAAATCGAAACGCCGTTCATGACCAGTTCCACGCCGGAAGGGGCGCGCGATTACCTGGTGCCCAGCCGCGTGCAGCCGGGGAGTTTCTACGCGCTGCCGCANNAAGTATTTTCAGATCGTGCGCTGTTTCCGCGACGAGGACCTGCGCGCCGACCGGCAACCCGAGTTCACCCAGATCGATCTGGAGATGTCGTTTCCGCAGCAGGAGCGCATCTTCGAGGTGATCGAGCCGCTGGTGCAGAGGGTCTGTCAAGTGGCCGGCTATCAGGTACCGGCGCAGTTCCCGCGCCTGACCTACGCAGAGGCGATGAGTAAGTACGGCATCGATAAGCCGGATTGCCGCATCCCGCCCATGCATCCTGTGGGCGATCTGGTCCCCGAACTGGCGAACAACAATCTGCCGCTGGTGGCGATCCACATTCCCGGCACCGGCGCACCCAGCCGCAAGGAACGCGACGAGCTGAAGGCCTTCGGCCAGGAGCGCGGCCTGCGGGTCTACGACGACGCCAAGCGCCTGGAGCGCGACTATCCGGAAAAGATGGCGCTGGTCCGCGAGCGCACCGGCGCAGGCGAGAACGATCTGCTGGTGCTGGCGACATGGGGCGGCGAGCCCAAGGGCCATTTGCCCGAGGTTACTACCTATCAGGCCTGCGGGCAGTTGCGCCTCTATTGCGCGCAGAAGTTCAACGACCGTCACAAGCTGCTGGACCCGAAGAATTTTCAATTTCTCTGGGTGGTGGACTTCCCGATGTTCGAATGGGACGAGGAGGAGCAGCGCTGGAACGCGGCGCACCATCCATTTACGTCGGTCCACGACGAGGATCTGGAGAAGCTCACGGCCGACCCGGCACGCTGCCGCGCCAAATCGTACGACCTCGTGCTGAACGGCACGGAGTTGGGCTCCGGCTCGATTCGTATTCATCGGCGCGACGTGCAGGCCAAAGTGTTCGCGGCCCTCGGAATGGCGGACGACGAAGCTCGGCGCCNNTGGACGCGCTGGAATACGGCGCACCGCCGCACGGCGGAATCGCTCTCGGGCTGGATCGCCTGGTGATGATCCTCGCCGGCGAAACTTCGATTCGCGATGTGATTCCGTTCCCGAAGACGGCACGCGGGACGGACCTGATGTGCAACGCACCGTCGATTGTCGCCGAGAAGCAGTTGCGGGAATTGGGAATTGCGATTCGCGGGCAGGCGAAATAGCGAAACGTGCCGGGCAGAAAGGCCGCGCCCTACTTGGGCCGCCTGAGATTTCCCTCGTCATCGCAAATGTCCATGTCAATTATTTCCGGTTTCACGCCCTCCGCTCCCCCCTTCCACTCTGGAGGAGCGACTTATGTTGAGCTATCGTCCCGTCAACGACTATTACATTTTGGCCCGTGTCTCATCTCCTCATGCGATCGCACGCTTGCAGCCTCCTTGCGGCGTTCCACCAAGGACGTGCTAGCGGCCTTCTTCGCATGCTCGTTAGGCCGTGAGTTCATCTTCCTCAGCGGCGAGTTGCCGTTCGACCTTAGAATAGGAAGCGATGAAGCCGTTTCCGTTGCTCGCTGCAACTGCAATTCTGGCCGTCGCCGCTGTTATGCCCGATCT
>OKRF01000157.1:18179-19074 GCA_900290315.1 Candidatus Sulfopaludibacter sp. SbA3 | reverse complement strand
GGGGGCCGGGGGCCAGGGGCCGGGGTTTTGTGGCTCGCTTCGCTCGCCGGACCGGGGACGGAAGACGATCTTCGGCTGTACTGGTTCGCGCCGCGATCCTGCTGGGCACCGCCGCGGTCGCGGGCACGCTGACCGAGGGCAACTTCCGCGACGCGCTGCGCACGGGCGGGATATTCGCTCTCGGGCTGGCTATCGGGCTGGCGCTGCTCTCACTGGCCGCCTGGCTCGCCTTGCGTGGTGTCCGACTGGCTCTGCGCCACGCTCCCGCCACCCTGCGCGGCGCGGTGCGGCACGGCATCGCCAATCTCTATCGCCCGGGCAACCAGGCGCAATCGGCCGTGGTGGCGCTGGGCGTGGGCGTGATGTTCACCCTCACCGTGTTTCTGGTGCAGGGCGCACTGGTGGGTCAGATCCGCGGCAGCGCTCCGCGCGGCATGCCCAATGTTTTCCTGCTGGATATTCCGGGCCCGCAGCGGCAGAACGTCGCCGCCTTCATCGGGACGCAACCCGGCGTCACCGCCGCGCCCGACGTGGCCGAAGCAGTCGCCGCCCGTATCACCGCCATCGATGGCGTTGCCGTCGAAAAACTGCTGCTGCGCGATTTCGGCCGCCGCTTTCTGCGCACGCGTTCGGTAACCGAGATGGAGGTCAAGCCGCCCGAAACCGAGATCCTGAGCGGCGCCTGGTGGCAGCCAGGCACTCGCAATCCCGAGACCTGCGTCACCGAAGAAGCCGCCCGCATCCTGCATCTGAAGACCGGGTCGCTGGTCGAGTGGGACATCTGGAAGCGCCCCGTGCGCACCCGCGTAGCGTGCATCCAGCGCACCGAATCGATTCGCATGAGCGCCCGCTTCGAATTCATTTTCAACCCCGGGCAGCTTACCGGCTTGCCCGC
>OKRF01000157.1:12660-18169 GCA_900290315.1 Candidatus Sulfopaludibacter sp. SbA3 | reverse complement strand
AATTCATTTTCAACCCCGGGCAGCTTACCGGCTTGCCCGCCGTCTACTACGGCAGCGCGCGCGTCCGGGCGGCCGACGTGGCGGCGCTGCAGCGCGTCATGTATCAGCGCTTCCCCACCGTCACCGTGGTCAACATGGCGGACGTGATGCAAATTGTGGAAGACGTGGTGGACCGCATCGCCCTGGTGATCCGCTTCATTTCGGCATTCACGATTCTGGCCGGCGCCGTGATGGTGGCCTCCAGTATCGCCGGCACGCGCTTCCGCCGCATGCGCGAGGTGGTGATTCTCAAAACGCTGGGCGCCACGCGCGGCCGCATCGCCTGGATCTTCTCGGTGGAGTTTCTAGCGCTGGGCGGCATCGCCGGACTGATGGGCAGTCTGCTGGCCTCAGGCTTCGCGGCGTTGGTGCTGCGGCAGTTGCTGGATGTCGAGTATCATTTCGACATTCTGTCCGGTAGCGTCAGTGTCGCGCTGGCCGCGCTGGTGGCCGCGGCGGCGGGGTGGGCCGCCTGTTTCCGCATTCTGGGGCGCAAACCACTGGAAATCTTGCGCGAGGAATAGGATAATTCAGAACCTAAGCAAGCGCTTAACTAACTCTTCGCAGGATACGTCGATTCGTTGAGTGTCGTCTGGGCCCGTCGGTTTCACTTACCCTCCCGAAGTAACTCTTGAAACCGGCGGTGAAGTGGCAGCGCAAGCACCTCTTTGATCGGTCGGNNCGATGAGGGTCTCCAGAAAATAGATCGGGTGACCGTAGACGCGCTCCCAGTCCAGCGAGATCTGCCGCGCCATGCGGCCTAGGATGTGCGAAGCCAAGTGCGGGACAGTGACCCACGGCAGAATCAAGAAACGCGTGTCGTAGGCGAGGAAGCGGATATTGCGCCGCCGTGCCTCGCCGTTCCAGCCGATGAAGCGGGGGTTGCGGGACCGTGGGATGCTTCATCTAGCCTGCGTCGGGGGGCTGCGTGTCTCCGAGTTGGTCGGGCTGAACTTAAGCCGATCTGGCCTTCCACCCTCAACCCACCGTTCACGTGATGGGGAAAGGTCGTCGCGAGAGGGTGCTTCCTTTGTGGAAGAAGACAGTGACCGTCCTTCGCGATTGGCTTAAGGTGCGCGGCGAGTCGCAGGCCACAGCGCTCTTGTTGAACGCCCGCGGCGACGCCATGACTAGGTCTGGTTTCGAATACATTCTGGGGAAACATGTTCGATCGGCCGGCACCAAGCAGGCTTCACTGGTCAAGAAACGGGTTTCGCCGCACAGTTTGAGGCATTCATGCGCCATGCTCACTCTGCATGCCACCGGCGACATCCGAAAGGTCTCTCTTTGGCTCGGCCACGCAACCCTCCAAAGCACAGAGGTCTATCTGAGAGCCGATCCCACCGAAAAACTGGAGGCGATGGCGTCCTTGGCTCCACCGACCTTACGACGAGGTCATTTCCGGCCCCCGGATAAGTTGCTCGCCATGCTTCGGCCCAAGCAGCAGTGAACGTTATGAGCCGTCCTGAGTCTCGCAAGTGGCCCATTTTGTGGGTTCGCACTGCCCGACTCCGCATATCAATGGACGGCGCATATTTTGTGGCCGTCGGCGCGATCTGAATCACGACGCCACGTCCCACAACGCACGGCTCAATGCAGCCACGTCCGCCGCCGTGGCCCCTTTCCACTGGATGCGCATCTCTTGCCGCGCGGGCCTTCCAACTCGATCAGGCACTCTGACAGTCGGGACCCGGAGGATGTCCCCGGCAGCGCCACCAACTCCAGAAACTCGGCCGGTGCGGGCGCGCGCCTGACAGCGGTGGCCGATTCCGCCATGTGCTTCAACTTGCCATACTCCAGGCGCAGAATCCTGGCGGTGCGGAAGACCCCATGCTCCCGAGCCACCTACGCGGCGGACGCCCACAATGCCGCCGGAATCGGCACTCGGCCTTGGTGTGAACTCCTCCAACGCTCGAAGCGCCGGTAGATCCTCTGCATGCCGCTTGGAACTTCAGGCAGTGTCTTTGGTGGTCATCGTCGGTCCTCCGTCCCCTGCCGGGACTACGCCGACACTACCAAACGCGATCGGGCTACGTCATGCAGGCTTACCGAAAGCTCACGGATCAGCAAGGGCAACTTCACATCCTCTACGTTGAAGGGGAAAAGCAGTTGGGGGAAATTCAGGTCGCGACACATGGTGCTACGCAAGAACGGCACGCAGGAGAAGGATGTCGAGATGCCGCTCAACGGCATGTGGCGTATGATACAGGATTCGAGCGCCGCTTTCATTTTCCTCGTGCCGAACGGAAGGCGCGACGGCCTGATCGTCTACGGACCATCGGCGGACGGTCTCGAACTCGGAGTGCCGAGGGAATTCGATCTCAAGGGAAACCGCGTGGATTATCACCGCGCGCGGGTGTTCCGGTGGCGGATGTGGTGGACGGCGCCTTTTGCTCGACCGATGCGAAGTGGGTCTATTTCCGAATCCAGCTTCGATGAACCCATCCTGACCCTGATGCTTAAGCAGAGGCCACTCCCAGGCAGCCCTCCTGCAAGGGCGCCTGAGCCGTTTCTCCCCCGTTTCACCGCGCATCCTTCCCCAACCTCTAACCCCCAACCCCTGCGTTTCTTCCGGCCCTACTTCACGCAGGAGAAGCTCCCTGCCTGATCGACGCTTCCAGTTCCGTTCCATTTCGCCACCTGCGGATACGGGCAGAGTTCGCGAGTGCGCTCCGCTCCGTGGGTGGCGATGATGGGACCGGGCGCCGAACCGCCTTCCACCCATTTTTCCAACGCCGCTTCCATATCGTGCTGGCTGTCTCCGCGCGCGGTGGGATTGGTGGACCAGAAGGAGTTCGGGCCGGGGCCGCCGCCGCAATGTTGCATGCCCGGCACCATGTAGAGGCGCACGAAGGAGTCGCTGGACGCGGCGCCCATTTTCGAAACCACGCTTTCGTAGTAGTGAATGGCATTCACTGGCGGAATGGCCGCATCGCTCCAGCCGTGGTAGAGAATGAGCTTGCCGCCGCGGTCCTTGAACTTCTTCATATCGGGATCGGTGGCATTCAGCACGCCGGCCAGTTTGGCGTCCGCCGCTTTCATCTCGCGCTCCGGATCGAACTTGCGATAATCCCAGGCGGCGTTTTCGTACACCATCCGGGAAAAGAACTGGCTGGAAAAGCCGAACCCCAGACTCTTCTCGGGAGCGGATCCGGTGATCCAGCCGACCCATCCGTTCCCTCCCGTTTCGCCGCCCGGCGAGTAGCCGTAATACACAGAATCGCCCGTGGCGCTGCGCGGCCCGGCGTATGCCCTTCGCAGGAAGGCTACCTGCGGCGCGGTGAGACAGGCATCGCTCTCCTCGCCCTTGCACAAGAGCGACGCCGGGTCGAAGTGGCACTTCCGCGGATCGCCGATGAGCCCGTCCTTCACGCCATCGGTGGCATCGCAGGCCGCCAGCGCAGCCGCTTCAATGGCCGGAACCTTCGCCGGCGGAATGAAGCTGGCAGGGTTTGCCGCGATGGCCTGGGCCAGGTCGGCGCCTCCCAGCATCAGGTGCGTCCAGTAGTTGGCCGGTGCTCCGGCGATGATGCCGTCGTAGTCTTCCGGGTAGCGCTGCACCTCCATGAGGGCCTGCCGTCCGCCGTTAGAGCACGAGTTGAAGTACGCGTGCTTCTGCGCCTCACCGTAGAAAGCCGCGATCAGCGCCTTCGCCGCGACTGCAGTCTCGTGAATGGCGCGATATCCGAAGTCGATCACCTTTTGTGGATGGCCCATCGCCCACGTGGCGCCGGGTGTCGCCGCGCCGTCATGCCCGGTATCGGTGGTGGCGGTGGCATAGCCGCGCCGGAGTTCCGGCGCCATCCCGGTAATGCTCAGAGATCCCGCGAATCCGCCATTGCCGACTCCCTGCAGCTTGCCGTTCCAGCCGATGGCCGGCATCCACACCTCAAACCGGATGTCGGAATCGTCAGTGGGCTTGATGGCGCCGGCAACGCGGCAGAAGGCCGGCAGATCGGCGATGGGGCGCCCACCCGGAGGCGTGAATGTGCCGGCAGGAACGGCCTGCGCCACGCTCACCGTGGTGTGCGGCAGCTTCAACTCAGAAAGGCTTTCACAAGTGGCCGCCATCAGCGGCAGCGCACCAATGGTAACCAGAAAGGCGCACAATTTCATGCATTCAACTCCTCTGCCCAGACTCCTTCGAAATCCACGAAGTAGGCCTGAATCTCCAGACCCGGGATGGCCGCGCGCAGGTTGGCCGCCGCCCGCCGCAGTTCCGCACAATGATGCTCCGCCTCCCGCCGCGTATCGCCGTCAAAGGCAGCCAGCCCGCCATAGGCGCCGCAATCGGAGTGCAGCTTCAGGATGACGCGCCGGGTGCCGTGCAGGCGCATGGAGGTGCGAATCTGCTGCAGCACAAATTGCCGCTCGGATTCCTGGTCCGGCGAGGCCAGGCATTTGGCGCCGCCCGCGACCTTGATCGGGTCGATATGGACCACCCTGATGTGCTTCAGAAACTTTCGGAAGCCCAGTTCGAACCGATGATCGAAGCACCAGAGAACGGCTGCGTCGCATTGATACGGCTCGTGGGGCGTGTCGAAGTGGAAAACCTTGGTCATATCGGAAGGTCCTTCCATTATCCTCTTTAATGAGGTGAAACTGGGTCTGATCTCCGATACTCACGGACTGCTTCGTGACAGTGCCATGACAGCGCTGGACGGCTGCGGCCTCATCATTCATGCGGGCGACGTGGGAAACACCGGGATTCTGGACACGCTGCGCAGCGTGGCGCCGGTAGTTGCTGTGCGCGGAAATGTCGATACCGGCGACTGGGCCGCCGCCCTGCCGCTGACTGCCGAGGCGCAGGTGGGCCGCGCGCACATCTATGTGATACACGACATACACGATCTGCGTCTCGACCCGGCGGCGGAGGGCTACCGGATCGTGATCAGCGGCCACTCCCACAAGCCGGCCAGCGTGCTCAAGAACGGCGTACTGTATCTCAATCCTGGCGCCGCCGGACCACGCCGCTTCCGCCTTCCCATTACGGTTGGCACGGTCGATCTCGACGTCACACCTTGGACGATGCGGCTCGTGAATCTTTAGGTTGGTCGCGGCGCCGGCTTTCCAACGGGCGAGAGTTAGCCCTACCGCTTCTTCGCTTTGATGGTCACCGCGAGTTGGTCGTTGCGGATGTTGGCGAAGCGGAGCATGGTGCGGCCCTGCGCGTCCAGAGTAATGACGGCAGGGGTGTTGACGCTGGTGAGCGTCCAGCCGTCCGGAAGGGTCACGTAATTCAACGGACGGCCGAGCGTGCGAGTCCACTCCAGCTCTCCGTTCTTCAGGGTGTAGCCGGCGGGATCGGTGTACGTCTCCTCAACACGGATGCGGACCGATTCGCCCTCGGCCACCGCTTTGGGCAGGTCGCCCTGCACCACCACCGACTCGGGATCGGTAGGCGTGGCATAGTAGCCCAGTGCGTTGACGCTTTTGCCGGTGACCACGTGCGTGGGCAGCGGCTCGCCGG
>OKRF01000157.1:2169-12650 GCA_900290315.1 Candidatus Sulfopaludibacter sp. SbA3 | reverse complement strand
AGTCACCGTGAAGTCGTGCGAGATGCGGAACTGGTGGCCGGAAGGATCGAGCAGCCAGTAACGAATTTCCAGATCCGATTCGGCGCGATGAAAGTTGGACTGGCTCCACAGCAGCGCGGGAATCAGCAGTAGCAGGAATCTCATTTCACTTTCCTCCCTACGATGCGCACGGGCAACTGATCGTTCCGGTCGTTCAGAAAGCTCAGGCGGATGCGCCCATCGGCGCCGGTGGAGACGATGGCCGGCGATGCCGAGCCCACCAGTTCGTACCCCTTGGGCAGAACCACCACGTTGCGCTTGATGCCCAGCGGGCGATCGAACACGAAGGTATCGTCCTTCTCGTAATACGACGGTAGATCGGTATACGTCTTATAAATGCGGATGCGCGTCTCGGCGCCTTTGGCCACGGGACGCAGCAGTTTGACCCGCAGATACTGCGCATCATCGGCGGTGCGGGCGCCCACGCCTCCGGCCGCTTTGGCGGCTTTGCCATCCACCACTTCCAGTTCCAGCGCTTTGCCGGTGGCGAGATCGATGGCGCGCTCATTGGTGGCCACCGAGCCCTGGCGGACCGGATTGTAGAAATAGGGCGAGCCTTCGCGCGTTTGCGTCACATCGTAAATGATGTCGAACGAGTGGGTGGAGGGGGCGAGCAATTCGTACAGCGTGAAATCGTCCGCCGCCCAAAGACAGCTAACGAAAAGCAGGAGAAGCAGCTTCCGCATATCGGCCCATTATAGCCAAGAGGTGGCCGTCGGACCGGCGGCAAGACCGCCGGCGTTACCAGAGCTTTATCGTGTAAAGTAAAAAGATGCACGAGCCGGAGGGCGCTGGGGCACTGGATCGGTTGGAGCCATCCATCGAGTGGATCGACGCGGTCAGTGAGCAGTTCAGCCGCGTGATTGTGGGCCAGGGGCTCCTGCTGCGCCGCCTGCTGCTGGCGCTGCTCACCGGCAACCACGTTCTGATCGAAGGGGTACCCGGACTGGGCAAAACGCTCTCCATTCTCACGCTCGCCCGCTGCCTGGACGCCACCTTCCGGCGCATTCAATTCACGCCGGACCTGCTGCCTTCGGACATCATCGGCACCCTCATCTACGATACCCGCACCGGCGAATTCACACCGCGCAAAGGGCCCATTTTCGCGCACATCGTGCTGGCTGACGAGATCAATCGTGCTCCCGCCAAGGTGCAGAGCGCGCTGCTGGAGGCCATGCAGGAACACCAGGTGACCATTGGTGACGACTCGTTCCGGCTGCCGGCGCCCTTCCTGGTGCTGGCCACGCAAAACCCCATCGAGCACGAGGGCACGTACGGGCTGCCCGAGGCGCAACTCGATCGCTTCCTCTTCAAGCTGGTGCTGGACTATCCCGAGATGGCCGAGGAGCGGCTGATTCTGGACCGCATGGTGCGGGCCGAGCCGGATGTGGATGTGCAAGCGGTCGCCTCGACCGAAACGGTGCTGCACAGCCGCCGGATGCTGGATGAGGTCCACATGGAAAGCGCGATTCGCGATTACATTGTCAGCCTGGTGGACGCCACGCGCCATCCCGCGAAGTACGGGTTGGGCATAGCCGGGTTGATTCGCTATGGCGCCTCGCCGCGTGCTTCCATTTTTCTGGCGCTGGCGGCCAAAGGGGAGGCCCTGCTCAGCGGACGCCGCTACGTGACTCCGCGGGACGTGAAGGCCGTGGCGCTGGACGTGCTGCGCCATCGCGTGTTGCTCAGCTACGAAGCCGACGCCGAGGGCGTGCGCAGC
The DNA here is from genome assembly GCA_900290315.1 of Candidatus Sulfopaludibacter sp. SbA3. Taxonomy (GTDB): domain Bacteria; phylum Acidobacteriota; class Terriglobia; order Bryobacterales; family Bryobacteraceae; genus Sulfopaludibacter. Next base: position 10,891 of record OKRF01000157.1, on the reverse strand, counting down.
GAGCAGATCATCAGCCAGGTTCTGGGGGCCGTGGACGTACCATGAATGCGCGGGAGCTGGCGCGCCGCGTCCGCCTGACGGAGTTGCGCGGCCGCAAGGTGGCGGGCGGCGTAGTCTCCGGCGCATACCACACCGCCTTCAAGGGGCAGGGCATCGAGTTCCTGGAGGTGCGCGAGTACGTCCCTGGCGACGATACGCGCAGCATCGATTGGAACGTCACGGCACGCATGGGCCGGCCGCATCTGAAGCGCTTCGCCGAAGAGCGCGAGCAGACCGTGATCCTGATGGTGGATGGCTCCCAGTCCAACCGGTTCGGCAGCGGCGCCATGCGCAAGCTGGATGAGGCCGCCGAAATCTACGCGGTGCTGGCCTCGGCGGCGGCGCGCAACAAAGATCAGACCGGCCTCATCATTTTCACCAGCGAAGTGGAGTTGTACGTACCGCCGGGACGCGGCGAATCGCACCTGCTGCGCGGCATCCGCGAGGTGCTGGCCTTCCAGCCGAAGCGCAAAGGTACCAGCATTGGGCGGGCTCTGGATTTTCTTTCCAAAGTGCGCCGGCGCCGGTGCCTGGTATTTCTGATTTCCGATTTTCAGGACGAGTGGTTCGAATCCCCGCTGCGCACCGCCGCGAAACGCCACGACCTGGTGGCCCTTTCGGTTTTCGATTCCCGAGAAGAGGAGCTGCCGGATTGCGGCCTGGTAGAGTTTGAAGACGCCGAATCCGGCGAGCGCTGGATGATGGATACCAGCGACCCCGAAGTGCGCCGGCAGTATGCTTTCGCCGCGGAGGAGCGGCTGGTGCGATTGCGCGAGACGCTGCGCTCCGCCGGGGTGGATCATCTCCGCGTGGAAACGGCCAGCGATTATTTTCCGGGCCTGGTACGCTTTCTGCGCGTCCACGGGAAAAGGGCATAAAGAACATGATGAGAAGAGCCGGCAGGCGAAAGCGCCTGCCCCACCTTGCTTTCGCTCTACTCTCTCTCGCTCCGCTCACCGCGCAGGAGGTGGCCAAGACCTATCAGGCAGGCGACGTCACGTTCACCGTTCGGGTGACGCCGAAGAACCCGGTGGTGGCCGACGAAGTACGGCTGGAATTGGAAGTCACCGCTCCCAAGGATGTGCATATCGAACTGCCCGACAATCCCGGAGTCATCGATTGCGCCGCGGTGCTCGACCGGGACTCGCCGTCACCCACCATCAAGAGCGGCCGGATGACGCACCGCGAGAGCTTTTTGCTGGACCCGGCAGGTCCCGGCGCATGCCACATTCCGCGGCTGGGTATCCGCTATGGCGCTGCGCTGATGGCCTCGCAGGAGATCGTGTTCCCAATCGGCTCGCTGATTCCGCCGGGCGAAACGTCGCCGGATATTCGCGACGGCCAGGCTCCGCTTCCCCTGCCGGAACAGAACGTCAACTGGACGGTGGTTACGGTGGGAATGCTAGTGGTGCTGGCGGCGATCGCGTGGTTTACATACGGCGGGCGGCAACTGGCCCCCAAAGCGGTTCCGCCGGAGCCCGCCGAAGTGCTTGCGCGGCGGCGCCTCATGCGGCTCGCAAAGCAACGGGCGATGGTTCCGCGCGAATTTTATTCGGAGCTCAGCTGCATTCTCACAGCCTACCTGGATGAGCGCCTGGCTCTGCGCTCCACGCGATGCACCTCGCCCGAATTGCTGGAGGCGGTGCAGCGAACCGGCTTTCTCGCCCACCCGGGCCGCGATCTTCTGGAGGCGCTGTTGGAAGATTGCGATTGCGCCAAGTTTTCGCCCTCGTGCGCATTGGGAGACAACCCGGAAGAGGCGGTGGCCTGCTGCCGCAAGATCATCGACATTCTCTGCGCCAACGCGGCCTCCAGACCGCGCCTGATGAACGCAAACCAGGAGCTGACGCGTGCCTAGATTCGAATGGCCCTGGGTGCTTACCGCGCTGCTGCTGCTGCCGCCGCTGGCGTGGCGATCGCGCACCCACAGCGCCGCGCGGGCCGCCGTTCCGTTCCCGCGCGCCGCGGATGCCGCGCGCCTGCCGCGGTCGCGGCGGCAGAAATGGATATACCTCCCAGTCACTTTGCGCATCCTCGCGCTGGCGATTCTGGTGATCGCCCTGGCCCGCCCGCAGTGGGGCGCGCGGCGCATCCGCAACATCTCGCGCAGCATCGGCATTCAGGTGGTGATCGATCGCTCGGGTAGCATGTCCGCGACGGATATGTTCTACGAAGGGCGGCGCCGGTCCCGGCTGGAGGTGGTGGAGCGGGTTTCCGAGCAGTTCATCTTCGGCAACGGCGCGGAGCTTCAGGGTCGGCCTTCGGACATGGTGGGGCTCATCGCTTTCGCGGTGTTCCCCAGCACGCTGTGCCCGCTGACGCTGGCGCACGAGCATCTGCGTCCCGTGCTTTACAGCGTGCGTGTGGCTGAAGGCTTCGAAAACGGCACTGCCATCGGCGATGCTGTGGCGTTGGCGGCAGCGCGTTTTCAAGCCACCGAAGCCGCGGCGGGCGGGCAGTTCAAGAGCAAGGCCATCATTCTGCTCACCGATGGCGAGAACAATTCCGGTGCGCGCACGGTGGTTGAAGCGGCCGGCCTGGCGCGCAAATGGGGCGTGCGCGTCTATGCCATCGCCATCCGCCCACCTGCCGCCCGCGACGAGTATGACGAGATGGTGCAGTACAGTCTGCACGCCCTGGCCGAGGAGACCAATGGCGCCGCCTACTCGGTGCGGGACGGTTCCGAACTGCGCTCGATTTATCGCCGCATCGACCAACTGGAGCGGAATGAAGTGCAAGTATCGAAACTGGTGGAGGGGCGTGATGGCTTCTTCGCCATGGCCTGTATGGCGCTGGGTTTGCTGCTGGGGGAAATGGTGCTGCTCCAGACCTGGCTGCGGAGGATTCCGTAAATGGGATTCCGGCTGGCACAACCGGCGGCGCTTTGGCTGCTCCTGCTCCTCCCTGGCGTGGCTGCGCTTTTCCGCTATGGCGACCGGCGCCGCCGCGCGGCGCTGCTGCGCTTTTCACAGGCTGCCGATTCGCGCGGCCAGGTGGACCACCGCAAGCGGAGGCGCAAGCGCGGCGCGCTGGTGGGGGCCGTGGCCCTGCTGATTCTGGCGCTGGCGCGGCCGGTGTGGATGGCGGGACCCGGCGAGCCTCCACCCAACACCTCAGACGTGGTCTTCCTGCTGGATGTATCGCGCAGCATGCTGGCCGGCGATGCCAAGCCCACGCGCCTGGAGCATGCCAAAGGGATCATCGCAGACCTGGTGAAACAGTTCCAAACGGAGCGGGTGGCGCTGGTGACTTTCGCCGGCAACTGCGCTGTGCAATGCCCGCTGACGATCGACTACAACTACTTCCGCGACCGTCTGGAGGCCGCCGATACCGAAACCGTGACCCGCGGCGGCACGCGCATCGGCGATGCGATCGCATTTGCCCTGAACACGGCCTTCGACGATGTGCAACGCGGCCGCAAGCAACTGGTGCTGCTCACCGATGGCGGCGATCAGGATAGCTCGCCCGGCGCCGGGGCCCAGCTTGCCACGGCGCACAAGGTCCGTGTGATCGCCATTGGCATCGGCAACGATCAGGTGGGCGCCACCGTCCCGGTTTCGGCTACGGACCGCTCGCCGTTCCTTTATAAGGGCCACCCGGTCATCACCAGGCTGGAGAGCGCGGGAATGGAGAGCATGGCCAGCCTGAACCTGGGCGGCATGTATTTGCATGCCGGCACGGATGCCATCGATGCCGGGCAGGTCTATCGGCAACTGTTGGCCGCGTCTTCTCCGCTGGCGGGCGGCGCGCCGCGCAAGGAGAGCGACGGCTATCCGTTCCTGCTCGCGCTGGCTCTGACACTGCTCCTGGGCGAATCGTTGATCTCGGACCGCAAGCTGCAATCGGCGGGTCTGGCCCTCTTTCTGGCGCTGGCGCCCGCGGGAAAGAGCCTGCAGGTTTCGGAGCCGCTGCCGCGGGGCACTTTGTCGCAAGTCCCCTCCGAGCCGGGCGTAGCCGACGACACGGGTTCCATCATGGACCTGGTGAGGCGGGGGAACGAATCATTCGCCAGGCGCTCCTATGCGAACGCCGTGCGATCCTACCTGCTGGCCGCCGATTCGGCGCCCAATTCGCCGGAGGTGCTCTTCAATCTCGCGCTGGCGTTCTACAAAACGGAAGGCTATGCCGAAGCCGCCTCTACTTTCGGGCGCGCGGCAACTCACTCGCGCGATCCCAAATTCCGCGCCCAGTGCAAGTTTGGGCAGGCCAACGCCTCTTACCGTATCGCCATGCAGCGCAGCGGCAACCTTTTCGAATTCGAGCAGGCTCTCTCGCTGACCATTCCGATCTATCGCGACGCGCTGGCTCTGGACCCCGGCCTTACGGACTGCAAATACAATATCGAAGTGATCAAGCGCAAACTGCGCGAGCTGGCTGGGCCCATGCGCGCCGCTACCAACCGATTCATGGTGCAATCCCGCGAGGACATGGCGCGCCGCCAGAACACCGAGGCGAGCCAGATCCTGCAAGAGAACAAAAACTCCAAGAAGACAAAGGGGCAAGTCGGGCGGCCCGCCATCGATACGGACTGGTAGTAGGTTTCGTGGGACTGTGGGGAGCGGCTTGTGGCGGGCTTGGGGCCGGGAAGGATACACTTCACGCGCGGTCTTAGGAGCAATTCTGCAAGTTGTCAAAGATCGGTAGCGGTGGACGGTGAAAATGGCTCAGGCGGCTCCCTAGGCAGCCCGGGGGAACGCCTGCTTCGGAGCCGGGACGTGCTTTTTGGCATCGGCGAGGCGGAGGTTGTGGGTGACGCGGCGAGCGATGTTGGGGAGTGAAAAAGCAAATTGTGGGGGTAGGGCTTCCGGTGGGAAGTCTGTTTCCACGTCGTATGCTCCTCCGTTGCTGGCAGCGTATTGCGCGAGGAGGGTGGCTTCTTCCACGGCTTGGTCGAAAGCGGCTTTGCGCTCGGCTTGCAGTTGCCTGAGTATGAGCAGGTTCCTTTCGACGCGGCGCTGGGCGCGACTTTCGTAGAGGGACATGAGGTTGAAGTTATTGGCTTCGCAGGCCCAGGTGACGGCTTGGGCGAAGGCGGCATCGATTTCGGGATGGTGGGCGAAGTAGTGGTCAGGCTCGGACATGCCCATGGAGAATCGGGTGTGCTCGATGGCGGCGCAGCGCAGGAGGCGCCAGCGGTCGTCGGCGATGGAGTGGGCGAAGCTCTTCTCCAGGTCGCCTTCCACGGCGAGGGATGCGAGGATGCCCTGGCAGTGTTTGGAGTAGGCCAGTTCGTCGGCTGGAGTCATGATCATCACTTGGCCTGTCAGGCCGTGACGATACGCATTAAAGGCGCGCGGATCGCGCTGGGTGTTCGGTTCTTGTTCGATAGGTTCCGGGCTCATAAATGCTCCTTCACTTAAGAGATATCATGCCGACTTGGAGCTGCCGGTTGGGGGTTCGAGTAAGTAATTGAGATAAAGGGATTTATTTATACGCTACTTTTGTGACTGGGTTTTTGGCGATCTCACTTTTTCGATGAAATGCGCGCAGGCGATTGAATACAAACGAGTTGGATATGGGTGGACGGGGGTAGTGCTGAATTTGGGTCGGAGTCAACGGCGATCACGGAGCACAAGATGGCTTATCGTTTCCTATTTCCGTGACCGGCGTTTCACGGGAGGAATCCGCGTGGGCCACCAGATGGAGAGGTTCCTGGGTTCGATCATTGCAGGAGTATTCCGCCCAGAGCGGCGAATTTGGAGGCGGAACCACTTCTCATCGTAGGCGACTATACGGACAGGTGGTTTCCGTGGACGGTGTTTCCCGGGATTGATCTTGCCTCGGCGTTCGTTCCGCCAGATTCCCGGACGCGAGCCGACTTCTGGGGAGTAATACCTTAGGGAGTCCATCTTGCCAGTTCACTGGTGACGAAGTGCTTTCCGTCCGAGGTACGGATACCGGACCAGGTACGAGCCCCCGCGCGCTCGCATTGGCTTTCGGACTGCTTCTCGGGCTGATAGACTAACGCTATGTTCGATCGGATCACGTTTGAGCCCGCGGTTATGGGAGGGCGCGCCTGTATTCGCGGGATGCGGATGACCGTCTCGCTTGTGGTCAATCTGGTGGCGAACGGGATGTCCACGGAGGACATTGTCCGCGAATATCCTGAACTTGAGGCCGAAGATATACGCCAGGCTCTGCAATACGCCTCCGCGCTGGCTAACGACGAGATCGGCTTTTTCAAGAGCCCCGCCGCGTGAGATTTCTGGCCGACATGGGCGTGTCAATCACGACCGTGCAAGCCTCGCGTGCGGCCGCTCACGACGCGGTGCATCCCGCAAAGAAGGTCTAATTCGGCTTCCCGATCCCGATATCGTGCCAAAGCCGCCGAAGAACAAAGGGTTGTGCTCACATTCGATCTGGATTTCGGAGACACTCTGGCCGTGGCGCGCACGGAAAGGCCCAGTGTCATCATTTTCCGTCTGCGAAATCAGACGCCCGCCGCCGTGAACCCCCGGCGATTTCGCGTGATCAGCGGCTGCGAGAGTGAGCTGGCCAGTGGTGCGATCATCATCGTCGAGGACCAGGGATATCGCGTCCGACGACTACCGATTCGACGCTGAGGGGGCTCCGGCGAGCGGGAGAGGACGCGCGGCGCCACAAGCCGACTTATCGTTCCTGATCCCGCCGCGTCGAAACTGGCCGACCTTCTCAGCGGCAATTCCCCGTGGGACGTTACGCCCGAGCGCGGGCGCCACTGCTACCCACGGCGGCGCCGAGCAGTAACTCCAGCGCCGCCGGCCGACGATGAGGATCTGATACGACTTTCGCACTATCGGGATCACTGGGCGGTAAGCCGCAATGCTGGAGGCTGTGTTTCGCCAATTCGACCACTCCGAAGACCGTTGATGGCAATAGAATAAGAGTACACTGTCTGATTAAGGGCCCCATGAACCCCGAAGAACCTGCTAACCGACCGGAGCCTGCCGGAGATGGAAGACTTCGGGCTCACGACGAGAGGTTTCGTCGAGTCGTCGAGAACACCGAGGCGGGGTACTTCCTAATCGGGATGGACGGGTGCTACCAGGATGTGAACGCTTCGTGGTTGCGCATGCACGGATTCACCCGTAGAGAGGACGCCATTGGGCTGCACTTCTCAGCAGTTCAGACTCCCAAGGACCTAACCCAGGCCGGGCAGGTTGTCGAAGCTCTCATGCGGGGCAAAACAATAACCGGTGAGTTCTCCAGACTGCGCCGTGACGGGGCAATCGGCTACCACAGCTTGTCGGCCAATCCCGTACTCGACGGTGATCGGGTGATAGGCCTTGAAGGCTTCCTCATTGACGTCACCGAGCGCAAGCGGGCCGAGGAGAGACTGCGCGAAAGTGCTGACCGCCTCGCTCTGATCCTTGAAGCGACCAGCGGCGGGGTCTGGGACTGGAACATACCCAGCGGCCACGCGGTATTCAGCCCGCGCTACTCGACCATGCTGGGCTACGAGCCGGAAGAGTTCGCCAAGAGTTATGCGTCCTGGAGGAGCCTCGTCCATCCCGATGACTTCGAGCGGGTTAACCAGCATCACGCTGACCATTTCGCCGGGCACACGGACTTCTCAATCGAGTTCCGAATGCGAGAGAAATCGGGTAATTGGCATTGGATCCACAGCCGGGGATTGTTGATCGAGCGGGATGCGGAAGGCAGGCCCGTGCGAATGGTAGGGACGCACTCGGATATTCAGGAGCGCAAACGGGCGGAGGAGGCGCTGCGACAAAGTGAAGAACGGCACCGGGCTATCCTCCAGACGGCCATGGATGGTTTCTGGGTGGCGGACAGGCGGCAACGTCTGCTGGAGGTGAATGAAAGCTACTGTCGGATGAGCGGCTACAGCGCTGAGGAACTGTTGGCCATGCGGATTTCCGACCTGGAGGCCGAAGAGACGGCCAGAGAAACCGCCGGCCACATCCAAAGGCTCGTGGCGCAGGGTGAGTCATCGTTTCGAGTCCCGACACCGCCGCAAGGATGGGATCATTTTTGACGTAGAAATCAGCGCCCAGTACAAGCCCGCCGAAGGCGGGCGGATCGTGACTTTTCTGCGGGACATCACCGAGCGCAAGCGGGCGGAGGAGGAAAGGAATAGCCTGCAACTCCAACTGGCGCAAGCCCAGAAGATGGAGTCGATCGGTCGCCTAGCCGGGGGTATCGCTCACGACTTCGGCAACCTGATGAGCGTCATCCTATTGCACGGCGAGTCGGCTCTCCAGGAACTGCGGAGCGGAGACGACGTCACAGAGCCGGTAAGAGCGATGCAGGATGCCGCCCAGAGGGCCGTCGCGCTGACCCAGCAGCTTATGGCATTCAGCCACGTGCACGTGAGCGAAACCGAGGTTTTGAACCTGAATTCTGTGGTCGCGGAATGCGAAACGATGCTGCGGCGTTTGATCGGGGAGGATATCAACCTAGTATTCATTCCAGGTTCAGGGCTGGGCTTGGTGAAAGCCGATTCCGCCCAGCTCGGTCAGATCATCGTGAATCTGGTGGTGAACTCGCGGGATGCCATGCCCCAGGGCGGCAAGCTGATCATCGAAACCAGCAGCGTCGAGCTGGAGGAGGCCGATGCACGCCTGAACCCGGACGCAAAACCAGGCTCCTACGTCATGTTGGCGGTCAGGGACACCGGCGTCGGAATCGAGAAGGAAACGAAAGATCGACTTTTCGAGCCGTTCTTTACCACCAAGGAGGTTGG
>OKRF01000157.1:0-2161 GCA_900290315.1 Candidatus Sulfopaludibacter sp. SbA3 | reverse complement strand
GAGATCGACTTTTCGAGCCGTTCTTTACCACCAAGGAGGTTGGGAAAGGCACTGGACTGGGGCTCTCGACGGTCTACGGAATCGTCAAACAGAACAACGGATTCATCACGGTCCACAGTGAACTGGGACACGGAGCCGAGTTCAGAATCTACCTGCCGAGCATGTCGGAGAATCCAGAACCCGTTCTCGCCGCCGAAGCGGCGCCGGAGCAGCGAGGAGTCGAGACGATCTTAGTGGCCGAGGACGAACCAGCTCTGCGGAAAAAAGTGTGCGAGATGCTGGAGAACGCGGGCTATCAGGTGCTCGCCGGTAAAGACGTTGATGAAGTTATTCAAATCGCCATGCATCACAAGGGTCCGCTCGACCTGCTGCTGACAGACGTAGTGATGCCGGATCTGTCGGGCCCTCAATTGGCGCAGCATTTGCAGACCCTCTATCCGCAGATGAAAGTCCTCTACATGTCGGGTTACCCCAGTCCCCGCCAGCGGAACGCTGCGCTGGCATCAGACGCGGAGTTCATTCAGAAACCGTTCACCAAACAGAAGGTGCTACGCCGGTTGCGAGAAGTGCTTGAGGGCTAGGAAAATCGAGCGCTAGCGCTACAACGCGGCCTTCCGGCACTCCACGAAGACTGTGAACCTCCGCCCTGAGCTACAATGATTTTGCCGGGCGAAACGAAAGCGGGGCTCTGTGAACTGAGGTTCTTCGGGCATGGTGACTATTCCTCCGTAGTCAAAAATCCAGCGCCGGCGCGCCTGTGTGAATGGGGCGTGAAATGTGGGACCACCAACCTGATCTTCCGTTTTGAAACCAGTTGCAGCTTCGGCAGCCTGCCTCATCCACCAGCCGCCACTACATTGGGCGGTGGTGTCCAAACTGGCTCGCCGAAAATGGCGTTATACTCGCTAACTGGGAACGCCAGCTCTCCATTTCACGCTGAACCAGCATCTACGCTTCGAACTGAAGGATGTTGCGGCACAGTTCGAAGGAGTACCAGACGCGTTTCACGGGACAAGTGTTCCGTTGTCCCAGGATGAGGTGGATGAAAGGCTCCGAAGTAAGGGACTTACGGAGGAGGAAGTTGGCCGTGCCAGAGACCTTTTGGTTTGGTTCGGCTTTCTTGGATATTGGTCCGGTCCTGATGCCGAGCGCTTTTCGCATCAGTATCAGCATGACTTGAGAAAGATGGAGGCCGGGTTGCAGCTCCAGCGGACGGGCACTGTGCATCGAGCCTTTAGGAGCAGGCTCGAATGCGTTGAAGCAGAATAGTGTCTCAACCGTCTCTGTCATGGCACCTGTAGCGGTCACATCAGGGTCCTGGTCAGGATTACTCCCCATAAACGCCCTTGGGTCCGCGAATTGCCGCGAGGCCGGGCCCAGGGATCAATCCCGTGAAGTCCGATCCGTCAACTTGACGCAAACGCGCGACCCGGGATTGTGCGTGCCGGGTTATTCGCGATTGTGCTTCGTCGCGAGGCACGCTCATCACCGTTTCGGAAGACTCAACGCCAGCTTCATCCTCGATCAGCGCGTCCTTCTCACTTTGTTGCTCGTAATAAGCGAGCACCCTTTGCACTCTCTTGTCATTCCATCATTCTGGGAAATTCTCTTTGCTCATTGCTGCTGCTTTCTTCTGCGTCTGCGAAATGCCGCAAGGGGCTTCCCTGTCAGGTCATACGCCGTGATAATGAATACACTGTCCGGCTCCGGATCGGGAACATAGATTACTCGCAAATACCTTGCCCGAGGCTGTCTGCCCAAGCGCAATTCTCGATCCTTCGCGCCCAGCCCGGTCTTCGCCAGGCTCTTCCAAGACCTCAATCACCTCGTCCTCGCGCACCTGATGGCCGAGTACGTGCGGCAGGCCAGCCGCCGGATCGATATAGAATCGCGCTCGCACGCCTTCGATAAGTTTATTCTAACGCCGTACCGCCGCGACGGCTGTCCGTGGCGCACCGGTGAAGAGCCACATGGCCGTGTAACGCGCGACCGGTCGAAGTGCTCGGGCCGGATCAGTCGGCCACTCGGACGAATGGACGGTAGTGGGCTACTTTGAAAGCAGCCCATTACCGAACGGACTGATATCCGGACCGTGAGCGTTAGGCGCCGTAAATAAATAAACTTTACAACAACAATCAGTCGTGTTATTACGTTGGGTGTG
>OKRF01000393.1 GCA_900290315.1 Candidatus Sulfopaludibacter sp. SbA3 | reverse complement strand
TTCAGGAACGGATGCGACTCGCCAATATTGCTTTCCTCGCTCTGACGTGTGTGCCCGCCTACGGCCAGGTGCGAGTGCCGCGCCTGCCCGACGGCAAGCCGAATCTGAGCGGCATCTGGCAAGCCATGAACACAGCCAACTGGGACCTCGAAGAGCATCCCTCCCGGCCCGGCCTGGTAACCGCGTTGGGCGCGATCGGCGCGGAGCCCGGCGGCCCTGGAGTGGTGGAAGGCGGCGCGATTCCATACCTGCCCGCGGCCAAGGAGATGAAGCAGGCGAACTTCGATCACCGCCTCACCGCCGATCCGGAGATCAAGTGCTACCTGCCGGGCGTGCCGCGGGCCACCTACATGCCGTACCCCTTCGAGATCTTACACAGCACCAAGGCAATCTTCTTCGCCTACGAATACGCGGGAGCGGTGCGCAACATCTTTCTCAAGGATCCTGGACCCGCGCCCGCCGATTCCTGGATGGGGCAGTCCGTGGGACGCTGGGAAGGCGACACTCTGGTGATTGACGTCACCGGCCTGGACGAACGCACCTGGTTCGACCGCGCCGGCAATTTTCACAGCGACGCACTGCACGTGGTGGAGCGCTACACCCCGATGGGTCCCGACATATTACAATACGAAGCCGCCATCGATGACCCCAAGGTGTTCTCGCACCCCTGGAAAATCAGCATGCCGCTCTATCGCCACATCGAAAAGAACGCCCGCCTGGCGGAGTTCAAGTGCGTCGAGTTTGTCGAGGACCTGATGTATGGCCAGTTCACCAAGACTGCGAAGTAACATGGGAGACGCCAGGATGACCAAGACCGGAGCTCTACTCGTAGCGGCCGCCGCGGTGCTGTTCGCCGCCGCGCCGGCAGCGGCGCATCATGCTTTCGCCGCGGAGTTCGACGCCAAGAAACCCGTGCACCTGGAGGGCGTAGTCACCAAGGTGGAATTGATCAATCCGCACGCGTGGATCCATGTGGACGTTAAGAGCACCGACGGCAAGGTTACCTCCTGGATGATCGAGGCCGGCAGTCCCAACGTGCTGTTACGCCGTGGATTCACCAAGACGACCATCGCACCCGGCACGGCGGTAGTGGTGGATGGCTATCAATCGAAGGACGGCTCGATGCGCGCCAATGGCCGCGATATCACGCTGCCAGACGGGCGCAAGCTGTTCCTCGGCTCCTCCGGCACCGGCGCGCCGTACGACGAAAAGAAGTAACGGAGGTTGACCATGCGAGCGTTATTATTACTGGTTGTAACCGGCGTATCGCTCTTCGGACAAGCTAAGACTGCGATACCGCGAGCTCAGGACGGCCATCCCGACCTGCAAGGCATCTGGACCAACGCCACCATCACGCCTCTGGAGCGCCCCGCGGCGCTGGCCAACAAGCCAACCCTCACGGACGCCGAAGCCACTGTATTCGAAAAAATGGCGGCCAAAGATCTGGCCGATGTCGATGGCAAGAGCGAACACCCGCTGCTGGCCGCGGCGGGGTCGAACGGGACCGGCGGGTATAACGTGCTGTTCATCGACCGCGGCAGCGAGTTCGCCCGGGTCGATGGCGTCAAGCGCACGTCGTTGATCGTCGATCCGCCCGACGGCAAAGTGCCGGCGCTCACCGGCGAAGCTCGCCAGCGCAACATGGCCGCCGCCAGGGGCAATAATTACGATTCCGTCAAGAATCGTCCACCGGCCGAGCGCTGCCTGGTCGGTTTCGGGTCCACGTCCGGACCACCCATGCTGCCCGTTTTGTATAACAATAACTATCAGATCGTACAAACGGCCGGCCGCGTGATGATCCTGGTGGAAATGGTGCACGACGCCCGTATCGTTCGCATTGGCGGCACGCACGCCGCATCCAACGTCCGCCAGTGGCTGGGCGATTCCGTTGGCCACTGGGAGGGCGACACGCTGGTGGTGGACACGACCAATTTCACCGACAAGAATCGATTCCACGGCTCGGGCGAGAATCTGCACGTCATCGAGCGATTCACCCGCACCGGCGCATCCACCATCCTCTATCGCGCAACCATCGACGACCCCATCACGTTCACGCGCCAGTGGACTCTCGAATTTCCGTTTGTAGCTGCCCAGGGTCCCATCTACGAATACGCGTGCCATGAAGGAAACTACGCGTTGACCGATATCCTGGGCGGCGCGCGCAAAGCCGACAAATAGCCTCACGAGAAACCGATCCACCGTCCGCCTGAACCGACGAGGAACCACAGCAGCAGCGACACCAGCGCGACGACCCGGCTTTGCAGTAGCGTCACACGCTGGGGATCTGCCAGTGCGGTGCGACGCTGCACCGTGGCCGTGAATACCAGCGAGAGGAACAGCGCGCTCATCTTCACCCAGAACGCCCCGTGATAGTACAGCTTCACCGCCTCCGAGGTGAACAGCAGAAAGCCCGAGCCGAGCATCACCCCGACGCTTCCCAGGAACCAGGGCCGCACGTCCCCGAAGAGTCCCGCCGCCGATTTGCGCCCCAGTCCGAGACCGAGCAGGCTGAGGTTCACCGCGAGCACCACGCCGCCCAGCACCGCTAGCGCCAACAGGTGCAACGATTCGATCGCCGGGAAGAGCCAGCGCGAATCGCGGATTGCCTGGCCGATCCACAAACTCTCACACCAGGAGAAGAACGCCAGGAGCGACATCGGCATCACCTTCCGAGCGAGGCGAGGTTCTTGTCGAACCAGTTGTAAGCAATCATGCGTCCGCAGATCACGATCGCAGCCCACAACGCCAGCGACACTCCGCCCGCCAGCCGTGCGCCAAACGGCGGTCGCGTGTCGAGATCCCACTGGTTCAGGGTGCGCGATGCCGTGCGTTGGAAGACCGCGACGTTGAGACCGGCCATCAGCAGGAAAGCCACCTTCAGACGGAAGAAGATGTTGAGGTATGTCTTCACCGGAATCGCGTAGAAAAGCAGCGCGCCGCTCACCACCATAATGACGAACCCGGCCACAGTCCACGGCATGAAGCGCCGGATGATCTGCGAGACGGGCGTCGTCAGCAGGGTCGCACCGAGCAGCCGCAGGTCGAGTATGACGGTCAGTCCCAGGAAGACGCAAAGCGTAAGTACGTGCACCGACTCGACGATCGGGTAGACCCAGATCGATTCATGGAGCGCGACGCTTCCAGGCGTACTTTCGAGCCACCGGCAAAACGCAAGCAGGCTCACTCGCGGAATCCCCCTCGATTGGAGACTCCCATTCTACGCCACCTCATTCCGCGGGGCGGCTCTCTTAGGCTTGAACGTCAGCAAGAAGCGCGGCGTACTACAGACTGCGCTTGAGTTGGTCTGGCGATGTGCCCTTAGGCACCACCACGATGTTCTCGTTCTTGGCCGTAGGAAACGTTAACAGCGTTCCCTGCAGGTCCTGCGACTTCTTGCCGTCGCGATAGAGCGTGACCTCAGCCTCGCGCCAGGGGTTCCGCAAACGACACTCGCCGCCGGCCTGCGATTTGATCTCGACGAACTCGATCCGGCCGCCCTCGATCGACGAACTCACCAGAAACGCCCCGCGCGCCAGCAGGGTATATTGCGCGTTCCACACGGTAGGCCATGCCGGGAATACGTGAATCACTGTTTGCCCGCCGGGCGATGGTGCTACCGCTTGGAGCAGGGAATCGTGGAGGGTCTCCGTGCCGCCTCCCAGGTGTTCCGCGTCGAGCGTGCCGGGGCCTTCCCGCATGCGCAATCGATTCCGCATGATTCCTACCTGGCCGAGCCCAGGCCAGTCAATGTAGCCGGAACCGGTTTGTGGATCGGGCTGCTGGAGCATCTGCGCGGGCAGGCCTGTCTTGACGTCGTCCGCGCGGCCCATTTTGGCGGAGGTCAGTCCACGAAAGCCGCCGCTCCGGGATCCGCCGAACGGATAGGTCGCCTGCGCGATGGCCCGCAGGGCCGGGTCCGCACATTCGAGGGTGCACAGATCGTACTCCCGTACCGGGACCAGGCCCGGCCGGGTCGGATCTCCCCTTACCGCTGGCGGTACCGCGCTGACCCAAATCAAAGGGTCCCCCGCTTTCCGAGTCTGGATCGTCTCGTTGGTCGGGAGCGGCGCCAGGTTGGCGAGGAACTCCTCCCACACGGGCCGCAGGCCGGTGTCCACCCGCAGGATTTCGGACGCCCGGAGCAGAATGGGAGTCATCCCATGCATGGCCGACAGCTCCTCCTGCGTGTCCTGTGCATCGTTCACCGGTTCGTGGTTGTTGACGTGATAGATGTGATACTTGCCATCAGCTTCTTTCTTCAGATTGGGGAAGTTTCGGTAAAACTCCACGATCCCTTTGAGCATGGGATAAGCCCGGTCGCGCAGCCATGCCTGGTCCTGCGTGTATTCGTATTCGAGCCAGTACAAATAGGCGATCTTGGCCCCGCTAGAGAAGATGTGCGACACCGGGCCAAAGGGGCCGGTTCCGCGGGGTGTTTCCACCCATCTGCCTTCCACCCAACTTCCAGGCCCATGGAAGTTCCAGCGGGAGTTGTGAGGGTGTTTGGTGTCGGCAACCTCCCGGAAAGGGGCCGAGCGCTCGTCCCACGGCTTCCGCATCAGGTACAAGTCCCGCATCTCGGCCGCTAAATCGTCCGGCAACTTGTCCTCGCCGTTGAACCAGCCGGTCTCGGGAATCCAGATTCCCTGGCTGCCCCATTGCTGCCGCGCGGCCACGGCCAGCGAATCGTACATCCCGGTGTACATGTCGAACACCGGCCGCATCAGCTCGCGACGGTTGGCCGGGAGCAGGCTGTTGTAATACGAGCTTTCATTGGCCCACCAGTACTGCACGCCCCATCTCCGCATATCTCCATTGGTGTGCCAGATCAGCGAGTTGAAATGCGGAGGATAAGCGCCGCGCGAGCTCGCGCCCATCAGGTAAAGAAAATACGTATAGTTCCGCTCGATGTTGTCGGCCACACCATCGCTGCTGTGCAGGCTGACGAAGTCCCTGGTCCAGAAATCATGCCACCACGCCTGAGTGCTCGCCGCCAAAGCCCCGAAGCCTTTCGATGCGGCAGCGTCAAGCTCCTTCAGCGCCAGCGCGGCGCAATCCACCTTAGGGTCGAAGGTAGCCGCGCTACCGATCAGGATGGTAAGCCGCCCCTTGCCGGGCGCGGTCCACAAGCGGACGGTGGTGTCGTTGAGATAGTATGGCCTGGATTTCCGCCCGGCCACCGCAATGGCGACGGCCGAGGAATCGAAGTAGTCGCCCTCGCGAAACTCCTGGGTCAGGATGATCCGCCCGTCACGGATGTCCAGCCTGGAAGTCGCCGTATGACTACGTGTCCGGACCATAACGGCATGCTTGCTCCTCAGGTCCCAATCCTGCGCCTGGTGGAATTGCGCGCCGTATCGAAGCATTCCGAGGTCGATATCGATGGGACCAGGCTGGGCCCGCCGATCGTCAATTTCCACCGCCATGACGTCGCGCTCGGGCCAAGCCAGTACCCGGGCGGTGACACCGGTTCCCGCGGCGGTCATCAGCGCGTCGTAAACCGACAGATGCTGGTGGAAACCGGAGCCGGTGAACACCTCTTCCCCGGACTGGCCAAATTCGATATCCACCTTCCCGCAGTCAGATCCGTAGTCTTCGTCGCGTCCAAAGCTGGATGTGTAGCTGTTGCTCGCGAAGACGTCATTGCGGTTGATTTGAAACTTGAGTGCCGTGGGTGATGTCCAGACCAGGCTGCCCATGCGCCCATTTCCGGCAGGCATGCCTTCTTCGCTGCGAGATGCCGGCTTGTCGTAGGTCAGATCGGCCCGCGAGACCAGCTTCCGATAGTCCACGGTGAGCAGGCTGGAAGCGGAGGATTGCGCCAGGCACGGCGCGGCGGCGCAAAGGACCCATACAAGCATGAGTCCTCGCGAGAAAAGACGCCAAAGCCTCATTGAGATCTCCCCAATATTCCGAGCTCAGCTTAAAACCGGATGCGCAATCCCAGTTGCAGCATTCGTTCGTCGATTCCCTCTCTGCCAAACCCGCCGTTGGTGGAGGTGATGGTGGTGTAGCCCCCCAGGCTCTTGATGGTGCCATCGGCATTCAAAACCATACTCGAAACCGTCGCGCCGGGATTGGAAAAATGCGGCGTGTTGGTGGCATTGAAGGCGTCCGCCCGGATTTGCAGATGCCATCGCTCATGGATGTCGAACTCCCTGACTAGGCCGGCATCGAGATTGATGGCGCCGGGACCAAAAACAGTGTTGAACCCCGCGGTTCCGAACGTGGGGGTGGTCACCGGCGCGAATGCGAGCGGGTCGAACCACGACTGATTGGGTCCGGTGCCGCCCAGCATGGCGACGTTCGGCTTCACCTGGTTGGCACGTTGCGTATTTCCCGGCGCGTTCAGCGAAGTGGCGTCTGTGCCGACTGAAAACGGCGACCCGCTATACATGATGAGCAGCCCCTGGAGTTGCCAGCCGCGTGCGACGGCACCGGCCACGCCGTGGGTCAGGAACGCCTTGCCCGGTCCAAAAGGCAACTGGTAAACCGAAGTCATGGCAAAAGCATTGGCCCGGTTGGATCCCCAGAGCGCCTTATTCAGGTTTCGGTACGCTGGCGCCTCGATGGCCGGGTTCTTGTCACTCAGCGCATCGCAGCAAAGCGCCATCGCCTTAGAGAACGTGTAAGTGGCAGTCATTTGGAACCCATTGGCAAAGCTCTTCGTGAGCTTGGTCTGGAGCGAATCGTAGGAGTTCCGGCCGTAATTCTCGATCAATCCCGAGCTGCCGGTCCGTCCGAAGGCTTGGTAGAGAGGCTCGCTGGGAGTCCCACCGCCGGGCGTTCCCACGTCGACGTTCATCACCTGAAGCTGCTTGATTTGCCGATCGCCGACATATCCTGCTTGCGCCAGGAAGCCATGCGGCAGTTGCTTCTCCAGGGTGAGATTCCAGGACTCGATGTACGGCATGTGGTATACCGGAGGCGGTACCGTGAAGGCTTGGGTCAAAGGAAAATTCGCAATCACACCGCTGCTTACATCGGGGAATACCACTGCCGGAATGCCATTCTTCAACAGACTCGTATACTGGTACGAACTCGGAGGCGTAGGCCAAGTCGCAGACTGCGTAATCTCGCCTTCACCAACGAAATCGCGCACCCAAGCCAGGGGATTGGGGTCGAAGTTGATGCCGAAACCGGCCCGGACCACGAAACTCGGCGTGACGCGCCAAGCCAGACCGAAGCGGGGGCTGAAGTCCCTCTTGGGCACCTTCACGCCGCAGTTTTCCGGCGTTGGGCCCACACCGCAAAGATACATGGTGTTGGTTTGAAAATTGTAGGTCTCGAAACCGCGGTTCGCCCCTGTGCCAAATGGCAGATACTCCCAGCCCAGGCCTAGTGAGATGGTCAGAACGCGGCTCACCTGCCATTGGTCGCGCACGTAAAGGCTGTCTGCCCACATGCGGCTCGTCTGCCGGTTCCCGAAATTGTTTGTGGCGCCGGTAGTGAATCCCAGCAGAAAGGTGGAGTAATTGTTGTACTGGTTCGCGGATGGGCCGCCGTTCAGCGTAGTCGGACCGCCGCCAAATGAGAATGACCCGCCGTTCGTCGAGAGCTCCCAGTTGTTGTTGTCGATCTTCATGATGTCGACGCCAAACCGGATGGTGTGATTCCCGTGGACCCAGCTTGCGTTGGCCACATAATCATAGGCCGGATCGAAATAGTAAACCGGCGAGTCCGGATATTTTCCAAAGTTGGTGTAACTGGTGATGCTGAATGAGGGATAGCCCGCGTCCCCGGTTACCGGGCCATTCGTTCCGGGCAGATTGAATTTGGTGAGGCCTAAATTGCCTTTGCTGAAGCTCACCGGCTCCTGGGAGGTGTCCAGCCGGGTGTAGCCAAAATAGCTGTCCACAATCACATGTGGGCTGACCGTGTATGTTCCCGAGATGGTGCCGTTAAAGACGGTGCCGTTCATGTTCCCATCGCGCGTGGCGGAGCTGTTGACCCCGGCGCCGTTGTCGCCGAAGAGGTCCGGGTTGAATACGTGGTAATCCAGCGCGCCCAGACGGGCTGACAGCGTAAGCTTCCGCATGGGGTTCCAATTGACCTTGCCGTCGAATTTGTGGCGGTTCACCAGGTAGTCGCCGGCGGCATAGTAGTTGTTGGCAATTCCGGACAGGTTGGGCAGCGGATAGAGCTGTTGAATGAGCTGCGCGGTGGGGTCCATGCGAGACTGCGGAAGCGTATTGCCCGGGAACGGCGTCCTTCCCGTGCCGGTCGCCGTCCCTGTCAGCGGATCGTAAATGGGATTCGACGAACCCGTCATGTCGCCGGCACGGATGGCAGCGGTCGGAACCGTCACAATCTGCGATGCAAACTGGCGGATGAACTGGCCGTCGTAGCTGCCGAAAAAGAACAGCTTGTTTTTGACAATAGGACCACCGATCGTGCCGCCGGTCTGGTTGTCGATAAACTTCGGCTTCCCCTGTCCGGCCGGCAGAAAGAACGGGTCCGCCTTGAGGTCGTTGTTTTGGTTGTATTCGAATGCCGACCCATGAAGCTGGTTGGTCCCGCTTTTCAAGATCACGTTAATCGACGCACTGCCGGCAAGACCGTGGTCCGCATCGAAGCTGGCGGTAGAAACGCTGACCGTTTCGATCGCTTCCAGTCCCGGGACATATCCGGTCTCATGCGACATCCAGGAGTTAATGGCATTGGCGCCTTCGATGCGCGTGTTGGATGCCCCTTGCGTCGTCCCGTTGACACTGAACACTTCGCCGCGCGCCGGATTGGCGGCTGGCGAGCTGGTCGTGTTGGGCGGCGACATGCCAGGCACCATGACCAGCAGGTTCTGATAGTTCCGGTTCACCGGAATGGGAATCTCTTCCAGTTCCTTTTTGGAAATCTCGCTGCGCACATCCGCGCTGTCGGTCTGCAACTCGGCTGCCTGGGCGTTGACCGACACGGTTTCCGTGGCAACTCCAACTTTGAGTGCGGCGTCGACACGCACAACACTATCGACGGTGACCGTAACACCCTGTTCGATGAAGTTTTCGAAGCCCTGATGACCGATCGCGATGCTATAAGTTCCTTGTGGAAGCGTGGGGAAACTGTAGGAGCCGGTCTCGCTGGTCAGAGTCAACCGCACCTGGCCGGTGCCCGTGTCGGTGGCTTTGACTGTTGCCCCGGGGACAACGGCGCCGCTGGCGTCCGTCACTGCGCCCACAATCGAACCGTAGAGAGCCTGCGCATGAACCTGGCTCCCACCTACGAGAATCACCAGGATTCCCAGTCCTACTGCCAGCACAAAGCTAGCCTTGGCCCTGTTCGTCATACGGCCTCCTAAGGTCGATTCGCGCGGGTAGTTCACTAGTACCCGCGTGCAACCCGAACGTCAGATCGTGGAATCTGCTGGATTCTTTATACACCTCCTTCCGGCCGGTTTCAAGGGTTTTCTCTAGCGTTAAATATTGGGGAATTAGCGATAACTGAGCGAGACGTGTTTTACTCCCACCGCAACGCCACCACCGGATCGACTTGCATCGCCCGGCGCGCCGGCACGAAGCTCGCCAGCATCGCCACCGCCGTCCACGCCAGCGACGCCGATGCAAAAGACAGCGGATCGAGCGGGCTCATCCCATACAGCAATCCCCCCAGCAGCCGTGTCGCCGCCGCGCTAAGCAGCAAGCCGATCGCGATCCCCACCGCCGTCAGCCCCAGCCCGCGCCCCAGCACCATCCACAGCACGTCGCCGCGCTGCGCCCCCATCGCCATGCGGATGCCGAGTTCGCGCGTCTGCTGCGCCACCGTGTACGCCACCACGCCGTACAACCCGACCGCCGCCAGCATCATCGCCAGCCCGCCGAACACCGCCAGCAGCACCGCCTGCCAGCGCACCCGCCACAATGATCCGGATGCGTACTCCTCCAGCGTCTGCATTTCATACACCCGCAAATTGGGATCGAGCCCCGCCAGCGCCGCGCGCAGCGGCGAGGTGAACTTTCCGGGACTGCCTGCCGTGTGCACGATCAGCGTCATGAATCCGGCCCAGTCCTGCGCCAGCGGCCGGTAGACGAACGGCTGCGGCGGCTCGTCCAGTGATCCGTACTTCGCGTCCCGCGCCACTCCGGCCACCTCCGCCACCGTGCGCGGTTTCTTGACGTCGCAGCCCAGCCACACCGATTGGCCAATCGGATCCTGCCCCGGCCAGTAGCGCCGCGCAAACGTCTGGTTGACCACCACCACTCGCGGCGCGCCCAGCCGGTCCCGCGCTTCGAACCCGCGGCCGCGCACAATCGGAATCCCGAGCGTATCGAAATACCCCGCCGCCACAATGTCCGACCCCGCGCGCCCGGGACGCGTGCTCGCATCCACCGCCACGCACCGCGAATCGGTGATGCTCAGCGGCGTGTCGTAGCCGATGGTTGCGCTGCGCACGTCCGGCATCGCCCGCACCGCCGCCAGCACGCGGTCCAGGAACAGGCGCCCGGTATCGGCCGTGTATTCGGGCTCGGAAACGGCAAGGCGCGCCCCCAGCCGGCCCTCCATCGCAAAGCCCGGGTCCACGCTCAGCGCGTGCCCCAACGCGCGCACCAGCAGCGTGGCCGCGATCAGCAGTACCAGTGACAGCGCCACCTGCGCCACCACATACACGTCGCGCTGGCGCATCCGCCGCGAGCCGCCGCCCCAGCCGCCGCTCTGGATGCGCGCGGTATCCATCGCCGGAGCCAGCGTGAACAGCACCGCGCTCGCCAGGCCCGCCGCCGCGGCAAATGCCGCCACGCGCCAGTCCAGATCGAGCCGCAACGTGAGCATTCCGCCGTGCGGAA
>OKRF01000266.1:12587-13639 GCA_900290315.1 Candidatus Sulfopaludibacter sp. SbA3 | reverse complement strand
CGGCGCCCTCGCCCTGCTGATCTGGATGATCGCCGCCGGGCCCGGCTTTCTCGGTTACGGCGCCTCGCTGCTTTGGACCGGTCCGCACGCTAGCAAGCCGGCCCTTTACGACCTGCGTGTGGCTCCCGGTGACGCCGTCATCCGCCGCCACGCCGACCAGTTGGTTTTACCGGCATGCGGTCTCCCAGCGTCAAGTTGTATGCCCACTTTCAGAGCTCCGCCAAATGGGAAGAGATCGCGATGCAGCAGCAGGCGGCCGGCAGTTTCGCAGGCGGCTATCAGTTTCTGTTTGCCGGATTGCCCGAGAACGTCGAGTACTACATCACCGCCGGGGCGATGACCTCGAAACACTTCAACATTCGCGTCACCGATTTGCCGGCGGTGAAGCAGATTCGCGTCACCTATCATTACCCCACCTGGACGGGTCTGCCGTCCGAGATCGAAGAGCGCGGCGGCGATCTTCGCGCCGTCACTGGCACGTCAGCCGAACTGGAGGTCAAGACCGACCGTCCGCTCCAGGGCGGCCAGATTCAACTGGACAACGGACAGCAGGTCCAACTCACCGGCGGAGCGAACAACGTCTATCGCGGCACCGTCAAGATGGATCGCGATGGCGTCTATCACGTCGCCGGCGTGGATGGAGGACAGCCGGTCCGCGTCAGCGAAGATTTCTTCATCGAGGCGCGCAAGGCCAACCCGCCTCAGATTGCGCTGGTGCGTCCCAGCCGGGGCGACTACCACGCCAGCCCCATCGAAGAAGTGACTGTGGCCGCCAAGGCGACGGACGAATACGGCCTCCACGCCGTGGCGCTGCACTATTCGGTCAATGGCGGGCCGGAGACTACGGTGGATCTGCTGCCGCAGAAGGGCGCGAAGCAGGCTGACGGCTCGACTACACTTTCGTTGGAAACGTTCAAAGCCGTTCCAGGCGATCTGGTGAGCGTCTACGCCACTGCCAAAGACGGGAACACCGAAGCCCACACCGACATGATGTTCATCCAGGCCGACCCGTTTGAGCGCGAGTTTTCCCAATCGCAGCAATCGGGCGGGGG
>OKRF01000266.1:3755-12577 GCA_900290315.1 Candidatus Sulfopaludibacter sp. SbA3 | reverse complement strand
AGCAGGGTGACAAGAACTCCACCCAGCAACAGGCCACCGACATCGCCAAGCTGCTGTACCAATCGCAAGCCACTTTGCGCGATCAGGCAGTCTCGCTTTCCGGCCGCTTGCAGGCGCGCGAGCTGACCGATGAAGTGCAGGCCATCAGCGACTTCCAAAAGGATATGATGGCGGCCTCCGCGGCCATGGGACCGGCCGCGCAGCAACTGCAGCAGCAGAAGTGGAAGGATGCCATCCCCAATGAACAGAAGGCGCTGCAATTCCTGCTGCGGGCCGAAGCCACGTTCCGGCAGATTCAAGTCGCGTTCGGAGCCCGTGGCGGCGGTGGAGGAGGTGGGGGCGGCGGGGCGGCGCGCGATTTGGCGGCGCTTTTCGATTTGGAGCTCGATACCGAAAAGAATCAATACGAGACGCAGAAAGCTCCGGCGACGACGGCTGAACAACAGGCTCAGCAGATCGAGGACGCGCTGAAAAAACTCGACGAACTGGCCAGGCGCGAGGAGGATCTGGCGCAGCAGCAGCGCAATGGCACGCAGACTACCGAGCAGAGATGGGAGCAGGAGATGCTGCGTCGCGAGGTGCAGCAACTCCAGCAGCAAATGGAGCGGCAGCTTGCCCAAAATGGCCAGCAGATGCAGCGCGGCCAGCAGGGTCAGCAAGGCCAGCAAGGCCAACAGGGTCAGCAAGGGCAGAGCGGACAGGGGTCTTCCGCTTCGGGTCAATCCAGCGGGCAAGCCGGCCAGAGCAGCGGGCAATCCGGCCCCTCCTCCGCCAGCCGCAGCGGCAGTGGTTCCCGCCAAAACGCCGACCAGTCGGCCGACGGCTGTCAACAGGCGGCTCAGCAGGCGCTCGATCGCTTAAAGCAAGCCGGCGAGGACATGCAGCGAGCGGCCTCGCAGAATGCCAGCGCAGCCGATGCTCGCCGGGCGGCCGATCGGTTGCGCGAAGCCACCGATCTGCTGGGCGGCATGCAGCAGCAGGACGCCGCCGGCCGTCTCGACTCGATGGCCCAAACCGCCGAACAACTGGCGGCGCGGCAGAAGCAGCAGGCCGACCACGTGCGCGACTTGATCGCCAGCCAGAACGCGGCGCGCACATCGGGCCAGCCGCAGAGCAACCCCTCCGCCCAGGAAATCGACAAAATGGTCAACGATCGCCAACAGGTTTCCGACGACCTAGGGCATCTCACCCAGCAAATGCGCAATGCGGCGCGTGAGCTCGCGCCCACGCAGCCCGGGGCGTCGAACAAGCTGCGGAGCGCCCTTGAGGGCATGGACGAAAACGATCTTGGCACCCGCTTGCAACGCAGCTCAGATTGGCTGCGCGGCGGCCAGTTCTCCGATCCGGCCGAAGCGGGCCTCACCAGCGACCTGCAAAAGCTGGGCCGGCAGATCGGCGATGCGGCACGCGCGTTGGGCAATGCGCAGCGCGCATCCACCGAATCGACACTCAGCCGCGCCATGGACGATCTTTCGCGTCTGCGCGACCAACTCGCCGGCCTCGGTGGCCGTCCCGACTCACAGCAGGGACAGGGCCGGGCGGGCCGCGGCGGTCAACCCGGCCAACAGCAGGCGCAGAATGGCCAGCTGGGTCAGCCAGGCCAACAAGGCGGCCAGCGCGGTCAGGGTGGTCAAGGCGGCCAGCAAGGCCAGCAGGGTGGCCAACGCGGCCAAGGCGCTCAGGGTGGTCAACGCGGCCAAGGCCAGGGCGGGCAAGGTGGCCAGCCCGGCGGCCCGCGTGCGGAAGGGCAGCAAGCGTCCGGGCAGGGAGGTGGACGCCAGTCGGGTCCCATGAGCAATCCTGTCGTCGGGGGCGCGGGCAATCGCGATAGTACCGTATATGGCAACCTCGACACCGGTAACACGCGCATATCCGGCCAGGCGGTAGCGCCCCAACAGGGTCCCAATCCGGCCGACACGCAGCGGGAGATCGAGCAGGGATTAGACCTGCTCAACCAAGTTCGCCCCGCGGTGCAGGATAGTCCCGAGGCGCGGCAGCAGTTGCAATCCCTGATCGAAGAGATGCGCAATCTGGATCCCCGCCGGTTCCCTGGGAATCCCGCCCTGGTGGAGCAGATGCACCAGCAACTCGTCAGCGGTGTGGACGCGCTGGAACTGCAACTGCGCCGCCAGCTTGATGAAAGCCGGGGCGGCACAATCCGCAATGCCGACCCGTCCAAGATTCCCGCCGGCTATCAGGATGCCGTCGCCGAATACTACCGCAAACTCTCCGGCGGCGGTCACTAGACTAGCCTAAGTCTTGGACCGCCTCAAAATTCCAGTAAAGCAATTCCGATCGGAAATGTCTTGGCGCATAGCTTAGGGCTTCGTTTAGGCGGGAGCGTGTTGCACTAGGGCCAACGGGAGGGCCGCTATTGCGTATAATAGGAAATACCATATATCAGACCTGAATATAGTTTTTTATGAGCGACGCCAACGGCGAACTTTCGCTCAGCGCCAGCATAGGGACGAACGAATCAGGAACTATGTCCGCAAAGGAGCAGATTTCCTATGAGAACCATCCTTTATTTGACTCTCGGCGCGCTTTTCGCCGCCGTTCCCGTTGCGCTTGCAGGCCCGCTGCCGGCGCCGCCCGCCGGCTACAAGATTGCGCAGGATCCGCTCAGCGACGCCCTGAAGGCCGGGGGCAAGGGCGATGGGCTAGAGGCCACCAAGCCCAACGACAATTGGCCGAAGTGCCCCGGCGACGCCGACATCCATCTCCGTTACAACTGGCGGACCTCTCCCACGGCGGACAAGTATGTAGACTTCATGACGAAGGGGCCGGAGGACGTGGCCACGAGCATGGGCCGCACCAAGGACGAACCCGCGGGCAAGAAAGCTTATCTGGGCGGGTTGCTGACCTGGCGCAAGGTCACCACGGAAGCGGTGGGCTGCGCCCAGAGTACTATCGTGACGTATAACGGCTCCTGGATCGGCGCGGTGTCCGGCACGCTTGTCACGGTGAGCGCCTTTCACGTGCTTGGGGCGCCGGGCACCGGCCAGGCATTGATCGACGAGTACGTTACCAAGATGAAGGTTTCGCTGGGCGCGGCAAAGTAGCACTGGCGCTGCATCATCGGATCTTTGATCGCAACTGCCCCGGAATGGGCGGGGCCCGAACTGCTTTCAGCAAGTCAAGAAGAATCGATGAATAGCATTAATCGAACCGCTCACGTCTGTATCTTGGCGGCGCTCACCGGGTTGGCCGCCTCAAACGACGGCGAAGAGGGCTGCGCGAAGAACTGCCGCATGGAACTCGTGAAGCACTTCTCACAGGGCAGCCTGCGATGAAACGCTCACTCCTGCTGCCAACCGTACTCCTGCTGGCGCTGGCCGCTCCGTGGCGGCTGGCGCTCCGGAGCGCCGCCGCCTCCTCCCCAAGCCAGGTGACCATGACCCTCACCGCCGTGTGGACGGGCAAATGGGCACGCACCACCGGATTCGCTGCCAAAGACGAGGTTTCGATCCACCTCACCGAGACCTGTGTCTACGACATCACCGATTGGACCGACCGTAACATCAACCTTGAGGAGAACAACTGCACCACCAACCTCTCCGCCGGCGGCGGTGGAGGTACGTCGTATCCAGAAACAAAATTTGGGCCAATTGGGACATTTAAGAATGTCAGCTGGAGCTATTCCGCACAGAATCCGAAATCGCGTGTCACCAAGCTCGGGCTCGATCCGATCAGCAAGACCGGTTCGATCGATTTGCGATGCTGCTCGGAATCGCAGATCCAGGCGACGGCGTCCGGTGGCCAGTCCGGCGGGAATCCGGGCGGCATGGCCGTTGGGATGGCCTTCGCCGCGACCCGCCCCGATGTCCAACGTTCCAGCGGCGGCGCGCAGTTGGCCGAAGCGATGAAGTTCAAGTTCGACCCCAATAACAGCTCGTTCGCGGGCGGCAATCAGGCCAGCTACAGTTACAGCGACAACGCCAAGGACGGCGTGGCGGCTGGGACTTTCACCATGAGCTACACCGTGAACGGCGGCGCGCCGAAGGCGGAGACCGAGGTGGAGATCGTTCCGCCGAAAGAATACGAACAATGGCTGCCGCAGGCCGGCGACGACGAAAAGACCATCGGCAACTACATCGAAGCGCAGATTGTGGCCCACAAGAAAGACGACCCCGACTCGCCGCCGCCGAAGCAAGTCCTGAAGTACACCGTCACGCTCCAAAAGACCTCACGCGAAAAGGGCGTCGATCTGAACTGGCCGCCCAAGGGGCAGGCCAAGGACGACTACGACCTCAAGCTCGACGCAACCAATCCGCTGCTCAAGATCACGGGCGACACGGACCAGGCGCAGTCGGCCGAGACCACGCAGGAGGATCTCGAGGCCTTCATCGTGCGGATCAACTGCTACGACTGGGGCGGCTACACCAACCTCGCCGTCACGGCCGAGCTGTCGGACCACACCACGGTGACCGCCCACGTCCGCGGCAACCGGCAACAGTCGCTAGCCATCCCCAAAGACGACGACGGCAACCACATCGCCGACTCCTGGGAGGAGAGCTTCGGGCTGCAGGCCGGCGACCCCGCGTCCGACGAGGACTCGCAGCCGGCCGGCCATGGGCACAACGGCGACTCGATCGCGCTGTACGACGAGTACCGCGGCTTTCGGATCCAGGGCAAGCCGCAGCGGCTCTCTCCCGTGACCAAGGATCTGTTCATATGGGACGCCAGCGCCCTGGGAGCGGGCCTCTACCAAGCCTCCACCGGCGTCACGCCGCACCTGATCGCGGAGACGGAGCGCGGCTACGGCGGCTCGCAGAAGAACACCGACATCGTCACGCCCAATGGCCATTACGGCGACGTCTGCGCCATCTGGCTACATAGCGGTTCCATCGGCGCGGGCGTGGTCGGCGAAACCGAGGGAGGGCCGTCGGTGCCATCCAACATCCTCTGGGTCACCATCGACTCCAACGAGATCGTAGTCCAATACCACGCCCTAGAGCCCGAGTTGCAGACCACCATCGCCCATGAGCTGGGCCACGCCACCAACGTCCACCACCACGGCGAGGACCTGGACTACGACGTGGGCGACGTAGTCTGCCACCGCGACATCAGGAGCTGCGCTCAGGGCGACATGGACTGTGTGCATAAGCAGGGAACCGTGAAGAATCTCAAGTGCACCGACCGCTCCCCCGATGACCCGCTGGGCAAGCCCGGCACGCAGTGCTTCCAGGTCGCCGCCAAGGGCGGCAGCTTCAGCGGCAACGACACCTGCCCCATGCGCTACGACAAGACCTGTTTCTACGAGGATCCCAGGGGCATCTGCACCGCCAAACACAACGGCAGGACCGTTACTCTCAGCTTCTTTGGCCAAGACCCGCCGGGCATGGGGAAGCTGTGCACCGACAGTAAAGGCACGGGCGTCAACGACACCTCGAAGCTGCCCAACAAGGCGGGCGACGCCACCATTGGCAACTGTGCCAGCCAAGTCTGCCTGAAGAACGGAGCACACTGACCATGAAGAAGATTCTGGCAGCCGCCGCGGTACTTTTACTGGGGATCGGGGCCTGGTCGGCGTGGACGGTGCGCCGCCACCTCCGGCACTCGGCGCAGCGTGCCACCGTGCCACACGCCATGATGTTCGACGAGGACGCGCCGCGCGAGATCGTGCCCAGTGTGAGCCTGCAAGTGAACGAGGAACTCGCGGCCACCGTGCCTGCCGGCACGCCGCTGTGGTTCACGGTGGGAATCAATAACGCCGCGGCTATCAACGAACTCTCGGCCGCGCAGGCTCTTGCCACCCGGCTGGCACACATCGCGAAAGATGCGCCGGACCGCCGCCGGCTCCAGACCGATTACGACCGCCGCTCCCGGCCGGCCACGATTGCGCTCGGCGATGCCGCCCGTCCCTGGACGGAGGCCGTGCAATTGCTCATGCGCGACGCGCAAGGCGGCGAACGAGCCTTGACCATTCCGGTGCGGCGGATGGGCGACCCCGCCGGCGTGGTCGCGCTGGACGCTTACTCCTCCGCGCGGGCGAATTTCGGGGTGGCCGAGGCGGACGCGCCGCCTGGCATTTATTCCGTGGTGGCCTGTCTCGGCCTGACCGGATCCTGGCACGGCCGGGCCTGCTCGCCGCCGGTGCGGCTGACCGTAGAGGCGCGCCCGCCAAGCCTTGCGCCGGATCGGCAGTCGGTCGTGGACCGGCGGAGCGGTCGTTTTGCGCTGATTGCTCGCGATGCGGGGGGCCTGGAGCAGGCGGGACGCAAGCTGATCGCCGCCGACGCCGGAGACGTCGAAGGCCACATGTACATGGGAGAGGCGCGCTACCTGCAAAGCCGTTGGACGGATGCGCTTGCGGAGTTCGCCACGGCGCGAAACGGTTTCCGCCGCAGCCATCCCGGCGCCGGCGAACCTCCGCGCTTCCTCGACGTCCGCATCAGCCAGATCCTGAATCGGCTGGACGCCGGGCAGTAGCTGCCCGGCCCACGCTCGGACAATCGGACGCGGCGCCGCGATCATCCAGGCCCTGGGCTGCGTGGGTCAGGGTGTTGGGATGGCCGGCGCGGAAGAAACTCCCCGTAGAATGGGGCAAAAGGACATCTGGCAGACCTCGACCCGATGCATGTAGAAGCCTCTGGGTACAAAGCAAATGCCTCTGTAGACCAGGTCGACTCTTGTGCTCCGTTTTGACTCGTGAAGAGAGCACAGAGTGAAAATGCGGTATTCTCAATCGCCAGAACGACGCACCAGGAAACGCAATGTTCTCTGTTTCCAATTTGCTGTCGCCCCAAGCCGGACGTCGCGGGTTCGAACCCCGTCTCCCGCTCCATTTCTTCAACTTAGTCGTCGATTTCAGAAATACGTTAACGTATTCACGCCCCCGACCGGACTCCTTGGCCGTGGGGGAAGCATGCGGGTTTGGGGTCAGACCGCTCTGTCCACGACGGCGCAAGAGCGGCGCCGCGGGGCAGAGAAGTCTGACCCGCGGCGCACGCGTCCGTCCCAGAATACGTTGCCGTATGTATGAAACGGTGTACTTAGTTAGCGATACCCTTCACACTGCCGGAACGGGCATGGGATGGGAAGCAGAGTAATTTCTTCTCTGCAAAGCAGCTATTCCATTGAGCCCAGGCGCGCCCTGACTATGAAGCGGCCCGGTGCCGGGCCAACGTAGTGGAACGGATAGCACGTGATGAGAGTGATTTCGGAGTGAGTGCCCGAAGCAAGTACACCGACGTCCAGGGGGTTGACGATGGCGGTGCTCTCCACGTGATACGTAAAGCTTCCATAGGTTGTCTGAAAAACGATCCGGTCATTTCTTGAAATGTTGCGCAGGCAGCGGAACAGCGTATCGCGATGGCCCGCGATACCGACGTTGCCGGGCTGTCCCGGCAGCGCCGTGCCCGGCACATGGCCGAGGGCCACGTCGAGCGTATCGTCGCCAGACCCCTCCCGGACGATCGCGCGCAGGTGCAGCCGCGGAATCACCAGGCGGCCGATCAGCGCGCCCGCTTCCAGAGAAGGCGTGTGGGAAGAACGCGGCGGGGGGCTGAGTGTCCGGTTATCGAAAGCCCTGTTCTCGCGGATTTGGAAGACTGCGCCACGACCCATCCACCAGGCCCATACCGCAACGCCGGCGAGACCGGCCAGCAGCAAACAGTTCGAGATCCATCTTCGCGTCTTACTTACTGCCTGGATTGGCGATCTCCTCATAGCGATACCTGGTGCGCGTGCGCGCGATCAAGAAGGAGCGGCCTGGCGCCGAGACGCGCACCTGAATGTGCCGCAAGGAGCCATGGTTGTCGAGCGCGGGCAGATAGCCGATCGTGTAACGGGTACGAATCTCCCCGGCGACGCCCTGGCAGACTGTCGTCATGTCGGCGGGACTCTTCGGAAACCAGGCTTCCCCGCCGCTCCAGTTCGCGAGCCGCTTCAAAATTCCCGGATTGCGATCCGGGTCGTCCGCGTCGAATAATCCGATTGTGTAAACGGTCGCGATGCTGCGCTCGACCAGAGCGAACATCTGCGCGCCGGTGTGGCGGCTGGCATTGTCGCCGCCGTCGCTGATGACCACTAAAGCCTTCTTGCCGCGACTGCCGGATGCAAGCTGGCGGAGGCCCTCCACGATGGCATCGTTGAGGGCGGTCCGGCCGCTAGGAACGCCCCGATACAGAGCGGCCCGCAATTGTTGCGCGTTATCCGAGAAGAGCTGTTGGTCCGGAAGGCCGCGCTGGACACTATCGTTGAAGTTCAAAACGAAAATCTCGTCCTGCGGATTGGAGGTTTGGATGAAAGCCCCGGCGGCAGCTATCACGTCGTTACGTTTCGCCAACATACTACGGCTCTCATCCACCAGGATGCCAACAGTGACCGGGATATCTTCGTTGGCGAAAACGGTAATGCGCTGTGGCTCACCGTTCTCCAGGACAGTGAAGTTATCTTGCGCTAAGTTCGAAACAAAACCGCCGTGGCGATCCTTTACGCTGACATCCAGGAGGACCAGGCGTACATCGCTGTGGATCACGAACTCTTGCGGTTCCTGCTGGCAGGCGCGGGCGCGCAACCGGAAAAAACAGGAAGCGGCGCCCGCCATCGTCAGCGTCCGAATTGCCGAGCGCCGTGTCATTAGTGTGTGCCAGGTTCTGTTACCTTCGCCCTAAGCTGGCCGCCTCAAGCGAAGTAAGCCGGCTAACGCCAGTAATGCCGCGCCGGAAATGCCCAGCAGAGGATACCGGGTGCCGGTCTTGGGCAACTCAGCCGGCTGGGCTGGCTCGGGTTGCGACGCTCGATCGGCCGATCCGGCGGGAGTCTGGCTGGCGGCGGGAGGAGCGGCTGGAGCCTGCGCGGGAGGAGCGGCTGGAGCC
>OKRF01000266.1:0-3745 GCA_900290315.1 Candidatus Sulfopaludibacter sp. SbA3 | reverse complement strand
GGGAGGAGCGGCTGGAGCCTGCGCGGGAGGAGCGGCTGGAGCCTGCGCGGGAGGAGCGGCTGGAGCCTGCGCGGGAGGAGCGGTTTGGGCCGGCGCCGGGGGCGTCTCGGGAGTCGGTTCCTCGGCGGCAGGTGGAGCCGCGGAGGGCGCCGAAGCGGGCTGCGTCATCGCGGCGCTGGGAGACAGGGGAGGCGCCGGGTTCTGCAGCAAAGCGACCAGGTGGGGATGCTTGGGGTACGGAAACTCCTGGCCAATGGTGTCACCTGGATAGAACCAGGCACGCATGGCCTTGGCAGTGCCGCCGGGCGTTTCCCAGAATGTGAACTGAGTGTCCCCGGTGGGCTGGGGGCGCTCCATGGGAATCGCGAGAATGGTATCGATGATGTGGCTCTGGTCGCCGTTGAAGATCTGGACTACGTGCCGGTCCGAAGTGGAGTTCAAAAGTTGCAAAACATACTGACCGGGTTCGAGCACTGTGTCTCTCACCTGGATGGTTTGATTCACGGTGAGGATGGTTCTCTTGTTCCATTCATCCGCATTCGCACGCGGCGCGGCCGGGCCGGCGGCCAGCGCGAGGGTGACAATCGCCAACACTATTCGAATATACCTAAGTGACTGCTTCATGGAAATCGTTCCTTTCCTAACCAAGGGGTAAATTCCATCTGAACCGGGGTCCAGTATGGCATCACGACTTATCAGTAAGGCAAGCTGTGTGCCAACGCCGTTAACTGATTGGGCCCTCTGAGGGCCGCGAGGGCGTGGCGCGGTCCCGCTGAAAGACGTGCTGTAGTTTTTACCGGGTCGCGCGCACCTATGCGCCGGGTCCGGCGATACTCAATGTGTTCGCGGTTTGCGGCTTCATACTTGGATCTCTTAACACACTAAGAGAAGTTGTCAGCGAGTTAGGTCTGGAAGGGCACAACGCACAATGGCGCAGTGCGGATCCGGACAAACAGCGGGACTCGCGCACCCGGTTGTGGTAACTTATCCTCGTTATGTCTTCGCCAGCGCGCACGAAATCGGATCGGGAAGTCAGTGAATTCCTTTTGCGGGCCTGCCACGACTTAAGAGCCTCCGCGCGCGCGGTTCTGACCAACGCTGAACTGCTACTCAGGGACGCGGGCACGCCAGGGAGTTCCAGCTTCGAACAGCGGCTCGGATTTATTGTCGAAGGGGCCGGAAGAATCGATTTGCTCCTGGATGGTCTTGCCGGTTATGCCGTGGCCCTCCAGATGGAGGCGGCATCCTTCCAAGCCACGCGAATGGATGTCCTGTTGCGATTGGTTCTAACCAAGCTGGACAAGGATCTGCGCGACTGCGGCGCCGAGGTGGCTTACAGCGAATTGCCGATCGTGAGGGGCAATCCCGACCGGCTCATGCAGCTTTTCGAGAGCCTGCTCCGCAACGCCCTGGTGCACCGCGGTCAAGCCGCACCGCGCATCCACATTAGCGCAGGCAAGCAGGCGGAAGGCTGGCTCTTTGGGGTGCAGGACAATGGGCCAGGCGTGGAAAGGGAGTTTCTGGAGAGCATCTTCACACCGTTTGAGCGCCTGCACGGCAATGAACGCGCGGGAGCCGGGTTGGGTCTGGCAATCTGCCGCGCAATCGTGGAGCGGCACGAAGGCCGCATCTGGGCCGAATCAGAACCGGAAAACGGTGCGACGTTTTGGTTCACCCTGCCCGCTAATGATGGCGCGTAAAACCGCACCCGTCCTGATGAAACTCGTTAGCCCCGTGGGACAGACGATCGTTTTTTGTCGTCTGTCAATTTGGGGGGGAGCGCCCGCAAAACGGGATGAAAAAACCGGCGGTTGGTAGCGCCGGGGTCTCGCCGCCGGTTGCACTGGCCGACCGGCGACAAGATCGCCGGCGTTACCCGTTCGCTGTGCCGGTTTTTCGACCCTGTCGGTTCATGAGGTGATGCCTCACCAGAACGTGCCGGGGTTTCGCGAAGGGGCAAATTCGAGCCAGGCACGAAGATTCGCCAAAAGGCGGCGAATTTCGAGCCTGNNGCGGCGACTCCGCCTAATCGAATCCGTTTTGGCTGGCGCCCGCGCTGCGAACCTTGACGGACTCATACGCCCGCAGCTTATTATGCAGGGTCCGAAGGCAGAGGCCCAAAAGCTCGGCGGCCCGCGTCTTATTGTTATTCGTGTGTTTCAGGGTCAACCGGATGAAGGCGCGTTCTACTTCAGCCAGACGGGCACCTACGGCAACCTGCAGCATGCCGTCCCGTTCGGGCGGATCAACCGTGGGTGGCGGCGCCGGCGCCCGCATGGCGCCTGGGATGTGCTGAAGCTGGATCTCGCCTTCGGCTGCCATGATCACGGCGCGCTCAACCTGGTTACGCAGCTCGCGTACGTTGCCGGGCCATGAACGATGGGCGAACCAGTCGACCACTTCCGGACTCAGATGAGTCACCCGACACCCGTGTTTCCGGTTCAGGTCGCGGAGCAGGGCCGCGGCTATCGATGGAATATCCTGCTTCCTGTCGCGAAGCGGCGGCAGCGAGATGTGGAACACGTTCAATCGGTAATACAGGTCCTCGCGGAGCAACTTACTCTGAACGGCTTGTTCCGGCGACCGGTTGGTGGCCGCTAACACTCGTACGGCGATGGGGATGTCGGCGGTTCCGCCCAGCCGGCGGACCTTCGACTCTTCAATTACGCGCAGGAGCTTGGCCTGGGTGCCGATGGGCATGTCGCCGATCTCGTCGAGCAACAGGGTGCCGTTCTGGGCCTGTTCGAAGCAGCCCGCCCGGCGCTCCACAGCACCCGTGAAGGCCCCTTTCTCATGACCGAAAAGCTCGCTCTCCATCAGGCTCTCCGGAAGAGCTGCGCAATTCACCGGGACGAACGGCCCCGCGCTACGCGCACTGAGAGCGTGG
Organism: Candidatus Sulfopaludibacter sp. SbA3; assembly: GCA_900290315.1. Taxonomy (GTDB): domain Bacteria; phylum Acidobacteriota; class Terriglobia; order Bryobacterales; family Bryobacteraceae; genus Sulfopaludibacter. The sequence goes on along the minus strand of OKRF01000266.1, from coordinate 858 downwards.
ATCGCGCGGGCGACCAGCTCTTTTCCGGTGCCGCTCTCGCCGCTGATCAGCACCGATGCCGTCGTGGGAGCCACCTGGCGGATCAAAGAAAAGACCTCTTTCATGCACGCGGAATCGGCGACCAAATCGCCAAGGACACCGTGATAACTCAGTTGGGAGTGCAGCCGCTCGGTTTCTTTAACCAGCCGGTTCTGCTGAATCGCGCGTTCCAGAAGAGTCCTTACCACGCCCGGCTGCAGAGGCTTTTCGAGGAACCAGAAAGCCTTCAGATCGTGGACAACCGAAATCGCCTGGTCGATACTGCCAAAACCAGTGAGTACTATCGTGGGAGTCCGGTCGCCGCGCGCGGCCAACTCTTTAAGCAATGCGATGCCGTCCATGCGGGGCATTACGAGATCCGTGAGGATCGCGCTTGCCGGCAAGCCTGCCAAGGCGGTGAGAGCCTCCCGGCCATCACGGGCCGTGGTGACCTGATAACCAAAAGATGCGACTACCGCAGCCAGGTCGTTCCGCTGGTCCGGATCGTCTTCCACAACCAAGATACGGGCAGGCACTGCTTTCCCCTCCAGACTGCCGCTATTGTAGCGCGGCAGTGCAGTGTTTTGGTGCTCCGTTCCGTGCGCGAACGCACAATGCAGCCTTTTGCAGATAGTTTGGGCGATCCGCCCCTAATTGACAGGGTCGAAAAACCGGTCGAGCGACCGGGTAACGCCGGCGATCTTGTCGCCGGTCGGCCCGTGCAACCGGCGGCAAGACCGCCGGCGCTACCAACCGCCGGTTTTTCATCCCGTTTCGCGGGCGGTCCGCCCCTAATTGACAGGGTCGAAAAACCCCACCGGATCATGCCTGGGCTCCGGC
>OKRF01000234.1 GCA_900290315.1 Candidatus Sulfopaludibacter sp. SbA3 | reverse complement strand
CACGGCAGTGCAGCCGGCATGGTAAGCAAAACCGGATTCGACGCACTCGGTCCAGTGTTCGCGAGCCATGGATGGGTGTTCTTTGGGCCATACCGGCGTGGACAAGGCTTGAGCGCATCCGCCGGCCCATATATTGGTGACCAAATCGCGGCAGCCGAAAAGAACGGGGGTATCTCGGCAGCCGCCCTCGGCAGCCGCCGAAACCATGGTGCGGTTGCTGGAGACGGATCACCTGGACGATCAGTTGGCCGCGCTTGCGTGGCTGCGAAAGCAAAGTTTCGTTCAAGCGAGTCGTATTGCCGTGGCCGGGACTTCGTTCGGAGGCATCGAGGCCGTCCTGGGTGCGGAACGCGGAACTTATTGTGCAGCCATCGATTCAGCCGGAGGTGCCCAAAGCTGGGCGGAGGCGCCGGCGCTGCAAGCGTTGATGATTGCTTCGGTTCGAAATGCACAGGTGCCAATTTTCTTTTTCCAAGCGGAGAATGATTTTGACCTGTCGCCGAGCAAGGTTCTATCCGCGGCGATGAAGGACGCGAGGAAACCGTACTTACTGAAGATTTATCCCCGCTATGGGGGCACTCGGCAAGACGGCCATGCGTTCGGTTACTTTGGATCGGCTGTCTGGGCCGACGATGTCTTCCGATTTCTCGACCAGCATTGTACTAAGAAGTAGGCGGTCCGCCATATTCGCCTACCTCCGCCCGAGTTTTCACGAACTCTGTCAACCTACAAAGGGTGTAGGTGACAAAATTCCTGCCACGGTTTTTGAAAAGACTCGCCACAATAAATGAAACAAACCTACATCGCTGGCGCAGAGAAAAGGGCTTGCAATCTACAGCATCATGTAGTAGATTGAATCTGCCATGCCCTTGCCGAAGCTGACCAGGTTAGAGCTCCAAATCATGGAGACACTCTGGAGCAGGGGGCCGTGCTCCATTCGCGAATTGCTAGAGGCATTCCCCAGGGACGAACGGCTGGCCTACACAACCGTTCAGACGGTTGTCTACCGGCTCGAAGCAAAGAGGGCTATACGGCGCACGAGCAAGTTCGGCAACGCGCATGTCTTTGAGGCAGTGGTTTCACGGGATTCCGCGCAGCATCGAATGATCGACGATTTGGTGGCGCTGTTCGGCGGCAGGCGATTGCCGATCGTTACACACCTGATCGAGTCGGGGAAACTGACTCCGGAGGAACTGCGCGAGGCCCGCTCCGCGCTGCGAAAGGCGACGAAACAGGAGAAGCCGGAATGATCCCGAGCGGTTTCCTACCCATCGCAAACCACCTGTGGCAATCCACCGTGTTCGCTGGGATCGCAGGTCTCCTGACTCTGCTCTTGAGAAGCAACCGGGCACATGCGCGGTACTGTCTGTGGCTGGCGGCTTCGGCGAAGTTTCTGGTCCCTTTTTCGCTGCTGATGCTCGTTGGTGGGCTGGTTGGACGGCATTCGGTGGTCGTGCCTGCGCCCACCCGCGTACCAGTAATCGTCGAGCAGATGAATGAGCCTTTTGTGGCCGAGGTTCCGCCAGGAGCGTTAGTGATGCCGCACGCGTCGAAATCGGGGACTTTGGTTGCTCTGATGCTGGTTGCGTTGTGGGCGATTGGCTGCGGTGCTTTGGTGTTCTCGTGGTGGGTGCGATGGCGGCGAATACGGGTTGCCGTCCGAGCGGGGTCGCCGGTGCCTTTGGGGATCGGCATTCCAGCGCTGTCTTCGGCATCGATCATGGAGCCTGGAGTGTTCGGCGTATTCCGTCCGGTGTTGCTGTTACCGGACGGCATTGGGGATCGCCTCGCGCCTGCGGAACTCAGGGCAATTCTCGCCCACGAGTTGTGTCACGTTCACCGCCGCGACAATCTGGCGACGTTGATGCACATGGTTGTCGAGGCCGTGGTCTGGTGGCTGGGAGCCCGTTTGATGGACGAGCGCGAGCGGGCCTGCGACGAAGAGGTGCTGCGGAGGGGGAGTGAAGCGGAAGCCTACGCGGAAGGAATCCTCAAGGTCTGCGAGCTGTACTTGCAATCGCCGCTCAAATGCGTAGCGGGCGTTACGGGAGCAAATCTCAAGAAAAGAATCGAGGCGATCATGGCGAACCGACCTATGCTAACCCTGAATCTGCCAAAGAAGGTGGGATTGATGCTCGCCGGAATCCTGGCGGTCGGGATTCCAGTGATTCTTGGCATCATCAACGCGCCTGAACTGCGGGCACAAGCCCAGTCAGTCCCGAAACAGGACATAACCGGTACCTGGCAGGGCAAATTGGCGGTGCCCCAGGCGCCCAATGGGGAATTACGAGTTGTCTTCAAGATATTGAAGGCTGACGGGGGCACCTTTAAGGCGACGCTGTACACTATTGACCAGCCCGGCCCGGGCTTCCCTGCCAGCGAGGTCGCGATTCAAGGCTCGAACGTTAAAATAATCNNGATGACCCTGACGGGGAAGTGGACCGCGGGAGGAATGCCGTTGCCTCTGACCCTGGCCCATGTGAAAGACGACGCCGCGTGGGAAATCCCGAAGCCACCGACTCCACCGAAAATAATGGCTGCGAACTCCAATCCGGTATTCGAAGTAGCCTCTATCAAACCCAGCGATCCGAACCGGCGGAGACTGTTCTCTATAGGGAATGGTACTGAGGTGACCGCCGTTGGCGCGACGGTAAACGACCTGATCGTCTTCGCCTTTGGCGTTCATGCCCGGCAGATCAGCGGCGCACCTGGCTGGGTTGAGTCGGACAAATTCGATATCAGAGGGAAGCCCGAGGGCGGGCGGCCCAACCCAACTCAATTTAAGATGATGCTTCAGAAGCTCCTGGCGGATCGGTTTCAGCTCGCTTTCCATCGTGAGAAGAAGCAGCTTACGGTGTACGCGCTGACGGTGGGAAAGAACGGACCCAGGCTGACCAGGAGCGAAGCCGCCAGTCCCTTCCCCAACCTGGTTCCCAGGGGGCCCGGCAATTGGCCTGTGCGGAACGCCACCATGGAGGAAGTCGCGGGCGTCATGCAAAGCCACCTGGATCGCCCGGTGGTCGATCAAACCGGGCTGAAGGAACGGTTCGACTTCCAATTGCAATGGACGCCCGATGAGTTCACCTCATTTGGCGGGCTGGGTGCACCGCCAAAGCCTCCCGAGGGAGCCGAAACGCAACCGGATCTGTTCACGGCTATTCAGCGGCAACTGGGACTGAAGCTGGAGCCGACCAGAGCGCAGGTCGACGTTTTGGTGATTGACAAAGTCGAAAAGCCTTCGGAGAATTAACGCGCAAATGGGGAAACTGTCGAGGTGGAGTGCGTTCGGGATGCTGCTGGCCGGTGCAGCCTGCGCGCAGGATATTTCCGGTGACTGGCAAGGAAACCTGGCCGATGGCGCCCGGCAGTTGCGCGTGGTCTTTCGAATCGCAAAAACGGATGGCGGCGCTCGGACTGCCACGATGTACAGCATCGATGAGTCCAGCGACTCCATCCCCGTAGACTCCGTAACCTTCACACATGCGAACTTCAAACTGAGTGTGGACGCCATGCACCTCACCTATCGAGGCAAACTCAGTCGGGATGCCACTCTCGTCAAGGGGACCGCCAGGCGGTACAACCGGTTGTTGCCGCTGGAATTGCGACGCGCTACCAGGGAGACCGCGTACCAATTTACTCCGGTCAACCATCGGGTGCAGTTCATTAACGTGGACACGAATGTCAACCTCGAAGTGCTCGATTGGGGTGGCTCCGGACGGCCCGTGATTCTCCTGACGGGCCTCGGAAATGACGCGCACGTTTACGATCAATTTGCGCCCAAGCTAACCGGGGCTTATCACGTCTATGGCATAACACGGCGGGGATTCGGTGCTTCGAGCGCACCTCCGCCAACTGGAAACGCCTATGATGCCGACCGGCTGGGTGATGACGTGCTGGCCGTCATCGATTCGCTCAAGCTCAACAAGCCTGTGCTGGTTGGACACTCTGTCGCCGGGGAAGAGTTGAGCTCGGTTGGATCGCGACATCCCGAAAAAGTTTCGGGGTTGATTTATCTGGATGCTGCGCAGCCCTACGCCTTTTATGATCGTGAGCGAGGAGACTTCGACCTGGACTGGAAGGAAATACAAAGGAAGGTGGAGCAGATGAAAAGTGCCCCAATGCTACGCGGGGAATCCGCGTCAGCGATCCAGGAATTGTTAGACACCAGCCTCCCCGCGTTTGAAAGGGACCTGAGAGATGTCCAAAAAAACTGGGACGCTATGCCCGAGGCGCTGCGGGCCTTCTTAGCGTCCCGGCCGGCACCGAGGCCGCCAACCCCAGGACCTTTCGCTGCGATCATCGCGGGCGCGCAGAAGTACACAAATATACCCGTGCCGATCCTCGCGATTTTTGCCGTACCGTCCCATCTTGGGTCAATGGCCGCCAGCGATCCGGCGGTTCGAGCGGATTTCGAGGCAAGTATGAAAGCCTCAATCGAAGCGTGGGCGAAAGTCGTTGAGAGAGGCTTGCCGTCTGCGCGCGTCGTCCGCATTCCAAATGCCGATCATTATGTTTTCCAGTCCAACGAAGCGGATGTGCTGCGTGAGATGAACGCTTTCATCGGCAGCCTGCCTTAGGGAGCGAATCGTGGTAAAACAACGCGCGCTCAGTCCGCCTGATAGCGTGCGACACACGCCTGAAACCCGCTGTGCGGAACGAAATCCATCAGCTCAGCGAAAACCATCGGACCTTGATTCATTCTTTAGAGAATCACGAATGAAGTTGTTTGGGATCGTCTTCTCCGCAGGCATGAAGGTTAGCGAGTTATCGAGGTCGAAAAAATTTAACGGGACAGCGGTGCGTCGGTCCTACTTGAAAGTCAGAGTAGATTCGGCGGCGTACTTGCGGTAATCGCGAAACTCGGTAACGTTGCGGTACCGTTTCTGGTCCGCCAGCCGCGCCGCGGGAGGTAGAATGCCGCCAGTCCGCCCGCGCACCGAGGGCAGATCGGCGGAATCCGACTCGCAGCGCGCCGGCAGCAGATTCTGATGGCCGCCTACATCGACGAAACCGTAGTCTACGGTATTCCGCGAATACTGCACGGGAAACCCGTCGGGAATATCCACCTCTTCGGCGATCCGCGATCCGCAGTACCATGTGCGTGGCCTCGTCGATGGAGATTTCGCCGTGATACCCCGCGATCATAGATAGCGCGGCCATCTTCAAATCGAAATGCGAATTGATACGCTCCACGCGATAGCTGTATACCGCCACGCGACGGTCTCCGATCTGGTTCCACTCCTGGAACGCGAACTCCGTTTTTGAAATGGGATGGAAAATCAGCAGCAGCGTGCTTCCGAACTCTCCCTGGTTGATCGCTCCGCCCACCGTTGCAAGGCTCTGCCTGGTGGGGCGGTTGTTACGCGCCACCAGCTTGTAGTTCTCGTGAAGCTGGAAGTAGCTGACTTGCAGCTCGAGGGTGTCCGCGCTGCGAAACGCGCCCTGGGGTCCGTAGGCTTCGTAGCGGTGAACCACTTCGGTACAAATGAAATCAGGCAGCGACTTGGTATAGTTTATGGCGGTTCGTTGGGCGTCTTCCAGCAGGTGTGGCGGCGCGCCTTCGGCCGGCGTCTGACCGCGGGCCGCGGCGGCGAAAATCACGAGCGGAAACCAGGTNNGCTTTTGGTAAAATGTGGATAACTTCGAAGGGAAGGCCAGCACCATGGAATTCTTTCTGGATACTGCGAACCTGGATGAACTGCGAAAGGGCGTAAGCTGGGGCATCGTCGACGGAGTCACCACGAATCCGACGCTCATCGCCAAAGAGGGCAAGCCGTTCGAGGAGCACATCCGCGAGATCTGCGAAATCGTGGACGGCGATATCAGCGCCGAAGTGGTGGCCACGGATAGCGCCGGAATGATCTCCCAAGGCAAGGAACTGGCAAAGATCCACAAGAATGTTGTGGTGAAGTGCCCGCTCACGCGCGATGGCATCATGGCCACGTCCGCGTTGAGCAAGGAAGGCATCCGCGTCAATGTGACGCTGTGCTTCTCGCCAGGCCAGGCGTTGCTGGCCGCCAAGGCGGGCGCGTACATCGTGAGCCCGTTTGTGGGCCGGCTCGACGATATCGGCTACACCGGGATGGAACTGATCCGCAGCATCGTGCAGATCTACAAGAATTACGGCTACAAGACCAAAGTCCTGGCCGCATCGCTGCGCTCCCCCACTCACGTGATCGATTCCGCCCTGGCAGGCGCGGACATCGGCACCATGCCGTTCAAGGTATTGGACATGTTATTCAACCATCCGTTGACGGATAAAGGCCTGGACCAGTTCCTGAAGGATTGGGCCAAGGTGTTTCAGGAAACGCCGGTCGCGGGGTGAATCAGCGCACAAGTCCCGGCGTTCTGGGTATGTCGTACTCCAGCGCGGAAGCGGTGACACTGGCACTGGCCGGAGTGCTGGTGGTTCTCATCGCCATCATTGGCTGGCGGGCGTGGCAGCGTTCGCGCGTGACGCCCGAAGAGCGCGAACGCCGGCGCCTTCGCGCGTGACGCCCGAAGAGCGCGAACGCCGGCGCCGCGCCATGCTGGTGGCCCTGGGTAAGATGGGCGACGCCATGCTGGTGGAGATCCGCGACGACCTGTTGTTCTACTCCTACTATGTGCGCGGTGTGGAGTACACCGCCTCGCAGGACGTATCGAAGCTCAAACAGCTTATCCCAGGCGATCTCTCCACGGTCGGGCCGCTGTCGATGAAATACGACGCCAGAAATCCAGCCAACTCCATCGTTCTAGCCGAGGATTGGAGCGGGATTCGGGCCAGCCGCGCGAGCTAGCTAGAGTGGGACAGACGATCGTTGTTTGTCGTCTGTCATCTTCCAGCCGCCTTATTCGTGCTCGTCGAATTCCATGTCCGGCTCGGGCAGCGCGTCGGATTCGCCCGCGCTCCAGACGTACAAAGTCGGCAGCAGAAAGATGTTCAACAGCATCGCCACCATCAGCCCGCCCACAATGACGATGGCGAAGGGGCGCTGGGAATCGCTGCCGATGGCGTGAGAGGTGGCCGCGGGGAGCAGTCCCAGCGTGGCCACCAGCGTGGTCATCATGATGGGCCGCAACCGCAGTACGGCGCCTTCCACCGCCGCATCCACCACCGAGTGGCCGCGCACGCGGAGCTGGTTGATGTACTCCAGCATGATCACTCCAGTCTGCACGCACACGCCAAACAACGCCAGGAAGCCCACGCCCGAAGAAACGCTGAAGTGAGTGCCGGTGATAAGCAGCGCCAGTAACCCGCCCAGCGGCGCCATGGCGATGTTGGCCAGCATCAGGCTGGACCACTTGAAGGAGCGGAACATAGTGTAGAGGATGATGAAAATCACCAGAATGGTAATGGGCAACACGATCATCAACCGCTTCTGGGAACGCTGCTGGCTGGCATACTCACCGGCCCAACTGATGTGGTATCCCACCGGCAGTTTGACCTTCTGATCCACCTTCTTCATGCCCTCTTGCACCGTGCTGCCCAGGTCGCGGCCACGCACACTGTACTTGATCGCGACGTAGCGGGAGTTTTCCTCGCGATCGATCTTGGATGCCATGTCCGACATCCTGACGTCGCACAACTGCGCCAGCGATACGCGCTCGCCAGAGGGCGCCAGCAGGCGGATGTTCTCGATGGCTTCCTGGGTATCCCGGTAAGGCTGCTGGTAGCGGACCACCAGGTCGTAACGTTGCTCGCCCTGCAGCACCTGGCTCACGGCGTTGCCTCCCACGGCAGTCTGGATGGCGTCCTGAATGTCCGCCACATTGATGCCGTAACGCGCTGCCAGTTTGCGGTCCACCTTGAGGTTGAGGTTGGGCTGCCCCACCACGCGAAACAGACCCAGATCCTGCACGCCAGGGATGGCCTTCAGCACGCTGACGATCTCATCGCCCTTCTCTTCCAGCAGACGGAGATTGTCCCCGTAGATCTTGATTGCGAGCTCGCCCTTGACGCCGCTCACCGCCTCTTCCGTGTTGTCGGAGATGGGCTGCGAGAAATTCCACAGCACGCCGGGCAGCTTTTCCAGTTCGCGGTTCATGGCGGCAATCAGCCGGACCTTGTCCTGCTGAAACACCGGTCTCCATTGCTCTTTGGGCTTGAGATCGACAAAGTACTCGGTATTGAAGAAGCCCGCGGTATCGGTGCCATCGTCCGGGCGGCCCACTTGCGAGACCACCGTCGGCACCTCGGGAAACGATGTCAGAATGACTCGCGCCTGGTTCATGAGCCGGGTCCCTTCCGTCAGGCCGGTGCTGGGCGCCAGCGTGCCGCGCACCCAGATGGCACCCTCGTCCAGATGGGGGAGAAACTCCGAGCCGATGATTCCGCTGGAAGCAATCAGAAACGCCGCCGCCAGACTGAGCACCGCGAACCCCACCGTAACCCACCGCGCGCGGATGGCCAGCCGCAGCGCCGCGCGGTATCTCGCCGTAAGGAAGATCAGCACGGGGTTGTGCCACTCCTTAATGTCGCCGCGAAACAGGAAGCTGGCGAGTACCGGCGCCAGCACAATCGAAAAGATCAGGGCGCCTAACAGCGCGAAGGCCACCGTCCATGCCATGGGTTTGAACAGGCGGCCCTCCACACTTTGCAGCGTGAAGATGGGGAGATACGCGGTAATGATGATGCCGATAGCGTAAAATACGGGCCGCTGCACTTCAAACGCCGCCTCCCTGACGCGCTCCAGCGCCGGCCGGGCATCGCCGCCCCGCCGCGACATGTGCCGCACGATGTTCTCCACCATGACCACCGCGCCATCCACCACCATGCCGAAATCCAGCGCGCCCAGTGACAACAGGTTTGCCGGAATCTTCCGCAGGTCGAGGCAGATGGAAGCGAAGAGCAGCGAGAACGGAATCGTTAACGCCACGATGAGCGCGCCCCGCGCATTGCCCAGGAAGAGGAAGAGAATGATGGCGACCAGAATGATGCCTTCGGCCAGATTGTGGAGCACCGTTTCGGTAGTGAAGTGCACCAGAACACTGCGATCGAGGAAGGGCACGATCCGGACACCGTGGGGCAGAATGCGCTCGTTCAGGTCCTTGACCTTCTCGTGAATCCTCACCAGCGTTTCGTCGGAGTTGGCCCCCTTGCGCAGCAGCACGATGCCTTCGATCACGTCGTCGTTATCGATGACCTTCCCGTCAACGCGGTGAATCGATTTGCCGATCCGCCCCAGCCGGATCTTCGGCCCTTGCACCACGGTGGAGATGTCCTGGATGCGGATGGGCGTCCCATTCTGGGTTTTGACCACGGTCTCGCCAATCTCATCGGTGTGTTCGAACAGACCCACGGAACGAACGTTCACCTCCTGCAGTCCGGCTTCAATGAAGCTGCCGCCTGCGTTGGTATTGTTATTCGCCAGTTGCTGCTCCACCTGGCCCAGGCTCAAGCCGTAGGACACCAACTTTTCCGGATCGAGCCGCACCTGGTACTCGCGCGTGATGCCCCCGAAACTGACCACGTCCACGACGTTGGGGATCGACTTGAACTGCTTTTCCAGCACCCAGTCTTCCAGGGATTTCAACTCCATCAGGTCGTACTGCGGGTTGGTACTCCTTAGCGTGTACCAATAGATCTGTCCCACCGGGCTATAATCCGTGCCGATCTGCGGCTGCAGACCCGGCGGCAGCGTGACTGTCGAAAGCCGCTCCAGCACCTTTTGCCGGTTCCAATCGTTGTTCGAATCATCGTTGAAGATCAGCATCAGGCTGGAGAGCCCGAAGAGCGATGTGGATCGCAGATGCTCCAGATCGGGAATTCCGTTCATCACGATTTCGATGGGGATGGTGACCTGCTGCTCCACCTCCTCGGCAGCCCGGCCGGGCCATTGTGTGATCACCTGCACGTAGTTGTTGGCCACGTCGGGATACGCTTCAATTGGCAGATTCTGGAAGGAGATCACACCCCAGGCGAATAGCAGAATGGCCAGGGCAACGATGAGCAGCCGGTTGTTGAGGGCGAAGGTGACGATTCCGCGAATCATTTGAAGAGTCGGCAGGCCGTGTGAAGCACCCTGGATTCGCAGGGAGAGCCGAATGATAAAACTCTACCGGGTTGGCGAAGCGCGAGCCACCTATCTTTCAGACGACTGCGAGCTATCTTTCGGACGGGTTTGCCTATCTTTTGGACCGGGCACTTGGACGGCTCCCGAATCGGCCCTACCATTTGTGTGCGGGCTTCGGGAAGCATGGATCGCATCCGACTGCTATTGATCGACGATCACGTATTGTTCCGGGAGAGCCTCGGCCGTTTATTCGCTTCGGAATCGGATCTCGAAGTGGTGGGTCAGTGCGCCAGGACCTCCGAGACCCTGGCCATTCTCCAGCAATCCACTGTGGACGTGATGCTGCTCGATTTCAACCTGGGCACGGAGCGCGGAACTGATCTCATTGCCGCCGCTCGCCAGGCGGGTTACACCGGTAAGATCCTGATGGTCACAGCCGCCATGGACGCGGAAGAATCTCTCCTGGCTCTGCAGTTGGGGGCATCCGGCGTTTTTCTGAAGCACAACTCGCCCGGCACGCTCACCAAGGCTATCCACCTGGTGGCCGGCGGCGAAGCGTGGCTGGACCGCCGCATTGTCCAATTGATGGCCGAACGCATCCCACCCGAGCGCGAAGAGAGCTTTGGCGCGCCTCTGACCGAACGCGAAGAGCAGGTTCTCCAGGGGATTCTTGAGGGCGGCACCAACCGGAAAATTGCGGAACAGATCGGAGTGTCGGAAGGCGCGGTCAAGGCGGCGATCCAACAATTGTTTCGGAAAACCGGCGTTCGCACGCGCAGCCAGTTGGTCCGCGCCGCGCTGGAAGGCCGGCTCACCAGGCAGCAGTAAGCGCCAACGTTATAATTGTCCCGTGCCGTGCGGCTCACTCATCCCCTTCCCGGAACTGTGCGTCAGTGTGCAGGAGCACATCGAGAGAAACTACCACGTCCGCGTGATCACGCGCGACATCCCAGTTCCGCTCCTCGGCGATCTCAACGGCGCGGAGATCCATATCCATACGGCCCTCATGGCGGAACAGCGCCTGTTTCTTCTGGCCCACCTTTTCGGCCACACCGTGCAGTGGAACGTGAGCCGCGACGCCTTCGAGATCGGCCGGCCTCGCCGGCCACCCGTCGACGAAGCTTTGCTGCCTTCCCTTATGGCTTACGAACGGGAAGCCGCCGCTTACGGCATGGCGCTGCTGCATGAGATTGGCATACGGGAGGCGGATCAATGGCTGTCCGACTACTCCGCGTGCGATTTGGCCTACCTGGAGCACTACTATCGCACCGGAGAGAAGCGGGCCCCGCTCACGTTCTGGCGGACGGGTACGCCCCTGGTCGGACCTCGCGCCATTCCCCCCTTTACTCCGCAAAGGCTGGTATTCCGCAGTAGCGGTGTAGTGATCTGAGGGGCGGCGGGGCTTGCGCAAGAACGACGTCAGTACTTCCCTGCGAAGATTTTTAGGCGCGCAACCAGTCGCCGACGTTCACCAGCTTGCGAGTTGGCCTACACCAACCACTGTCAGGGCATCCTCGCATCCCTGGGCGTGGAAGGAGATATCGAGAAGAAACTCGCCCACTCCTACGCCGACGACCAGTGGCGCCTCTTCCGTTCCGCCTCCATCGAGCACGCCCGCTTCACCGTGGGCAGTCCGATCCCGACAAAGTCCAGGCCCACCATCCCGAAATCGACGCCGCTCTCGCGCAAGCCGTGGTCTGGGCCTCCGAAGCCAAGAATCTCAATCTCATGTCCCTCTACGAAGGCCGCATCCACCGGCGCATGGAACGGACCCTGAAAATGCTCAAGCAACTGCAAGCCGAGCGCAAAGCCGCATTCCAGCAAGCCGTGGAAGAAGCCACCCTGCTCGCGCAATGCGCTGCCAGCCAAGGGGAACCCTACAACATAGAGACGGACTTCCCGCCCGAGGCCCTACCACCACAGTTTGCTTTTTCGCTCGCCGAAATCGCCCGCAGGGCAGCCCACAACGCCGCCTGGGAGACGCCAAAAAGCACTTCCCGGCCGCCAAGCAGCCCTTCCGCAAGGCTGCCTGAGACGTTTTTCACCCGTCCACCGCTGCCGATCTTTGACGCTCCTGGTGCATTGCAACAAAGACCGCGCGCGCAGGCAGCCGAGTGGGACAGACGATCGTTTTTGGTCGTCTGTTGGGATGGGCGTTCCGCCCGCGAAACTTCATGAAAAACCGGAGTCGGTAACGCCGGCGGTCTTGCCGCCGGTGCGGCGAGCGAAGCGCGCGAGCGAAGCGCGCCGTTGCACAGCCCCGGCCCCTGACCCCCGGCCCCTGGCCCCTGTATTTCGACCCTGTCTTTTTCGGGCAATACGGGCATTTTCGAGAGAGGCCGTTCCCGCCAGTTACCGGCGCTTGGGGCCAACCGGAGAACATGGAAACTGATTGCTGGCAGTCCCACGAAATGACGATGTAAGAGATAGGAGAGTCGTACCTGAACAGTATTGACAGCCAGCCGTGAAGCCGTCCGAAGGCTTGCGAGAATGACGCTCGCCAGTCCCGTTCCGGTGGCCCAACTAAACCTCACGCGTGCGCTAACATGCTTTCATTGAGACTTCTCATCTTCTCCGACATCCATAACGACTGGAAGACCCTGGAGCGCCTGCTCGCCATCGACGCCGATTTTTACATCGCGGCGGGCGACCAGATCACCTGGGGCAAGGGAATCGATCGCTGCGGCGAAATCCTGAAGGCGCGCGGCGATAAAGTCTGGGTGCTGCCTGGCAACCACGAATCGGCCGATCAGGTGGCCGCCATGTGCGAACTCCACGGACTGCACAATTTCCATGCGCAAAGCTTTCATGGGGCCAAATGGCACGTCGCCGGACTGGGCTACTCCAACCCCACGCCCTTCAACACCCCGGGCGAGTACTCGGAGCCGCAACTGGCGCAGCGGCTGGAGCCCTTCGCCGCGCTCGATCCGCTGATCCTGGTCTGCCATGCTCCGCCGTATGGCACCACGCTCGACCGGATCCGCCCCGGCCTGCACGCCGGCTCGCGATCCGTACGCGAATTTATCGAACGGCGCCAGCCCGCGTACTTCTTCTGCGGCCACATCCATGAAGCCGAAGGCGTGGTCGAGCAGATGGGCGCCACCCTTGCCCGGAATGTCGGCAAAGCGGGCTATTTGTTAGAATTGGATTAAACCCCATGACATTGGAAGAATTGGAACGCGCCTATCAGCCCCTTCGCGACCAGTCCCTGGCCGTGCGGAGGTATCTTTGACGCCCCCGCGCAGAAACAGAAACTAGCCAAAACCGAAAAGCAGATCTCCGCGCCGGACTTCTGGAACCAGCCCGAGAAGAGCCAAAAGGTGATGCAGGAGCGCAAGCGCCTGGAGGAATTCATCGCGCATGACGAGCGCATCCGCGGCATGACGGACGATCTGGATACCATGTTCGAACTAGCCCGCGAGGGCGAAAACGTCAGCGGCGATATCGAACGGGACATGAAGGACTACGGCGAACTGCTGGATCGCCTGGAGACCGCCATGCTGCTTTCGGGCGATAACGCCGCGCGCAGTGCCATCGTCACCATTCACCCCGGCGCAGGCGGCACGGAGAGCCAGGACTGGGCCGAGATGCTGCTGCGCATGTACCTGCGCTGGGCCGAGCGGCAGGGCTTCCCCACCGTGATCACCGACCGGCTGGAGGGCGAAGGCGCGGGCATCAAATCGGTCACCTTCGAAGTGAACGGCGAGAACGCCTACGGGTTGCTGCAATCGGAAATCGGCGTGCATCGCCTGGTGCGCATCTCGCCGTTCGACGCCAACGCGCGCCGCCACACTTCGTTCGCTTCCGTGTTCGTCTACCCGCAGATCGACGACGAAATCAAGATCGATATCAAGCTGGACGACTTGCGCATCGATACCTTCCGCGCTTCCGGCGCCGGCGGCCAGCACGTTAATATGACGGATTCGGCGGTACGCATCACGCACTTCCCGACCAACATCGTGGTGCAGTGCCAGAACGAGCGGTCGCAGCACAAGAATCGCGACAGCGCCATGAAGCAGTTGCGCGCGCGCCTCTACGAGCATGAACTGGAAAAGAAGCGCGAGGAAACGCGCAAGACCGAAGATTCCAAGCTGGAGATCAACTTCGGCAGCCAGATTCGCAATTACGTGTTGGCGCCTTATCGCCTGGTGAAAGATCTGCGCAGCAAGCTGGCGATGGGCGATGTGGATCGCGTGCTGGAAGGCGACCTGGACCCGCTCATCCACGCCTGGCTGGTGTGGCGCAAGACCGGCAAAATCGCCGGGGATGCCAAGGACGATCTGCCCGAGTGAGCATCGCGTACGCGGCCGCGCTGATTCGCGAAGGGAAGCTGGTAGCGTTCCCCACCGAAACGGTGTATGGGCTGGGCGCCAATGCCCTGGACGCTGAAGCGGTGGCGCGCATCTTCGCCGCCAAGGGACGGCCGCGCACCAGCCCCATGATCGTACACGTCAGCTCCATCGGGATGGCGCGCAGTCTGGCCTCCGCATGGCCCGCCGCGGCGGAGGCGCTGGCGCAGCATTACTGGCCCGGACCGCTGACTCTGGTGGTCCCGAAGCAGCCCTGCATTCCGGACATCGTCACCGCGGGATTGCCCACGGTGGGGCTGCGCGTGCCGGCGCACCCGATGGCGCTGGAATTGATCCGCGCCGCGGGAGTGCCCATCGCCGCACCCAGCGCCAATCGCTTTACGGAACTCTCGCCCGTCGCCGCGCGTCATGTGCCCCAGGCCATCGCCGATTACGTGTTGGATGGCGGCGCCGCGCAGGTGGGCATCGAATCCACCGTACTCTCGCTGGCGGGAGCGCCCACGCTGCTGCGCCCGGGCGTCATCCCGCTGCCGGAGATCGCAGCGATCATCGGCCCGGTGCAGATCGCCGGCAGCCCTGTGGAGGGCGCTCACGCGTCGCCGGTATGCATGCCCGCCACTATCGCCCGCAGTCCCCGCTGCACCTGCTGAGGTCCGGAGAGGCGCCGCCGGCGGGCGATGGTGTGCTACTGCGCATGGGCCGCGAGATGCCGGCCGATCCGCTCGCGTACGCCGCGGCGCTGTATGAGACGCTGCATCGCCTGGACGTGCAGCATCCCCCTTGGATCGCTCTGGAACTGCCGCCCGACACGCCCGAGTGGGCCGGAGTGCTGGACCGCCTCCGCCGCGCGGCAGGGTAAGTCGCGAGCCAGTGCGCAGTCCGCCGCCTACCACTTACTAAGAAAGAACACGCAGCAAGACGTTTCCTGGCGCTGTCTGAAAGTTTTTCAGATATGCCGCGCGCAACTGGCATCACGCCTTCGTTACAATCTTGAATAGTCCTCATGATACGAAAGTCCGGTCTCTGTGTCACATTCCTGTTCTCCACTTCCCTCTTTGCGCAGACGGCCACCCTGCGCGGCCAGGTGAGCGATGAAAGCGGCGCAGTCATTCCCGGCGCAAAGGTGTCGGTGGCCGGCCCTTCTGGCATCAAAAAAGAGGCGGCTGCGGACAACAGCGGCGCTTATACCTTTATCGGGCTACCCGCCGGCGATTACAACGTGCAGGCATCCGCCCCCGAATTGTCGCAGGGGCAGCCCGCCAGGATCGCTCTCAAGTCCGGGACGCAAACGCTGAACCTGGTGCTGCACGTAGCCTCCATGGTGGAGAAGGTGACCGTCCGCGAAAATGCCGCTCCCACCTTGAGCACCGATTCCACCAACAATGCCAGCGCGCTGGTGCTGCGCGGGGACGACCTGCAAGCCCTCTCGGACGATCCCGACGACCTGGCAGCCGACCTGCAAGCCCTCGCCGGACCCTCCGCCGGGCCCAATGGCGGATCCATCTATATTGACGGCTTCAGCGGCGGCGAACTGCCTCCCAAAGAATCCATCCGCGAAATCCGCATTAACCAGAATCCCTTTGCGCCCGAATATGACAAGCTAGGCTACGGCAAAATCGAAATCTTCACCAAGCCCGGCGCCGACAAATACCGCGGCACCGCCAATTGGAATTTCGCCGACCAGTTCTGGAATTCACGCAATCCCTATTCGGCGGAGAAGGCGCCTTTCCTCCTCAACGAATTCGAGGGGAGCGCCGGCGGACCGCTCACCAGGCTGGCTTCCTTCACGGTGGATGCGCAGCGCAACATGGTGGACAACGGATCCATCACCAACGCGGTGACGCTGAATCCGCAGTCGCTCGCCATCCAGCCTTATAACAACACCATCACCACGCCGGGCCGGTATACCAAGGTCAGCCCGCGCGTGGATTATCAACTGGGCGAGAAACACACGCTGATGTTGCGCTACGGCATCACTCACTCCGACGTGCGGGACAACGGCATTGGCGCCTTCGACCTGCCGGCGCGCGGCTATCATTCGCAGTTCACCAACCAGACGGTGCAGGCGTCGGACACCGCGCTGGTGGGGCGCGCCGTCAATGAAACGCGCTTCCAGTATTACCGCACCGCCAGCCAGTCCATCGCCAACACAGCGGGGCCGATGATTCAGGTGCTGGGCTCGTTCAACGATGGCGGCTCGCAGAATGGCCGGTCGTTCGACACGCAGAACAGCTACGAGTTGCAGAACTATACTTCCCTGGTGAAAGGCCGCCACTCCTGGCGCTTTGGCGTACGCCTGCGCGAACAGAGCGACGATAGCCTCGCCCCGCAGAATTTCAACGGCACCTTTACGTTCGGTGGCGGTGCGCTGGAGCCCGTTCTGAACGCGCAGAATCAACCGGTGCTGGATGCTTCGGGGCAACCGGTGCTGGCTCCCATCCAATCCATTGAGCGATACCGCCGCACCGTGCTTTTTCAAAGCCTGAGATATTCGGCCGCCCAGATTCGCGCGCTGGGCGGCGGCGCCACGCAGTTCAGCATGAATGCGGGCACGCCCGAACTTACCGTGCGCCAGTTCGATGCCGGCCTGTTCGCCGGCGACGAGTGGCGCGCGAGGCCCAATCTCACCATCAGCCTGGGCCTGCGCTACGAAACGCAGAGCAACATGGGCGACCGGGGCGACGTGGCGCCGCGCGTGGCCATCGCATGGGCGCCCGGCGCCACCGCCAAGAGTCCCAAAACCAAGACCGTGCTGCGCGCCGGATTCGGCATGTTCTACGACCGCTTCCCCCTGGGCAACACCCTCGCGGCGCGGCGCTACAACGGGCTGGTGCAGCAGCAGTACGTGGTGACCGACCCGGATTTCTTCCCCAACGTTCCGGTCCCGGCATCGTTGGGCGCCTTCCAATCCACGCAGGTGATTCAGGAAGTCAGCTCCCACATACGGGCGCCGTACATGATGCAATCGGCCCTCACACTGGAGCGCCAGTTGCCCGCCAACACCACGTTGGCTGTTACCTACACCAATTCCCACGCGCTGCATCTGCTGCGCTCCGAAGACATCAACGCGCCGCTGCCGGGCACTTACAACGCGCTAGTGCAGAATAGCGGCGTCTTTCCCCTGGGCCATCCGGGACCGCTGTTCCTCATGGAATCCGCCGGCCTCTACAATCAGAACCAGCTCATCGCCAACGTGAATGCCAAGGTCAACGCCGGTTTCTCGCTCTTCGGCTTCTACGTATTGAACCGCGCGCACAGCAATACCGATGGCGTCGGCACGTTTCCCGCGAATCCTTATGACTTCTCCGGCGAGTATGGCCCGGCCAGCACGGACGTGCACCATCGCTTCACGCTGGGTGGATCCATCAACCTGAAGTGGGCCGGCCGCATCAGCCCCTTCGTAGTGGTGCAGACGGGAGCGCCGTTCGATATCACGGCGGGATCGGATCTCTACGGCACCACGCTGTTCAACAGCCGTCCGGGAATCGCCACTGGTCCCGCCAGGCCCGGCCTGATTCAGACGCCGTACGGCCTGCTGGATCCCAATCCCGTAGCCGGGGAGCCGCTGCTGCCGCGCAATGATGGCCGAGGTCCGGGCCAGGTTTCGATGAATCTGCGGGTGGCCAAGGTGTTCGGCTTCGGCAAAGAAAAGGGCGGAGGCGGCGGCGACTCGCGTCCGGCAGCCAGCGCGAGTCCGGGAATGACGGCTCAAGCCGCGGGTGGCGGCATCGGCCGGCTGATCGGCACGCCCACCACCTCTCACCGCTATAACCTGAGTATCGGGATGTCCATTCGTAACCTTCTAAACCACACCAACGCCGGCCCTATCATCGGGAATATCACGTCCCCGCTATTCGGCTTCGCCAATCAAGTGGCGGGCGGCATGAACGGAGAAGGCTTCTACGAAACGGCCAACAATCGCCGGCTGGAGTCTCAGATTCGATTTACGTTTTGAGCGGCGTTGTTCCTCACCGCGGAGGCGCGGAGACGCGGAGGAAGACGCGGAGGAACCAAACACAAAAACATAGTTGAGCAAACTCATTCTTGCGTTTGCCTTTCTCAGCGTCTTCCTCCGCGCCTCCGCGTCTCCGCGGTGAGTGCACATCGGACGATTCGCCTACCGGCAGCTCGCAGTGGCCAGCTTGTGACTGAGAGGCGTCTCGATGCCGATGCCGCTCGCGCTTTGGCGCGCGTTCTGAAAAGTCCGCTCCGCTTCCTCACGCTTGCCTTGCTGGCACAGGATGGCCGCCTCGCGCGATTGTACGCCGGCGCGGAAGGCCAGGTCTTTGGGCAGGAGGCGCGCAGCGTCGCTTTCCAATTGACGGAAGCTCGCGAGCGCCGCGTCCAGCTTGCCTTTTCTGCGCTGGCAGTCCGATTGGAACAAGCGCACTTCCAGCATGAGGCTGGAGGCCGGCCCCAGCGCGCCATGGACCCGTTCGGCCACCGCATCCAACGCCGTTTGGGCTTCCTGAATCTTTCCGTTGGATAAATCCAGAATCGCCAGCAGGGCCTCTCCGTTGGCCATTTCGATGGGAGGCAACGGCAGCGCGCGCTGGATTGCCAGCGACTGGCGAATATCGGCCTCCGCCTCTGCGATGCGCTTCTCCGAGAGGCGAACCAGGCCGCGGACCTGCACCGCCAATGCATACACGGCGCTACTCTCGCCCAGTTCCCGGGCGCGCATCACGGCGCGCTCGATCATCCGGTCCCAATCCGCGTTGGGTGGATAGAGGCTCATTTTCGGTTGCACCGCGCAGGTGAGTAAGACCGCTTCGACAACCGGCGGCGGAGTTCCGCGTGCCGTGTGGAGCAGGCGTAGCGCCTGCTCGAAGAGCCTATCCGAGCCCACGTCGTCTCCTTGGAGCATGGTGGCGCGGGCCAGATTTCCGGTGAGCTGCGCCGCCAGGACCGGATCGCTCTTGGGATCGGTGAGCGCCAGGCCGCGCTTCAGGTTGTCCTCGGCCTCCTCCGGGTAGCCCAACTCGGCCAGAGCGATCCCCAGATCGGCGCGAAGCTGCGCTTCCAGTTGCGGCTGCCCCGCCATCTCTTCAGCGAGCCGGCCGGAGGCGAAGCGCAGCGCATCCGGCATGCGCGCTTCACGCCCTTGCGCGCGCAGGGGCGATTCTCCATCTACGTAGTTCAGTCCGATGATTCTCGTCAGGAACTCGGCCAGCCGCTGACTGCGCTGCGCTGCCTGCTGAGCGCGCCGCGCCTGAAAGGCCAAGCCCGCCGTGGCCCCCGCAACGGTCACCGCCATCAATACGCCACAGGCCACCGCCAGGCGATTGCGCGCCACGAAGCGCTCCAAACGGTAGGCCCACGTCCACGGCCGGGCTGACACCGGACGCCGCTCCAGGTAACGCCGGATGTCCGCCGCCAGACGCTCCGCCGAGGCATAGCGGCGCGCGGGACGGCGGTCGATGGCTTTCAGGATGATGTTGTCCAGATCGCCGCGGAGTTGCCGCCGCCATCCTTCGGGACGCTGGGCCAGCTTGCTGGGCGGTTCCGGGTCGTTCTCCAACGCTTCTTTGGCGGCGGCATAAGCGCTGCGCGTCTCGGATTGGAACGGCAGCGTGCCGGCCAGAAGTTTGTAGAGCGTCATGCCCAGCCCGTACACATCGCTGAGGGTAGTGACGGCCTCGCCACGCAGTTGTTCGGGAGCCGCGAACGCTGGAGTGACGGGCGCCAGAGTCTCCAACCTGCTGCCGTCCAGCAACCGGCCGGCGCCGAAATCGAGCAGCTTCAGCGTGCCATCGGCCGTGACCATCACATTGCCAGGTTTGATATCGCGATGCAGCACCAGGCTGCGATGCGCGCTCTCAACCGCCGAGCAGAGCTCCAGAAACAGGCGCAGCCGATCGGCAATCCCCAAATGGCGCCCTTCGCACCAGGTGTCGAGGCGCTTCCCATTCACGTACTCCATCACCAGGTAGGGCTCACCTTCCGCGGTGAGCCCACCATCCAGCAGGCGCGCGATATTGGGGTGTTCCAGGCCGGCCAGAATCTGCCGCTCCCGCAGGAAGCGCTCCTTGTAGTCCGGAGTGAACAGGGCCGGCGACATCACTTTGAGCGCGGCTCTCTGGCGATGTTGCCCGTCAGCACGCTGCGCCAGGTACACCTCGGCCATGCCGCCGCGCCCGAGCAGTTCGATGGCCTGCCAGGCTCCGAATCTTCGCCCGGCCGCGCCGGACACAGGCGGAACGGGCGGCTCGGCATCGTGCGCCGCCAGCAATTCCTCCACTTCGCGGCGCAGGCCGCCATCTTGCGCGCACTGCTCATCCAGCAGACGAGCACGGTTCGCCGGATCCAACTCGCAAGCGGCGTCGAAGATGTCACGAAGCTGTTGCCACTGCCCCGTCATGCGCCCACTCCACCGCTGCAGCGGGCCAGCAGCCGGCGGTTCAGCCACGCCCGCGCAAATCGCAGGTTGCGGTCCACGGAAGATTCCGATGTCCCCTGCAACTCGGCCGTTTCGGCGACGCTATAGCCCATGAGGTAGTGCAACTCCACCACGCGCACCAGCACTGGTTCGCGATCGGCAAGTTCGTCCAACGCCCGGTTGAGATCGAGGATCTGCGCCGCCGGAATATCGGTCCAGGACAGGTGAGGCGCGAGCGTGACGCGCTCGCTGCTCCCGCCCCGCTTCTGCGCCAGCCGTTCGCGCGCGCGGGCGATCAGGACGCGGCGAATCTGGGTGGCGGCGAAGGCAAAGAAGTGGTCCCGGTTCTGCCATTCGATGCGCTTCAACTCGCGCAGACGCAGATAAGCTTCGTTCACCAGGGCGCCCGGACTGGTGGATTCGCGGTCACCGGCGGCCAAGCCCCCGGCAATTGCCATCAGGCGCCCGTGGGTCTTCTCGACGAGGGCGTCATACGCGCCGGCATCCCCGTCTCGCCACCGCCGGAGCAACAAAGTGATCTGGCTGGACTCCCCGCGAGGCATCGGTTCATTTTTTCATGTCGTGGTGCCAGTGCGCAAGGAATCCCGGCGGAACGGCCGCGCCCTCGAACCAGCGAGTCGAACGGCGATGTGCCTGAAGACCGTCGCGTTGAACGGCAGCCCGAGGTGCGTCCCGACAACTTCGACGTCGTTGTTCGGCTTCCCGCTCAGGCAGTACTGCCAATCCACAACCCCATCGCACTTGGTAAACACGGCAGTCTGCCGGACCGAACGGGGCCACGGCCGGCCCAGAGACTGTCCGAAGGTGCAGCGGCAACGGCTCGAAGCACACTCCCTGGGAACGTCCGGACCCGCGCTCCGGATCAAGCCGCGCACAGCG
>OKRF01000020.1:2640-16012 GCA_900290315.1 Candidatus Sulfopaludibacter sp. SbA3 | reverse complement strand
GCCCGGCGCTAACGGACACTCGGTGCTCAACGGCACGGCCGCGCCGGCGGCGGGCATCGGCGCAGATGGGGACTTCTACCTTCAGATGCCATCCATGTGTATGTATGGGCCGAAAGCAGCGGGGACATGGCCCGCACCTTGCGCGTCTTTGTTAGAGCGGAGGTTATATTGACCGCGTAAGCGCCGGGATGAGAATTCGGCACCACGTGAAGGGGCAAATTGGAGCCTGGCACTGAGTTTGCGGTGCACACGGAGCTTGCATTTCGTGGCTTCACTCATAGCGCAGGGCCACCATGGGGTCCACGCGGGTGGCCCGGCGCGCCGGGAAATAGCACGCGGCCAAGGCGACTAGGCAGATGAGGATGGCGACCACAAAGAAGGTGGTTGGATCGGTGGGCTTGATCTCGAAGAGCAGGCTGGTCAGGAGGCGCGTCACACCCCAGGCGCAGGCAAACCCCAGTGCGACGCCGCCGAACGCTAGCGTCGAACCCTGCCGCAGGACCAGGCGCAGGACACTGCTCCGCGATGCTCCCAGCGCCATGCGGATCCCGATTTCGGCCGTTCTCTGCTGCACGGAATAGGCCATCAGGGCGTATAAGCCCACCAGCGAGAGGAAGAGAGCCATGCCGCCGAATGCGGTCAATAAGAGAGTCTGAAAGCGCCGGTCCGCGCTGGCCTCCGCAACGATCTGGGTCATGGAGCGGACATCGGCGAGCGCAATCGCCGGGTCGATTCCCTTGAGCAGCGCGCGCATGTCCGAAGCCACACGATCCGCGGGGAGACTGGTTCGCACGACGATGCAGGCGGACGGGTTGGTTGCCTCCCAGAGCGGCGAATAGACTTGCATGGGCGGCATCGCGTCCAGAGCGGCGAATAGACTTGCATGGGCGGCATCGCGTCCAATTCCCGCTGGCGCACATCGCTCACCACGCCGACGATGGTTTGCCAGTTGGGATCGTTGGGCCCCGACCGGAACCGCTTGCCCACGGCCGACTGGCCCGGAAAATAGGTGCGGGCGAAACTGCGGCTCACGATGCGAACCGGTGGGCGCANNCGATTACAGGGATGCCCATGGCGGCAAAGTAGCGCGGCGTGACGCTGCGGCCTTCAAACAGCGTCTTCTCATCGAAAGGATGCCCTTCCACCTGCAGCATGCCGAGGGATTCGCCGCCGGCGAGTGGCAGGAAATCCGCGGCCGCGGCCGTCTCGACTCCTGGGAGGGCCCCAGCCCTCTCGATGAGATTGTGGAAGAACGCGAATTGACGGCCCTGCTGGTTGTATCGGCTATCGAGCCGGACAGTCATGGTGACCCGGGAGGCCGCGGCGAAACCTTTGTCGACGGACTGCAATCGGAGAAGGGCGCGAATCAGCAGGCCGGAGCCGATCAGCAGCACTACGGTCAGGGCCACTTCGGCAACCATCAACCCGTGACGCAAGCGGCCCCCTTTCACGCTGCGGCTGCCGGAACTCTTCAACACTTCGACTAGACTGCAGCGCGAGGCGGACCAGGCCGGCAACAATCCCGACAGGATCGCGGTGGCCAGCGATACGCCGATGGTGAAGAGCAGGACGCGTCCATCCATCGAAGTTTCTTCCAGGCGGGCGATGCTCGCCGGATGGAAACGGACCAAAACGCGGATTGCCAGGGAGGCGACTGCCGTCCCCAGGACGCCTCCGGCGGTGGCCAGGCACAGGGACTCCGCGAGCAGTTGCCGGATGAGGCGCAATCGGGAAGCGCCGAGTGCGGCGCGTAGGGCAATTTCCAGGGTTCTGCCGTTGGCGCGTGCCAGCACCAGGCTGGCAACATTGCTGCAGGCGATCAGAAGCACTAGAAACACGGCTCCGAGGAAGATCAACAGGGTGCGTCGCGACGAGCCGGTGAGGTAGACCGCCAGCGGCCGCACCACGGCGTGAGCCCCTTGGAAAATGGGTTCGTGGAGCGGGTCGAGCCGGGCGACGATGGCCTGCATCTCGGCCTGGGCCTGGCTGGCGGAGACGCCCGGCCGCAGGCGCCCAATGGCGTTGCCCGAGTTGTCGTCACGCGACGCTCTCGCTTTCGGCGTCATGGCCCATGCCATCCAGACATCGGTTGTCCAGCCATTGGCCGTCAGACTCTCGGCCCCGTGCGGAAACGCAAAGCCTCGCGGCATTACGCCGATGATGCGGTAGGGGCGCGCATTGAGCAGCAGGTCTTTGCCGAGCACGGCGCGATCCGACCCGAAGCGCGATTGCCACAGTGCGTGGCTGATGACGGCGACCTTCTGCATTCCCGGCTGATCGTCCGCGGGTTCGATGGTGCGGCCGAGCTCGGGCGGGATGCCGAAAATCCGGAAGAAATCGCCGGTCACACGGGAGGCGCCTACGTTGACGGCCGTGGCGTCGCCGGAGAGGTTCAGGCGATCGGTGGTGAACAAAGCGAGATTTTGGAACGAGTGACTCTGCTGCTGCCAATCGTAGAAGTCTGCGTTGTCGGGACTGAAAGCTTCGAGCGGGATGCCCGAAAAGTGGGGGCTGGGCTCCCAGAGGAACACCAGCCCGTCGGGGTCCTGATACGGCAGGGCGCGCAGCAGCACCGCGTTCACCACGCTGAACACGGCCGTGGAGGCACCAATCCCCAGCGCCAGAGTCAGGACGGCCATTGCGGCAAACCCGGGACTCTTGCGCAGGACACGGAGGCCGTAGCTCAGGTCGCGAAGCAGGGAGAGGAGCAAGCCCGGTCCGCGCGCGTCGCGGCACTGCTCGCGGGTGAGGTCGAGGCTGCCGAACTCCGCGCGGGCGCGACGTTGGGCTTCTTCCCGGGGCACGCCGTGGCGAGTGAGGTCTTCGGCGAAAGTCTCGATATGGAAGCGAAGTTCGGCGTCCATTTCTTGCTCCGTGCGGGAACGCCGCAGGGTTGCGTGGAGCCAGGAACGAAAGCGGGCGAGCGGGCGTTGCATGAGGCCTCCTAGACGGTCAAGGAGAGAGCATATCACGTCGGGGCTGGAGGGTCAAAGAATGAGGGAGTCCGGTTGCGTCGGGAACGGCAATTTGGGCCACGGATGAACATGGATATACACGGATAAGAAAAAGACATCGATTCTGTTGGCGTTCATCTGCGTTCATCGACGGCCAGTTCTGTTCGTTCGGGCCGATCATGAAGGTCGTCGCGGGACGGCAAACGTCCACGGGAGAAGAACTGCATACCCTCTATTCCCGCCAGGAGCCGCCGCAGCGCAGCGGGCCGGTCTCCACGATCAGAGCTATCATCGAGTGGTTCGACGATCAGCCGCACACGCTGGGCCTCGTGCAACCCCAGTTCCGCCTTGGGTTTGAGAACGCCATTTGTATAGAAAGCCTCTGTGAACTGAGCCATGCCATCGAGCCCTCTGTCATTGGGTTAACGCGCGAGCGGGACTCATCAAGTTCCGGATTTCACCGGAACCTGACAAGTAGGAGGAAGAATGCACCCACGCACCAGCACAGGCAAAGCAGGGAACCCAGGAGTACCAGGCCACCTCGCCTGCGATGCAGAAGTTTGACCCAGATGGGATAGGTCAGGAAGCACGAGGCGCCGAACGTAAAGAGGACGGACGTGCACGCCGCCAACGCAACGGAGCCAGGCGACAGTCCGAAGGCGAGGAAGTATGGCACGTGTGCACAGCAACTCAGAAGCAGTGCCGCGCTGGTGAGAATCATCGAACCGTTCCAGAATTTTCGATCTCGCTCCAATTCGGCCTGAGAACTCTCGCCAAACATGGGACTCTCGGCAACATCCTGGATTGTGGCCGCCGGTGTCCACGGCCCTTGGTAACGGGTCAGTTGGTTCACCAACTGCAAGGATGCGTTTTCCATCTCACGGTCGAAGACTTTCAGATTGCCGTTCAGGTGCCGGTAACACCAAAGTGAGGTCAGGCCGACAAGAATGCCCAGAGCGGTCGGCCAGAGCGCGAGTGACAAGCCACCCATCAACCACGCCATGAAAGCGGTCTTGTCGCCATTGACGCCCCGAAATAGACCCGCAATGCCCATGACAGTGCCGAACAGTCCCACCCACGGCGCCAGAGATGCGACTGTAGCCAAGCCATTCACGCCCTGCTTCATGTCTTCGTGCACAAGGGCCGAAGATCGTGCCGACGCCCGCCGGACAGCCTGAATCACCTCTGCGGAGATCACGCCTCCATTCTGATCCCCTGTGCGAAGGAATGGAAGCCTCATACAATATCCGTATGCGCACTCTGATCGCCCTGGCATTGGCCCTGACCGCGGCCGCACAAACTCCCGCCCCTACCCGTGGATCTTTAAGCGATGTGGCGACGCTGAGGCGCTACGCCGCGGAGAATGCCCAGGTGGCGCCTCCGGCGGCCGGCGAGAAGCGCGTGGTGTTCCTGGGCGACTCCATCACGGATTTCTGGGGGCGGCGGTATGGCAAGTTCTTTCCCGCCAAGCCGTACCTCAATCGCGGCATCAGCGGACAGGTGACGCCGCAATTGCTGCTGCGCTTCCGGCAGGACGTGATCAATCTGCGGCCGCGCGTGGTGGTGATTCTGGCGGGCACCAACGATATCGGCGGCAGCCTGGGGCCGGTCGATGCCGAAGCCACGCATGCCAACATCATGTCCATGGTAGACCTGGCGAAGGCCCATCACATCGCCGTCGTGCTGTCGTCACTCACGCCGGTCTGCGACTATATCGGCCCGCAGTCGGAAAAGCGTCCCATGGAAAAGCTGAAAGCTATGAACGACTGGATGAAAGCGTACGCCGCGCAGAACGGGATTGTTTATCTGGATTACTGGGCGGCCATGCTCGATGAGCACGGCATGCTGCGCAAGGAACTCACCTGGGACGGACTGCATCCCAACGACGCGGGGTATGAGGTGATGGGTCCGCTGGCCGAGAAGGCCATCGCCGCAGCATTGGGGAATTGAACCAGGGCGTAGTTGACGGCCGGCGCCTGGATGGCGGGGCCGCTCTGCACCGGTAAAGTCAGGGACTGCATGGCCACTCTGCCGTCGTACCCCTCGGCCAGGATGGTGTAGTGTGTGGTGTGCTCCGGCACTACTTGCAGGCAGCGGCGGGCAGAGGGGTAAACCCCTGGCAGGGGCGGGGAAATGTGCACCGACTTGGCGTTTTCGACGCCGTAGCAAATCTCGGCCGATTCGCCATTCATCACCAGCCCCACACTGGCATAGAAACGGAGAATGCGGACCGGGCCGGCCTGTGATTCCGCGGTACGCAGAAAGGCGTGCGACTGGGGCTGGCCTACGGTATTGAGCCCCCACATTGCCGCCAGCAGTACCAGGGCACCAAAAAGCTTGGCCAAATGGGACACCATCGCTGTTAACTCTTAGACTCCACCACGCAGGTAAAGGTTTCACGTTTACACTGGAGTATGGCCATACGAATCGTCCAAGTGGATGCGTTTACCAATCGTCCGTTTGCCGGGAATCCGACCGCGGTGTGTGTGCTCAAGGAGTCCAAGCCGGACCAGTGGATGCGCGATGTGGCTCGCGAGATGAATCTTTCGGAAACGGCATTTCTTACGCCGCAAAATGGCGGTTACAACCTGCGCTGGCTCACCCCGGCAGTGGAAGTGGATCTGTGCGGTCACGCCACAGTGGCCAGCGCGCATGTGTTGTGGCAAGACGGACATCTGCCGGAGGGGCAGCAGGCACGGTTTCATACGCGCAGCGGGCTCCTCACTGCGGACCGGAGCGGCGAATGGATCGAGCTGGATTTTCCGGCGAAGATCGCTGTGCTCGCGGAGGCGCCCCCGGAACTTCTGCCGGCGCTGGGCGTGAGCGTCGCGAAATTCGTCGGGCGGAACGCTTTCGACTACCTGGTGGAAGTGGATTCCGAGGAGATGCTGCGCGGCCTCTCGCCGGACCACGGCACTCTCAGGAAAATCCCCGTGCGCGGCGTGATCGTCACGGCACGGGGTACCGGCGGCGAATTCGATTTTGTGTCCCGCTTCTTCGCGCCCGGCTCGGGGATCGATGAGGATCCTGTTACGGGGTCGGCGCACACGGCGCTGGGACCGTACTGGGCGGAGAAATTGGGGAAGACGGAACTCACGGCCTTTCAGGCATCGGCCCGCGGCGGCGTGGTGCGGGTCCGGATGGCCGGCGATCGGGTCAAACTGGGCGGACAGGCCGTCACTGTGATGACGGGAGACTTGCTGGCCTGACCCATAAACCCGTCAGCCTGATCCGAGCGATTTATTGCAATCAGCGATAAGTCGCTCGGATCAGGCTGACGGATTTTCTTGGTACACTGCCCAACATGCCGCCATTGAGAGATGCCCCGGATGAACCACCGCCGTTTCTCGGCACCTGGCGGCGGATCTATCAGGCGGCACTGATCTACCTGGCGATCCTGATCCTGGGCTTCTACGTTTTCACGCGGATCTATCAATGAGGACGCTGGACTGGATTGTTCTGGTCACCTCCCTGGTCTCGATTGTGGCGTACGGGTTGTACCGCAGCCGCGGCAGCAACACCGTGGACCGCTACCTGCTGGCGGGGCGCAGCATGCCGTGGTACGCCATGGCGCTTTCCATCATGGCGACGCAGGCCAGCGCCATCACCTTCATTTCCACCACGGGCCAGAGCTACGTGGACGGCATGCGCTTCGTCCAGTTCTATTTCGGGCTGCCCATTGCGATGGTAGTGATTTGCGCCACCGTCGTCCCGATCTTTCACAACGCCAAGGTGTACACCGCGTACGAATACCTGGAGAATCGCTTCGACGCCAAAACGCGGGCGCTGGCCAGCATCATCTTTCTATGCCAGCGGGGCCTTTCCGCAGGCCTCACCATTTACGCTCCGGCGCTGGTGCTTTCGGTAATTCTGGGATGGCCCGAGCGCATGACCACGTCGCTCATGGGCGCGGTAGTGATCACTTATACCGTGCTCGGCGGCATCAAGGCGGTGACTTGGTCGGACGTACAGCAGATGGGCGTCATCTTTGTCGGGCTGATCGCGGCGCTGGTCACCACCATCGTGCTGCTGCCCCACTCGGTCAGCTTCGGCGACGCCGTCTTCCTGGCAGGTGCGGCGGGGCGCCTGAACGCGGTGACCACGCACTTCGACTGGAACGACCGCTTCAATATGTGGAGCGGCCTGATCGGCGGCACGTTCCTGTTCCTCTCCTATTTCGGCTGCGACCAATCGCAGGTGCAGCGCTACCTGACGGGAAAATCGATTGCGCAAAGCCGGTTGAGCCTGCTGTTCAACGCGGTGGCCAAGATCCCCATGCAGTTTTTTATCCTCTTCATCGGCGCCATGGTGTTTGTGTTTCACATCTTCGTACAGCCACCGATGCTGTTTCAGCACGCCGAGCTGGCGCGGATCGAACATAGCGAACAGTATCCGAGCGTGGCGGCGGAGTACGCCCGAGCCTTCGAGCAGCGGCGCGCCGCGGCGCTGCTCCTGGTGGAGGCGCACCACGATGGCGATTCGGCGGCGGAAGCGCGGGCGCGGGCCGACTACCGCGGCGCGCAAAAGCAACTCGATGGCGCACGCACCCAGGCGTCGAAACTGGTGGAGCAGGCTGGCGGCGAAAAAGGCTTCACCGATACCAACTACATTTTCCTTTCCTTTGTGACCCGTTTTTTGCCGGTAGGCCTGGTGGGGCTGGTCATCGCCGTAATCTTCGCCGCCACCATGTCGGCTAGTTCGGGCGAGATCAACTCACTGGCCACAGTGACGATTGTCGACATCTACAAGCGCCATTTCCGGCGGGGCGCAAGCGATCATCATTACGTGACGGCATCGCGATGGGCCACCCTGTTCTGGGGCGTTTACGCCGTGATGTTCGCGGGATGGGCGGGACGGCTGGGCGCGCTGATCGTGGCGGTGAACAAGGTGGGCTCGCTGTTCTACGGCTCCCTGCTCGGTTGCTTCGTGCTGGCGTTGGCTTTCCGCCGGGTGCGGGGGACGGCGGCATTTGCCGGGATGCTGGCCGGCGAGTCCGCCATTCTGGCCACATCATGGTTCACGGATGTATCGTGGCTCTGGTACAACGTGATTGGCTGCGCGGTGGTAGTGGGGGTGGCGCTGGCCGTCACTTCCCTTTCGCCAACCGCCTCCGCCACACCAGGTACCCAACCAGCGCGATAGCCCCGGCAATCGTGATCCAAACCATGTAGTGGTGGATGTTCTTTTCCACCCCTTCCCACCGCTCGCCCAGGAAATACCCGAGCGACAGAAAGGCGCTGACCCACAGGATGCCGCCGCTGTAGGCGAAGAGAACGAACTGGTGCGGTTCCACGTCGCTCATTCCCGCGGCGTAAGCCGTAAAATGCCGGACCCCGGGAATGAAATAACCGAAAGTCAGCCCCCAGTGGCCCACCCGCGCGAACCAGGCGTGGGCCTTCTTTATGTGCTCTTCGGTGATGCGCACGTATTTGCCGTAACGATGGATCAGCGCCAGGCCGAACGTCCGGCCCAGCGTGTAGCTCAGGGTGATGCCGCAGGCGCTGCCGGCAAACGCCGTACCGAATGCCAGGGCCAGCGAGAGGCGGCCTTTGAAGACCAGGAATCCGCAAAAGGTGAGCAACGTTTCATCGGGGACGGGCAAACCGACGATGCCCAGCATGAGAAGCGCGAAGATCGCCAGATACCCGTATTGCGTGATCCAACTGAGAACCTGCTGTTCCATGGGGTGGCCCGCACGGCGAGTGCGTCAGACCACCAGCCCGGTGATATCCACCGGCGTGCGCGCGCCGCCGATGACCACGATGCCGCTCTCGGTGACGTGGTGGTGCACGCGGTCCTGTGCGGGGTCGTAGCCGATGACGGCGTCTTCCGGAATGCGCACGTTCTTATCCAGAATGGCGCGCTTCAACCGGGCGCGGCGTCCGATGTCGCAGTTGTCCAAAATGACACAGTCATCCACCTGGGCGCCGGCATGGACCCTCACACCGCGGCCGAGCACGCTGTTGCGCACCGTGCCGCCGGAGAGGATGCAGCCGCCGGAAACGATAGAGTCGATGGCCTGACCGCGGCGATTCTCATCGTCGAACGTGAATTTCGCGGGCGGATCGGGGTAGCTGGAACTGCGCAGTGGCCACTCGCGGTTAAAAAGGTTGAGGGCCGGCTTGACAGCACGTAGGTCCATATTGGCTTCGAAGTAAGCGTCGATGGTTCCTACGTCGCGCCAGTAAGGGTCGGCGTCGGCAGCCTCCCCAGGAATGCGGTTGGTTTGAAAATCGTACGCGTAGATTTCGCTCTTGCCGGCCAGTTTGGGGAGGATGTCACGGCCGAAATCGTGGTTGCTGTGCTCCTCGGCGGCATCGTCGTGCAGCAGCCGCAGCAGCGTGCGGGTGGAGAAAATGTAGTTGCCCATGGACGCATAGACCCGATTTTCGTCGCCGGGCATGGTGGGCGCGTCAGGATTCTTTTCGTGGAACGCCAGGATGTGTCCGTCGTCGGAGGCTTCGATCACGCCGAACTCCGAAGCGTGCCTGCGGTCCACCGGAATGGCCGCAACGGTGACCTCGGCGCTTTTCTGTGCGTGGTATTCGATCATATTCATGACGTTCATGCGGTAAATATGATCGCCGCCGAAGATGGCCACCATGTGGGGATCGCTCTGTTCCACCAGGTTGATGTTCTGATAGATCGCATCGGCGGTGCCCTGGTACCAGGTTTCCCCCGCGGAGCGCATCTGGGCCGGCACCGGGATGACAAATTGCGATTTGAGGAGCCCGCCGAACTGCCAACCCTCGCTCAGGTGCTGGAGCAGCGACTGGCTGCGGAACTGCGTCAATACATACACCGAGTAGATTCCCGAGTTGATGAAATTGCTCAGGACGAAATCGATAATGCGATACTTGCCGCCAAACGGAACGGCCGGTTTGGCCCGTTCCTTGGTAAGCGGATAGAGCCGCGTTCCCTTGCCACCCGCCAGTACGATGCCCAATACGCGTATTCGCATAGGTTTCGACCAAGCACCTATTGTTCCAGCACTATCCCGGAATTGGCAAGAACAAATTGTGCCGCTTTGGGGAGCGGCACAAAATTGGCTAAAGTTTGACGCCAGCGGGACCGATAAGTATTCGGAGCGCGACGCAACCGTAAAATGATTTCCATTATCGGAATTGTCATTGTCCTGGGAGCCATTGCTAGCGGCTACCTGATGGAACATGGAAAGCTTCTCGTCCTGTTCCAACCGGCGGAACTCGTGATCATCTTTGGCGCAGCTATTGGGACTGTGGTGGTTGCCAACCCGCTACCCACGCTGATCCGGATTGGAAAGGGCCTGGCGGGAATTCTGACTGGCAGCCCCTATACCAAGGAGTTCTATGCCGAAAACCTGAAAATGATGTACGAACTCTTCAACTACGTGCGTAAGGCGGGCACAGCCAAATTGGAAGAGGATGTCGATAATCCGGGAAAGAGTCCGGTGTTTTCCAAGTATCCGAAATTCCTGAAATCCCATCATGCGGTGCAGTTTCTCTGCGACACACTGCGCATGGCGGTGTCCGGCGGAGTGGATCCCCTGGATATCGACCAGATGATGGAAGTGGATCTGGAGGTGCATCATCGCGAGTCGGCCGAACCGATCGCGGCCTTGACCACGATGGCCGATGCTTTGCCTGGGTTGGGCATCGTGGCGGCCGTTCTGGGCGTGGTGATCACTATGGGAGCCCTGGGCGGGCCTAAAGAGGAGATCGGGCATCGCGTGGCGGCGGCCCTGGTGGGGACCTTTCTGGGCATTCTGCTGTGCTACGGAATCTTCAGCCCGCTGGCCTCGGCCATGGGCAAACAGAATGACGCCGAGGCCAACTACTTCGGTTTTTTGCGCATGACGGCCCTCGCGTTCCTCAAAGGCCTGAGTCCTATGATTGCGGTGGAAATGGCTCGGCGGTCGATTCCAACCGGTGTCCGGCCGTCTTTTCAAGAGATGGAGGCGGCCTGCCGCGGTGGCGGCAAGGCTGCGAGTAAAGCGGCATAGCCATGGCTCAGGAACTGGAGAGTCCACCACCGCTGCCGCCGGCTCCCAAGATCTTCATCATCAAGAGGAAGAAAGCCGGACACGCCGGCCATCACGGAGGCGCCTGGAAGGTTGCGTACGCGGACTTCGTCACTGCCATGATGGCGCTGTTCATTGTGCTGTGGCTGATGAGCGCCGATGAGGAAGTCAAAAAGGCGATCAGCGCCTATTTCAACAATCCGTCCGGGCCAGGAAAGCTGACGGGCACGGCCGCGGCCGGGTTGGGCAACGCTCTGGAGGTCCCCAAGGATGACATGAAAAAGCTGGCGGAGAAGATCCAACAGGCGCTCATGAGCGTACCGAATTTCCGCGCTCTGAAAGACCACGTCGAGATCACCATCACCTCGGATGGACTCCGCATCGAACTCCTGGAGACGGATGCCGGGATGTTCTTCGAGTCGGGCCGGGCGGTGCCGACCGAGGGGGGCACAGAGTTGCTGCAACACCTGTCCGACGAGTTGGGAAAGCTCCCCAACAATGTGCTGATCGAAGGCCATACCGATTCAAAACCCTTCTCCCGGGATGATGCCTATTCGAACTGGGAACTCTCCACCGACCGCGCCAATTCCGCGCGCAAGTTGATGGAGGCTGGCGGTCTTCGCCCGGGACAGGTCGCCCAGGTGAGAGGCTATGCCGACCGGCAGTTGCGCCACCCGGACGATCCGCAGGCGTCGTCCAACCGCAGGATTTCAGTGATTGTCCAGTACTTGACCCCACCCCCGGGAGCGGAAAAGCCTCCCGAAGAGAAGAAAGGGGGGTAACGCCGGCGATCTTGTCGCCGGTGAGCCAGCGGAACCGGCGGCAAGACCGCCGGCGTTACCGTCACATATAGGCTGGAATCTGAATCCCCAGAATACCGGCGGTCCGCTCCAGTTGGCGGCGGAAGAAATCCGTCATCCACAACAGCAGCACCTTCTTTTCGCGATTCTCTTCGACGAGGATGGGGTTCTGCTGGTAAAAGTTGCTGAAGGCCTGCGCGAGTTGAAAAGCGTACCTGGCGACATGGGCCGGTTCGCCGGCGGTGACAGCCTTATCCAGGGCAGAGTCCGCTTTCGAGGCCGCGAGCAGCATTTGCCACACCTCCTCGGCTTGTAGTTGTCGCGCCATTGCCTCGGGGGGCAACTCGGCCGCGAAGTCGGGCAGCGTCTCACCGCGTTCCAGCAATTTGGCCAGAATCTTCTGAGCGCGTACCGCGGCGTATTGTACGTACGGACCGGTCTCGCCTTCAAAACTCAGAGCCTCCTGCAGGTCGAAGGCGATCACTGAATTTCGCGTAAATTTCAGCAGGAAGTAACGCAGCGCCCCGATGGCGATTTGCGTGGCGACACACCGCTGCTCGTCGGCGGGAACTCCGGCATGCCGCGAGGAGACCTCTTCCAGCGCCTTCGCGATCAGGCTGTCCATCAGGTCGTCGGCCTTCACGCCCAGGCCCTTGCGGCCGGAGACTTCCACGTAAGGCTTCTTTCGGTCTTCTTCGGAAAGGGGAATCCCCAGATCGGCGCAACAGCGCGGCGACAGCGCCACCATCTCGTAGTTAAAGTGAATCGACTGGTCGGCCTGGGCGTTGAATCCCAATGCCCGCAGGCCTGCCTCCACTACGTCCTGCAAATACGACTGGCGCGTATCGATCACGTTATAGACGCGCGTGCCGTGACCGAACCGCTGACCCGAATCGGCCGGCTCGGCTGTGGTCACCCATAACACCCGGCCGTCGCTGTAGGCGTGCCACGGGCGGTAATAGAAATCCTTGCCCAGCAGTCCGAACTTCCACAACTGGTAGGCGATGTCCTTGCCGGTATACACCACCGTCCCATCGGAACGGACGATGACTTTGCCCTCCTCGGAAAGGCCGGGCATCACCCAGCATCCGGCATGCTTGCCCTCGGTCTCGAAGTAGATGGCTTTCCGTTCCTTCAACAGCGCGAAGGCCGCAGCCCAGAACTGCAGATGCAGAATCTCGCTCTCGCGGGGTAGCACGTCATACTCCACATCCAGCCGCAGCATGGTGGCCAGGTGCGCCTTGACGACGGCGTCCGAAACCAGGTGAGCCAGTTCCGCCACGTCCCCCTCGCCGGACTCCATGGCGTGCAGCGTTTTCCTGCGCCATTCGAGCGATTCCGGATGGTCATTGTAATAGCTGGAGGTGCGGGCGTAGAGATCCCAGCAGTAGTAGTCGAAGCGCACCGCGGGGTCAGCCAGCAGCGCACGCACATCCGCTAGTGTCTTGTTCTCCAGGTAGTGGAATCCGGCCACCACGTCGGCCACCTGCACGCCGGTATTGTCGATGTAGTTTTGCACCTCCACCTGGTAGCCCCGCGCGCGCAACATGCGGACGAACGTGTCGCCCAGCGTGGCATTGCGCAGGTGGCCGATGTGGGCCGCCTTGTTAGGGTTGATG
>OKRF01000020.1:1776-2630 GCA_900290315.1 Candidatus Sulfopaludibacter sp. SbA3 | reverse complement strand
CGATGTGGGCCGCCTTGTTAGGGTTGATGTTGGTATGTTCGACAATGATTTTCCCGTCCGAAACGTGGGCCTCTCCGGAATCGCCGCGTAGCAGCGCCGCGCCGTATGCGCCGCGATCCAGCCGGATATTGATATACCCGTTACCCGCCACCTCCAGCGCCGCCACTCCGGGAATCGCACCCATCTCCGCTACCAACTCGCCGGCGATCTTGCGCGGCGCCTGCCGCAGTTCTTTGGCAAGCTGGAAAGCTGCCGGCACCGCCATTTCCCCGAAATCGCTCTGGCGCGGCTGCTCGATCGCCACGGTCAGGTCGATGCCATATCGAATTTGGATATGCGTGTGGAACGCGCTGGAAACTTGCTTTTCTATGGAATGGAACACGGGAAATTCAAGTATAACAAGGGTACACTCAAGGAATGCCTGACCGACCCGATCTCTCTCTTCCCCGGCGAGGCTTCCTGACAGCCGCCGGCGCGTTGGCCCTCACTCCGCAAGCAGTGCGCGCTGCCCCGCTTACCGAGAAACAGAAACTGGACAAGCTGGCCTCCAACACCTGGCCCATTCGCTACATTTTCAAGACCCGTGGCAACAACCAATCGAACCAGCAGATGAAGGCCAAGTACGGCGAGATCACCATGATGGACTTCCCCCAGTTCACCAAGGACACCTTTCCCGGCGTGACCCACATGGACCTGTTCTCGGGACTCTTCGGCGATGTGACCGACGACAGCATGTACGTCCAGGTCCCGCTCAACGTGGGCGTCACGACGCGGACTACCAGGGAGTTCGATCCCTCCAGCGATGCGGGAAAGAAGTGGCTAGAGAAGCTCGCTGCCAAGATGGCCGCCACCGG
>OKRF01000020.1:0-1766 GCA_900290315.1 Candidatus Sulfopaludibacter sp. SbA3 | reverse complement strand
CAGGGAGTTCGATCCCTCCAGCGATGCGGGAAAGAAGTGGCTGGAGAAGCTCGCTGCCAAGATGGCCGCCACCGGAACCAAGTGCCAGCACATCTCCAACAACGCGCCGCGCGACATTTGCGAGCTCGACGCCGAGAAGCGGAAAGCCGGTGTCGATGTCGCCAAGAAGTGGCTGGATGGCGCCGCCATCCTGGGCGCGAAATCGATGCGCGTCAACAGCGGCGGTCCGCGCATCGCTCCCGCCGCCGTGGCCACCTCCGACTATCCTAAGAACGACCAACTGGCCGTCTACCTGGCCAACTGCATCGAGTCCTTCAAGCAGATGGCTGACTACGGATCCAAGGTGGGAGTCAAGGTGACGCTGGAGAATCACTGGGGACTCACCGCGAACCCCATCAACATCCGCATCATCGTGGACGAAGTGGGTAGCCCGTTCTGCGAAGCGTCGCCGGATTTCTGCAACTGGGAGCACGAGTACCTGTTGTACAACGGCCTGAAGGACCTCGCGCCCTACGCCCACACCAACGTCCACGCTAAATACTGGAATCGCTGGAAGCCCGATCAGAGTGTCCGCCGCTCCGTGAAGATCATGATGGACGCGGGCTTCACCGGCACCTTCGCGCTGGAGTACGAAGAGGGTCCATGGGACGGCGTCGAAGGTTCCAAATACCTCTACAAAGAGGTGCTCGCCGCGCTGTAGGACAGACGTAGCGCCGGGATAAACCGGCATGCAATAAGGAATGAAAGAGTCCGACAGGAAAGGAGCAGCGAATCCATCCTGACCCCAAGTCCTGCGGGGCGCATCGCAAGGTGTGATCCGAAGCGTGGACAGGGGCAGCGACGGGCAGGGTATAGAGCTTCTAAAACTACAAACTGAGGTCGCCGACCCTGTCGTCTGTAGGGGAAGGCAACACGCGGTCACGGCGGTACATCGCGAGCCGGACGGCGGACCCACGTACGCGAGCCGGACGCGAATTCACCGCCTGATCCCGAAATGGCTGAAAGTGGGGATCAGCGAGGACGGCGACGGGCCAAGTAATGGTGATTCGCTACGCGGATGATCTGGTGGTGGGGTTCGAGCACCGCGACGAGGCCGAACGGTTCCTGAAGGAATTTGGGCTGCGCCGTCTTTTCGTACGCTGGCTGCCGCGCCCCAAGGTGGTGCGTCCTTAACCTGAGCAGCGCTTTGCCGTTAGCCATCCAAGGTAGGAGCCGTGTGCGTCAATCGCGCTTGCACGGATCTGTGCGGGGGGTGCGGGGCAACCCGCATCCTGCGGGGGGTGCGGGGCAACCCGCATCCCTACCGCGACATCTCTTTTATCGTCTGTCGCCTTCGGGAGCGGTTTAAAATATTGAGCAAGAGAATCGGAGGGATACCATCTTGCGGAACCGCGGCCTGCGCAATCTGATCCTGATCCCGATGCCAGGTTCACGTTTCCTGTTGCTGTCCATGTCCTGGGTAGTCGCCGCGCAAAGCCCGCCCGCCGATCTGTGCGGCATCTACGATTACACCGAGCATCTCGCTCAGGATGCGCAACTCGTCACGCGGGCGCTTGGCGTGCCTGGCGTGGATGGCCTCACTCTGTTGGCCGGCTGGGTGGCGTTCGAGCCTGACAGTCGGCTCAGGAGGCGAAGCCTCACCCGGCGGGATGAAAATGACGGCGAAAAGGCGTCGGGATTTCGCGAAGGGGCAAACTCGAGCAGGCAACGATGGGTATGAAAATAGGCGTAGGTAACGCCGGCGATCTTGTCGCCGGTACTGGGTT